>JBAZNJ010000001.1:0-376331 GCA_041649315.1 Patescibacteria group bacterium | reverse complement strand
CCCCACGCTTTCGTCCACTGAGTGTCAGAACTGTCCTAGCAAACTGCCTTCGCATTTGGTGTTCTTGCTGATATTAATGGATTTAACCCCTACACCAGCAATTCCGTTTGCCTCTTCCAGTCTCTAGCTTGTCCATCTCTCCCGCCGGCTCGGAGTTGAGCCCCGAGATTTGACAGGAGATGCGATAAGCCACCTACGGACGCTTTACGCCCAATAAATCCGGATAACGCTTGGGGCCTTCGTATTACCGCTGCTGCTGGCACGAAGTTAGCAGCCCCTTATTCATCAGTTACCGTCATGTGTTCGTCACTGATAAAAGTATTTTACACTCCGAAGAGCTTCTTCATACACGCGGCGTCGCTCCCTCAGGCTTTCGCCCATTGGGGAAGATTCTTGACTGCAGCCTCCCGTAGGAGTCTGGGCAGTGTCTCAGTCCCAGTGAGTGGGATCACGCTCTCGCGCCCCATACCCGTCGTAGCCTTGGTGAGCTATTACCTCACCAACTAGCTGATAGGCCATAGGCCCCTCTCTAAGCGCCGGAGCTTTAATCAAAAAACTTGTGTTTCTTGATACCATCGAGTATTATTCTCGCTTTCGCAAGGTTATCCTCGTCTTAGAGGTAGGTTGCCAATGTGTTACTCTCCCGTTTGCCATGCCTGTATTGCTACAGACATTCGACTTGCATGCCTTAGACACGCCGCCAGCGTTCATCCTGAGCCAGGATCAAACTCTCAAATTTGATTGACTCTTGGTCATGAAAACTTGCGTTTTCGTATATGATTCCGTTTTTAAAACGGACAAATTTTTTATTGCTTAGCTTTACCTCCGGATGAAGTTAGGCTAAGTGAATTGATGCCGATTAGCATCAAAATTTAAACCATCACCATGATTGTTTATTATAAATTTTTTAAGGTCCGAAATAGACAGAAAAAAACAGAGATAAAGAATTATCTTGTTTTTATGAATATATTCTGTTTTATTTTTAATAACCTTATTTTATATTAACCAATATTGTTTGTCAAGGGGAAGGTTTTTCGGCTTGTTGATATTCTGTGTTTATCTTTTAGGGCTGGTTTTAAAGGTTATTAAGGGCCTTCCGTCAATGATCGTGGTAATTTTAAGGTTGACTTTCAGCTGATTTTACGATATAAATAAGGTATAATTAAAGCTAATATTTATAACCATGCGCATTAAATTCCATCGAATTGAAAGGAAGGCTCCGGAACCGATTTTTAAAGCC
This sequence comes from Patescibacteria group bacterium, assembly GCA_041649315.1. GTDB lineage: Bacteria > Patescibacteriota > Patescibacteriia > Patescibacteriales > UBA12465 > UBA12465. Next base: position 375,091 of record JBAZNJ010000001.1, on the reverse strand, counting down.
AATACTAATATCAGGGTGCCTGAGGTTTTTGTAATTGATGAGAATAATGAAGCGATCGGCAAGATGACAACCGAGAAAGCTATGCAGATGGCGCGGGAAGCGGAGCTCGATTTAGTCGAAGTTAATCCGAAAGCCAATCCGCCGGTCGTAAAAATCGTTAATCTCGGCCAGTTAAAATACGAAAAAGAAAAACAGGCACACCGCCAAAAAATGCAGCAGAAAAAAGTTGATATTAAGAATATCCGCCTGTCTTTCCGGATTAGCGAGCATGATTTAGGATTACGAATCGCTCAAGCCGAAAAATTTTTAGCTAAAGACGATAAAGTAAAGGTAGAGCTTATTCTTCGCGGTCGGGAAAGGCAGTATCCGCAGAAGGCCGGCGAGATAATGCGCGGCTTTGTCGCTAAGCTTCAAGAAAACTCCGAGCTTCAGGTTGAAGCCGAACAACCCTTGACAAATCAGGGCGGAAGATTTACTATTATATTGATTAACAAAAAGTAATACCGGTTAAATTCAGGTGTTTGCCTGTTTTTTTAATCTGGAAAGCTATTATCAGTATGCCTAAAATAAAGACCCATAAAGCAACGACTAAACGCTTTAAAAGAACGGGCGGAAATAAAATCCAACAGCGCAAAGCCGGCCAGGATCATTTTAATTCCCGGGAATCCGGTAATGTCGGCCGTCAGAAACGCCGGGATGTTTCCGTTACGAAAACTTTAGAAAAAACGATTAAAACCCTAACCCCTTATAATTAATATCTATGCCTAGAGTAAAACGCGGCGTATCCCATGTTAAAAAAAGACGAAAACTGCTAAAAGCGGTTAAAGGTTATAAATGGGGCCGGAAAAATTTAATTAAATTAGCGAAGACCGCCCGCACTAAAGCCGGCGCGCATTCTTATGTTGATCGCCGGAAAAAGAAACGAACGATTCGCGGTTTATGGCAGATAAAAATCAGCGCTTTTGTCCGTGAGCAGGGCTTGTCTTATTCTAAATTCATCGGTTTATTAAAAGAAAATAAGATCGAGGTTGACCGGAAGATTTTAGCTGATTTAGCGGTTAATGATAAAGAAACAATGTTGGCCCTGGTTAACCAGATAAAGAAATAATTATGACTTTTTATTTTAAAATCGCTCAAGTTATTATTGCCGTCCTCTTGATGGTCGCGATTTTATTACAGAACCGCGGTGCCGGTTTAGGCGGAGTTTTCGGCGGTGGCGGCGGTGGAGTATATTTAACCAAGCGCGGTTTAGAGAAAAAACTTTTTGTGGCGACTATAGTTTTATCGATTATCTTCTTTCTCTTATCTTTAAGCGTCTTCTTTATAAAAGCTTAAGATTATTGTGGACTTATTAAAAACTAAAATCAGGTCTTTATGGCAACGGGTCAAGGCGCTTTGGCCTTTTTTCGCTTTTTTAAAGCGAATGAAATCAGATCAGTATAAGGCCAACAAAAGATTGGTTTATTCCCTATCGCCGCGGAAAATCCCGGGTCGAGAACAGATTAAACATTTAAATAAATTTTTAAATCGGCGGGAGATAATAATAGTCAAGATTTGTTTTTTGGTCGTTCTGGTTAACCTGGTTTATCTCGGGGTAGTATTTTTAAAGAACCATTTAGTTTATCTGCCTTTGCCGGGCGGCGAATATCGGGAGGGTGTAATCGGCTATCCAAAAACCATTAACCCGCTTTATGCGATTAACCGCGATGTTGACGCAGATTTAAGCCGTCTGATTTATTCAAGTTTATTTAAATATGACGAAAACGGCCGCTTGGTTGAGGATTTAGTGGAAAAAATGGAGGTCGGCGCTAATGGCCAGGAGTATTTGATAAAAATAAAAGAAGGAGTTAAATGGCATGACGGCAGTTCGCTAACGGTTGATGATGTTATTTTTACTTTTAATTTAATTAAAACCCCGGAATATAGTTCGCCTCTGCGCTCCTCTTTTTCCGTGGTTGAGGCGGAAAAAGTTGACGAGTTTTCACTCAAGTTTATTTTAACCGAGGCTTACGCGCCTTTTCCGGAATTACTTACTTTTGGAATTCTCCCGAAAGCTTTTTGGGGGAAAATAGAATCTAATAATGCCGCTTTGTCAGAATTGAATTTAAAGCCGGTTGGATCTGGCCCCTATAAATTTAAAGCTTTTTTAAAAAATAAGGATGGTTATCTTAAAGAGTATCAGCTTGTTGTTAATGAAGATTATTATGGCGGGAAGCCATATATAAAAAATATTACTTTAGTTTTTTTCGTTAATTACCAGGAAGCGATTCGGGCGCTTAATGATGGCAAGATTATGGGCTTAGGCGGTTTGCCTTTTGAGTCCCGCGGAGAGTTGTTGGCGCAGAATTCTTTGCGTTTTAACGAATTGGCGCGGCCACGGGTTTTCTCTTTATTTTTTAACGCTAAGAATAACAAGGTTTTAGCGGAAAAAGATGTCCGGGTCGCTTTAGCTCAGGCTTTAAATAAAGATCGGATTATTAGTGATGTTTTTTTCGGGATTTACCGGCGCGAAGACGGGCCGATTTTGAAGCATAACTTTGCGTATAACGAAGAGATTAAAAAATATGAATATTCGCCGGCGGAAGCGGCCGAGACCATAAAAGCGAAACCGCTCAAGACCGTTTTAACCGTAGTTGATTCCGGCGGCAATGTGGCTGTGGCCGAGAAAATAAAAAACTACTGGGAAAAGGCGGGCGTAGAAATTTCCTTAAAAGTAATTAACGGCGAGCAGGCAATTGAATTGGTTAAGAATCGTGATTTTGAGATTATCCTTTATGGCGAATCCGTTGGTGGCGATCCAGACGTTTATGCATTCTGGCATTCAAGCCAGGCGGCCAGCCAGGGGCTAAATTTGTCGGCTTACAGCAATTCAATCGTTGATACCTTACTAACGGAAGCGCGCGTGGAAGTTGATCCGGCCTCCAGAATCGCTAAATATAAAAAATTCCAGGAAATCGTGGCGGCAGACCTGCCTGCGATTTTCCTTTATTCCCCGACCTATACCTATATCCAGGATAAAGCCCTCCGCGGATTTACCGGCACGGCGATTATTGACCCGGCCGATCATTTCAGCGGCGTGAGCAACTGGTATTTAAAAACTAAGAAAAAATTAATCTGGTAAATTTTGGCCGGAGCCAAAAATATTATCGGATCTATATAAAATGGAGCTATCGCCAGATACTCATTGGAGCATTCAGCAATAGACCCATGGAGCTATCGTCGGATATTCAAAAAAATGTTCGGCGACAGATCCAACATAACTCATCATCGGGACTATTCCCGAATTATCAAGTCAAAGCTAAGCAATAGTTTTTCTTGGTAGTAATTTAATAAAAAAATTATGAATGTTAAGCAGAAAGTTCCGGCCCCAGCGGCGCGGAAAAATTTTACTGGTCGACGCCGGGCGCCTTTTGTTCCTTTTAGGACGGAAAAGAGGGAGTTCGGTCCGGCCGCGGATCCTTTGCGGATTATTGTTTTAGGCGGGCTTGAAGAAGTCGGCCGGAACATGACTTTAATTGAATATCGCAAAGAAATAATCATTATCGACATGGGCCTCCAGTTTCCAGAAGAAGACATGCCCGGCATTGATTATATTATTCCCAATGTTTCTTATTTAAAAGATAAGAAAGATTGGATTAGAGGCGTCATTATTACGCACGGGCATTACGACCATATTGGCGGCATCCCGCATATTATGGGCGAAATCGGCAATCCGCCGATGTTTATGGGTAAGATGGCCGCCGGTCTGGTACGCAAGCGCCAGCAGGAGCATCGCACCGCACCGGTTTTGAAAATAAAAGAGATTGACGAAACCCATTCAATAAAATTGGGCGGCTCTTTCCATATTGAATTTTTGCGCGTCAATCATTCAATCCCGGATTGTTTCGCGATTGTCGTTAGGACTGATTTAGGCACGGTTATCCATACCGGCGATTTTAAGATTGATTTTTCGCCGGTTAATGATAAGCCGGCTGATTTAAATCGGATCGCGCAATTAGGCGCGCAGGGCGTTTTGATGTTAATGGCCGACTCAACCGACGCGACTCATCCCGGCTACCAGCTTTCCGAGTCGGTTATCGGCGAAGAAATCGGCAAGTTAGTTGAGAAGATTGATGGCCGGATTATTATCGGCACCTTTGCTTCGCAGTTAAGCCGTGTCCAGAAGATTTTTGATTTAGCCGAACGGTACGGCCGCCGCGTTAATCTTCAGGGCCGGAGCATGAACGATAACGTGACTATCGCCCATCAGATCGGCTATCTAAAATTCAATCCGCAGGTTTTAGTTGAAGACCGCGATTTGAATCGCTTACCGGATAATAAAGTTTTAATTATCGGTTCCGGCGCCCAGGGAGAAAGCAACGCTTTCCTAACCCGGGTCGTAAATAACGAGCATCGCACGGTCCATTTAAAATCCGGCGACACGGTTCTCTTCTCTTCTTCGGTTATTCCTGGCAACGAGCGCAGTATTCAGAATTTGATGGATATGATTGTCCGCCAGGGCGCGAAGGTTATCAATTACCGAATGTTAGATATTCATGCCGGCGGCCATGCGAAGCAGGAAGATCTTAAATTAGCCATGCGCTTATTCAAGCCGGAATATTTCATGCCGATAGAAGCGAATCATTATATGCTTCAGGCGAACGCTGATTTGGCCCAGGCGGTCGGCATTCCGCGGGAGAAGATTTTTGTTGCTGATAATGGCCAGGTAGTGGCTTTTCATAAGACGCCGACCGGAAAAGTTTCCGGCACGCTCACCAAAGAAAAAGTTCCGTCCGATTATGTTATGGTTGACGGTTTAGGCGTTGGCGATGTTTCCGAAGTCGTCTTGCGCGACCGGCGGATGATGGCCGGCGACGGCATGATCGTCATTATCGCGACGATTGATAATAAGACCGGCGCTTTAATCGGTAATCCGGATTTGATTTCTCGTGGGTTCGTTTATATGAAAGAAAACCGCGATTTGATCGAAAAGACCCGGATGCGCGTTAAAAAGATTGTTAAAGACAAGAATCCGATGACTCCGGCCGATGATGATTACATTAAGAATAAGATCAGAAACGATATCAGCCAGTTTTTATTTACTGCCACCAAACGCCGGCCCATGGTTTTACCGGTCGTGATTAAGGTTTAATTTTTCCCTTATTTTAGATTAAAAAAGCCGCCTATTCGGGCGGCTTTTTATGTTAATATCTTGTGGATAAGTATGAGGATAAAACTATTGACAGACCTTGTGTTATATGATATATTATTAAGTCAATTAAAAACAGAATTTTGTAGTCCCAAAATAAAAAGACCGATTTAAACGGGTCAGGCACGACAAGCATGGGGATTTTCTTGTAGGTTTTTCTGGCTCCGCGCTCGAAAGTGCCTAGAAGAAATTTTCTTGCCTACCCGTTTAAGCCGGGCTTTTTTTGTTGGGGGGAAAACGTTGGTTGTTGGTTTAAATTAATTATTTATTTTGGTATAGTTGGATATATCGTATTAACTGAAGAACCTTTATTAACATTATTTAGAAAAAGGGATGCCATAACTTCTCTGCCAAAGTTTATACGAAGAAATTTCTTTTAAATTTCCGTGATTTATCTCTAATACAGTTTCGGTAAGCGGGACCCAGATATAGTTATCACCATCGAATATATAACTTTTTGTTATTACTCTTTTTATGTTTTTGTTACTAGGGTTCGTAAACATTACTTGGTGGGAGGTTGTATAGGGCGCATCAATAATATTGGTTGGTTTTAGTAGAGGGTTGGATGTTTTTTGGAGAGTAAAATACCAACCATCTGCCTGTGCAGCAGCCTCTAATATTTTATTGGACTGCTCATTATCTCCATAGAAAAAATTTACTTTTTCAAGCGCCATATTTTTGATAGATTGGTTTTTTGAACAACCGCCTACTGTTAGCACTAATAAAACAACAAGGGGTATTAAAGCAAATTTTTTCATATGCTTATATTTAAAGACATTTTATTCATAACTATAACCGGTCATAAGGAGGATCAGGAAAATTCCAAGAATTTTCTAGCCACTTATTTTCACTAAATTTATAAGACTTTTCAAATTTTATTTTTATTTTAGATTTATCTATAGCAGGGGTGACAGTTACATAAAGAATAATTTCATCTCCGTCGGACGGCGAAAGATTAAAATTTGCGACAGCGGTTTTCATTTTCATTCCCGGTGGCACTCGGAGCGGAGTGTGGGTGTCTTTTGTTGATTCGTTATTTTTTTTATGCCTTAGGCGCACTATTCCTGGTAAATTTGAAGAATTTAAAAACCAGAAATAAGTTTTTTTTGAATCTTCGTCATAACACATATTAACATCTATCGCTGGCGTTGTTTGATATACCGCCATCCGTTCCGTTGCGCGGGTATATTTAATCAACCAAAATAAAGTAATTGCTAAAACCACTGTACTCCACAAAGAAAAATCTAACCAAAACGGATCTGGTTTTACTGCCCGTTGAATACTTTCTAATATTTCTAATATTTTTTGTGAAAATTCGTTGGTCATAAAGTTTGTTTCCAGAAACTTAATTTTTTCGACTTTTTCGTTTCGTCTTCGCTAATACTTTAACAGGCAGACACGACAAGCATGGGGATTTTCTTGTAAGTTTTTCTGACTCCATGCCGAAAGATTCTTATTAAAAACAAGATTATATTTTATTATTACCTAAAATATTTTTTACATATTTGTCCATGAAATCCCAATCTGTCTCATTGTTTTTGAAGGGTAATAATATTTTTGTATTTTCAATTCTCGTTTGATTATATTTTCTTCCATAGGAATATCTAAATTGTTCCATGTTTAACAATGTTTGCAGAAATAAGGCAATATTGTCGGTCATCTTAAATTTAGGGATTAATTTTTCAACGTGATCGCTTGCAGTAAAATCATTTTTTTGATAACTACAATAACCTATTGTGGCAGAATCAATAGTTAAAACATTTCCTTCGTCAGTATGAAAATTATAATAGCCATCGATTCCATTGTTTGAAGCCCTGGTGGTGACATAAGGAAAATCTCCTTGTCCTATTTCTTCTAATTTTTTCTTTGGCGTTGTTTTACTGCCTACTACATCAAAAATCTTTTTGATTTCCGTCTGTTTCCAAGATTTTGTGTCAATAGTTGTTTCATCATTAATTTCTTTTTCAAATATTTTTTTTGTTTCCTTATTACCTAAAATTATTGAAATTATTTCATACATATTTTCAATGCCGGTTTCTTTTTTGATACCACAAATAATATGATCTTTGATAGTGTCTTTAAAATTTTTTATCGCTAAGTTTTTATAATTTGTTTTTACATAAGCTAAAGCCGACCACTCGTCAATTGGGCCAACACTTTTCAAAATAGAATAGCCATCAATCTCTTTTCTTTTTCTAAAATCAGTAAGCCATTTTTCTTTTATTTTTTCCCATTTATTATCTCTATCAATCCTTTGATTTTTGTAATTAACAAGGCCATCATCGTTCCATAATGCAAACCATGTCTCAGTTTTATAATTATGTGGCTTATGAGCTTCGAAAACCATTATACAAGTGTGTGTGCCAACGCCCTTGAATAAATCTGACGGCATTATCATTACAGCCTTTAAGGTATGCTTTTTCATTATTCTTTCTCTAATATCATTATCATTATTTGTGCATCTAACGGGCAAAATGGCAACGCCAATTCCTCCAACACTTAAAACATCTAACATATAATCTACAAACCCCAACTCTTTTTCCTCTTCTTTTTTTTGAGAATAAGGAGGATTTATCATCCCGATATTACATTGATATTTTTTTAAATCTTCTTTTTTTATATCAAAACAATTGTCTTGTAAAAGATTAGTTTTTCCATCGCCTCTAATTATCATGTTGGCACAGGCTAGAGCAAACATGTTTGTTTGGGTTTCTATCCCTACCAAATTATTTTTATAAATATTATCAATTTCAGAGACTGTCGGGTCATCGCTTAACATATGTTCCATTGCAGAAATTAAAAAGCCACCCGTTCCGGTGCAGATGTCAATTACTTTAGAATTTTTATTTACTTCTGCAATTTCGCAAAATAAATCAGTAATGTGTGTCGGGGTTAATACTATACCAAGTCCTTTTCCGTCTCCGCCCGTATAACGTAGAAATTCAGAATAAAATTTGCCAATTATATCCATATTATTAACCTTTTTAATATATGGGTATACTTTTTTATGGATATCAAATAAAAATTTATGTAAAATATTGTTATCGTGAGATGGATTTTTTGTGTCTATTTCGCCTCTTGTTAAATAGGTATGCGTGGTGATAAATCCAAATTCTCTTTTTAAAGTTTCTATTTTATTGGATGGAATATTGGCCCCTCTTAGCCCATCCTCAATTGATTCAATAATTCTGTTTGCTAATTTTTTTGGGCTAGTTATGCTCGGATATTCATTTACGAATTCTCCATTTTCCAAAGCTAATAATAAAGCGCCAACTAGTAAAGGCTTTTCTGCTTCTTTTAATTTTGCTTCGTCTCTCATTTCATCATGTAGTTTTTTCGCATATTGCATTAAGTCTTTTTCCGAGATAATAATAGAATCTTTTTCATGAAATAACGAATAATAATCATTATAAGACATTAAATCTGAATAACGCTTTGGGAAATACCTTTTTTCGTTTTTATTCCATTGATAAATGGATAGTTTGTAGTTGTCTTCTTGCTCTCCACTGATAGCAATAGCAATGACATGAAATTCATTTTTTAAAAATGACGTATAATGAAGAACGCCATCAACCGCAAAATCTTTTGGGCTGTCGACCTTTTTGCTGACGTGATTTTTTATACTAGCTTTGCATTCAATAACAATAATGACATCAGAGTTCTTTTTTCTAATTATAAATTCAGGATATCCAAAACCGGAGCCAGACTTACTCGCTTTCGATAACAGAGTATTTATAATATCACTATCGCTTTTTTGCTCTTCAATGATTAAATTTTTATCTTCAAAATAACCAAATTTAACCAACTTGTTTCGGATTAATTTTTCAGTTTTTCTCTCATTCATATAAATATTTTATAATTATATTATACCTAAAAATCGCCAAAAAAGAAAATTTAAGACCAATTTGCAAGTGGCTTTTTAATTACATATTTAACAACGCCATTTATTAAAAATTTATCGGTCTCATGAATAAAAATAGCCGGGTGATTCTCTGTCGATTCGGACATTAAAGAAATAATTTTATTTTTAGAATCCAGTAATAATTTTTTTATATTTGCGCAATTATCAATAATTGCCAGAATATAATCATTAGGCTTGGGTTCTTTTTTTGAATCAACTATTACATAGTCCCCATCTTCAATATTTTGTCCGTTAATATTTGCTTTATTCATTGAATTGCCCGAGGCCTTAATGGCAAGTAAACCATCACCAGCCTTGATAATATTTTTTGATACTTTAATATATCCTTCTAAATTTTCTTCAGCAAAAATATTAGCGTCGCCGCAATTTGCCGATCCTAAAACAGGAATTGCCAAAAATAAACCTTTTTGGGGTTCATCATTTTTTATTCTTTTTATTTCACCAGTTTTTTTATCAATTTTAATAAAACCATTTTCCTCAAGTTTTTTTAAGTGATAAGAAATTTTAAAGGGGTGAGGTTCGCCAACCAATCTGCCAATTTGCCTTAGCCCATCTCGTTTTAGATTTAATTTATCGGCGAAGTTAAATATTTTTTGTTGGATTTGGTGCATATTTTTTTAAATTTTTCCTATGCTTTTAGTATAATCTCTCGTTTAACACTTGTCAAGTATTTGACGCTTTAACAAATATTTGACAAAAATTACTTCTTTTGCTAAAATTATAGAATAAATCCCAAAATCAAAACGGAGCCCAGTCGAACCCCGTTTGAAAATGTGCGGTCGTTATCCGCACAAACCACTTTAATAATTAAAGGATAGCACATTTTCAGGTTTTGGGGAAATTTAACCCATAATTTTTAAAGTTATTATGGAAAAGTATTACATAAACATGAACGCTCAAGCTAACGGCGATCATGAAGTCCATAAATCCGGTTGTTTTTACATGCCGGATTCAGATAACAGAAAATATCTTGGTGAATTTTCTTCTTGCCACGGAGCCGTGCGAGAAGCAAGAAAATATTATTCCCAAGCAAATGGCTGTTATTACTGCTCAAATTCCTGTCATACTCAATAATTAATTAATCAATATGGCGAAAACGAAAACATCCGCTTATGGGAAACAAGAGCAAAAAATTGTGCCAGTTAGAGGTTATGAAAAAAATGGAAAAAGAATAAAACCTCATCGACGTTCAACCCCTAATTAAGCGATTTAAAATAGAGTCAATCAAGGCTCTATTTTTAATAAAACCGTTTTCGGGGCGAGGCTCCTGTTCGCCAGTAGATAGAGGGAAACATCAAATATTCATCTATAAATCAAGAAAATTATCGTTTTTAGTAATCTAAACTACATCACCCTCAAAAAATCAGTTTCTTCGTTTCTGTCTATTAATTTATGGGCGTGCTTCATTTCCTCGGGAGTGTAAATATGGATTATTTTGAATTTTCCCGCGGTTGTTTGTTTGATATTATCGTGATGAATTTCGATAACATGGACAAGGCCCCAATAAAGCCATTGGCCGGCAATATTTTGGACTAAGAAGTTACGAACCGGGGGTTGTTGGTATATTCTGATTTTTGGCTTATCTTTGAATTCAAAAATTTTGTCTTCAAAATCAGCAGCGGTAAATGGCTTTGTTTTATGTTCTTCGTAATTTAAAATTTCCGGGAAACCTTGTTCCTTGGTGAGTTGTAAAGTATCGTTTATTTCTATAATACTGCCCATATTATTTCTAATTTTTATTTATCGTTTTACGCAACTATTCCGCAATCAAATTCTTAATGATTTTTATCATTATATCTTTGTCTTTCGGATTGCTTTCGGCAATCAGAAGCGCCAGGGCTGTTAAAGCGTTATCATTGATTTTCCGTTCGCCGGATTTTTTGAAAAGATAATTTGTTTTATCTAGAAAATATACAAACAAAAACGCCGCCGAACGCTTATTGCCGTCGGAGAATGGATGATCTTTAATAATTAGATAAAGCAGATGCGCGGCCTTGTCTTCAATCGCCGGATAAAGTTCTTTTTTGTCGAAAGTTTGGTATAGTCCTTTAATAATCCCCTCAAAACTTCCGCCCCTTGCCTGCCCGAACAGACCGCCGGCCTCTTTTTTAGCCGTCAGTTCTTTTTTTAATCTAGTAATAATCTCGGTGCAATCTTTATATTTCAAAACAAATTCCGATTTCTTTCCTTTTTGTTCGCCTAATTTTCCCGTGTCATATCTTTCCAGTAAAGAAAGGGTTTTTGAATAATCCGCAAGAAGATTTAAGATTTCCGTTTCCTGCCCTTTTAGGAGCTCTTTTTTGGATTGTTTTTGTAAAAACAAAACCGCTTCCTGGAGTTCGTGGAATTTGTTTTGTGCCTCTAAAAGGCGGCTTTTGTTTATCGTATAACCCGCGATAATATGTTGACGTAAAGTTTTGGTTGCCCATTGGCGAAATTTTGTAGCATTTACGGAATTAACTCGATAGCCGATAGAAAGGATTAAATCTAAATTATAATATTCAATTTTTCTCTTAATTTTACGCTTTCCTTCGTTTTGAACTGTTTCCAAAATAGAAACAGTTGATTTTTTAGAAAGCTCGCCAGTTTCAAAAATATTTTTAACATGTTTAGAAATAGCCGCTTTTTGTACGCTAAAAAGCCCCGCAACCTGCGGTTGTGTTAAAAAAATTGTTTCATTGCTTGTATCAAGACACACCTCCATTGCTCCGCTTGGCGCTTGATAAACAGCGATTTGTTTATTAGTTTTTATCATTTATTTTTATAGTTTAAATTTTTTTTATTTATTCAAACGCCCTCTCCTTTCCGACAATAACCCCGAGGGCTTCTTTGACGACATCGTTTTGGTGAAACTTACCGCCCGTGGACTGTAATTTCAGTTTGTCACATTTTATGACAACCTCGCTTCCCTCGCTGTTTCAATTTATTTTTTTATTTATTATCCAGCAAAATATCCTTCTCCACCAAAAACACGCCGTCTTTCTTGGCTGTTTTTATCATTTCTTCGGTAAAGCCGCTTTTACTAAATAAAATAAAATATTCTTTTCGGTCGTTTTTGTTCCAGCCTACCTTTTCCGCTTTCTTTTTTAGCTCCTCGTAAATATTTGTGCCCACCGCCTTTTCCGACCACTTACACTCGCCAAAAATTATTTTCTTTTCCGATGAGCTAAATCCGACCACGTCAATTTCTTGGTTATTATCCCAATCACGGCCTACCCGTTCAAACGTAAAAATTTTATCCTGCCAAGTCGTTAACATTTCAATCGCGACTCGTTCATAAACTTGTGCGGCGACGCTCTTGAAATCGGAATTTACATTGTCGTTATATTTTAAGCCGCCAAACATCTTTTTTAATACATAATCATAATTGTCCATTTCCAAATAGCTCTTGTAGGGGAAAATATATTGGAACCAAAAAACAAAAAAATTATCGGAAATTTTATATAGCCCCTTGCGCGACTTGTCCGGCCTATCTTCGGTTATCGGCACCTCGCGTTCTACTAAGCGTAGATTAATCAGCACAGAAAGGTATTTATTTACGGTAGCCTTGTCCAGTCCAATTTCGTTGACAATTTCGCTCAGTTTCCTTTTGCCAAGCGCAATGGCGCGTAAAATTGCCAAATAATTTTTGGTTTCGCGGAGCTCTTCTTTGAGCGTGAATTCCACTTCGTTATATAAAAAAGCGGTTTTGTTGAAAATTTTTGTTTTAATTTCGTCGGACAGTTCTGCTCCGCCCTCAAACTGCAACAGATACGCCGGCATGCCACCGGTGATGGTGTAGATATTGAGAAAATCAGAAAAGCTTTTTTCTGGAAAAAATTTCCGTGATTGTGAAAAATTGAGCGGATCAACCAAAATCTGGCCGGTGCGCCGGCCAAAGAGCGGAGCGCTTTGGTTTAGCGTTTCCGATTCCATCATGGCAATGCTTGAACCGGATAATATTAAAAATATTTTTGTATTTTTTAAATATTCATCCCATCCTTTTTGGAAAAGAGAGCTGGTAGATTTATCGTTTTCAGTAAGATAAGGATATTCATCTATCGCTAAAATCAAAGGTTCTGCGGCGGCCTTTGTTTTAAGATAAGAAAACGCTTCTATCCAGTCGCTAAAGCCGTTTTTGATTAAAATTTCATCATGAAAGTAAGCGCCAATGATTTGACCAAGCTCGTGCAATTGATCCGCGGTAGTGCGTTTGTCGGCCAGAAAATATAGCGCCGGTTTGTCTTTGATAAACTGTTTAATCAGTTCGGTTTTACCAACACGTCGTTTGCCGTAAATAATAAAAAACTGAGCAGTATTTGATTGCCATTTTTCATTAAGCACCTTTAATTCTTGTTCGCGGTTGATAAAAGGCATGTCTTTAGGGTTTATTTAGTATACTCGTAAGTAGTATACCTTATGAGTATATTATTTGTCAATAGTGCTTTTTTTATTATTAATTAGCTAAAAAATTAGTTCAATTTATGATAAATATTTTGCGTTTGATGTTATCAATAAAAAGCTTTCCCCGGTAATTACCGATTTTCCTGTTTTTTGTTCAAGAGCTTGACGGGCGTCTTTGGCGATTTTTCCGTCTTAAGCAAGCATTTTCAACCGGTCACAATTTGTGACCACTTCGCTCCCCTTCTTCCGATTACTCAAACGCCCTCTCCTTTCCGACAATCACCCCGAGGGCTTCTTTGGCCACGCTTAGCTCGACTGGCGCAGTGAGCTCCACGACGCCGTCAAGGACTAAGCGGTAATTTTTATTATTGAGTTTGAATTTTTTTACTTTAAAATATGTCAGGTCTTTTTTCTTGGTCCGGATATAAACATCCAAAAGACCGTCGCGCGGATCGAATTTTAGTTTTTCTTTTTTGTCGCTTAAAAGGTTTATGATTCGCACTTCCCCTCGCTCGTCTATTTCCATCGTGTAGTCGTCAATCGCTAAAGAGGAGCCGGCGCTTTGGATCGCGGCTTCGTTTAAAAAATAATGCTTGTTGGCCAGGCCGAGATCAATTTTTTCCACGCGGCGCGCCAAGAGAATATTACAAGCTTTTTCTTCACTTTTTATACCAAAAGAAGCGGCGATGGAATTATCATCACCGACGGGAATTATGCCCAATAAAGTTTTCTTTTGAAATTCTTCGTAAATATCGGCATCCACGAGTGCGCCGATTATTTTGTTAACGGTTTGATTATTGCCGACGGCGATAATCGTTTTTGCCCCGAGTTTTATTTCATTTTGAATCGTGCCCTTGATATTCTTGATATCGCCCAGGCGGATTATTTTCCCGTTGAGGCCGAGGTCGGTCAGGCGGATTTCGATGCGGTTGATTACTTTATGGTATTTCCCTTTGTTTAAATAGTCGTCGTAAATATAGACGTGCATAAACTTATTTTCGTCTGCGCTTTATTTTTCGTTTAGTCCTTCTCTTTCTTCCGACTTATTTTTTTCGTTGCGCTTATGTTCCTCGGAGAGCTTGGCTAATTGGCCGATGATTATCGCGCCTTTTTCAATCGAGATTTCGCCATATTGAATATCGCCGGAAATTTTGGCGGTCGCGCCGATGGCCAAATAATTTTTGGTTTTGATGTTGCCGCTGATTTCGCCGTTGATGACGGAATTTTCCGATTCAATACTGGCATTGACTTTCGCTTTTTCGCCGACGAAAATATCCGCCCCGGTTTTAAGTGAGCCCTCAACCGAGCCCTCGACGACAATGTCGCCCTGGCCATGGAAGTTCCCTTTTACTTTAATTGACGCGCCAATAATCGTTTCCGCGTCCTTGAATTTTTCCGCTTTGTTTTCTTTGCTAAACATAAATTTTATATTAAAATAATTTATTGTTTTTTGCCTAGTTTTCTATCTTTATTTTAGTTTAATCTTAGGGGCTTGTAAAGCGGTTTTTTCGGCCTAAATTTATTGTAAAAAAAGGGTAATTATTATAGAATAGGAGAAGCTTGGATATCCGGGCGTCGCTTAAAAGTCCTCGTAGTTCAACGGATAGAACGGGAACCTCCTAAGTTCTAAATCCAGGTTCAATTCCTGGCGAGGACACTAGTTAAAAGGTATAAATGTTAGTTGGTTTGCGGGCAGACGTCTAAATAGGCCTGATTAGCTACTAGGGGCTGTCGCCGAATGCCGTTTTTACCCTATTTTCCATATTTTGGTAAATTTTTAATTAGATTTTTGGCTAATATTAAACATTTTTATCCTTGAGCCCAAGTATTTACAAGACAAATCAGTATTTATGTCAAGTTAATTTGACGAAAAAGTCGTTTTATTGGATTAACTTCCCTCTTGACTTTTATTTTTATTCCTGTATTATATATTTAGGTATTTTGGCTAATTTCATAATAATTTTACAAATTTGTCAATATGTTCTTTAAGGAACAATTTTAAGAAAACTTTAGATTTTCTTGATAATTTATTTATTTTTTATTGATTTTTATTTTAAATAAAACGGGCCATTAGCTCAGTTGGCTAGAGCGCTTCCATGGCATGGAAGAGGTCAAGGGTTCAAGTCCCTTATGGTCCACTATGGAGAAAAGAGTATACATTATTCATGGTTGGGATGGTTATCCGGAAGAAGGATGGTTCCCTTGGCTTAAAAGGGAGCTTGAGGCTCGCGGTTTTAAGGTTTTTGTGCCACAAATGCCAAGCGCTGACGAACCAAGAATAAATAATTGGATTCCGGCGATAAAGAATTTAGTTAAAGATCCCGATGAACATACTTATTTTGTTGGTCATAGCATGGGTTGTCAGGCGATAGCTCGGTATATAGAAATAATTCCTAAAGGAATTAAAATAGGCGGCGCAGTTTTTGTGGCCGGCTTTTTTAAAAGATTAACTAATTTAGAAGATGAGGACATGGTGCGCAGTGTCGCCGATGAATGGTTAAGGACGCCGTTAAATTTAGAGATAGTCGCGAAGCATATCAAGAAGAGCATCGCCGTATTTTCTGACAACGATCCTTATGTGCCTATAGACAACAAAGATGATTTTTTAAATTTCTTACATTCTAAAATAATTATAGAACATAGCATGGGCCATTTTTCCGGAAGCACCGGCGTTAAGGAATTGCCGGTGGTTTTAAAAAGCGTGTTGGAATTTATCAGCAGGGAAATCTTAAATTTAAATTATTAAAAATAAATTAATAATATAAAGGATAAGTCCACGTAAATATGGACTTATCTTTATAATTTGGCTAATATTAAATAAATATTATTTAAAATAGCCATTTTTTTATTTCTCAAAACTATTGAATTAAAATACGCTCCAAGGAAAGGATCTGAAGGAAAGGAGCTATAAGCATTAAGTTTAAATGATCCAAAGAATGATTAGGTAAGGGATTAGATTGAGGATTTAGCCAGAGAGAGGTTAGGTTAAAAATACGCATCAAAAGAAGTTAAGAACCAGATTAAGAAAAATTAAAGATTATATAAAAAATTTAAGCGGAGCGTTAAAATTCCCTAATTTTTAAATTTGCTTTAAGGCAAAAAACCGATTATAATTTAAGTATAATGAAATAAAATTTTAAAAATCCAAGCGGCATTTAGAGCGGCTCGGACAATATTTGTTTTATGTACGATTTAATTATCATCGGTTCCGGTCCGGCCGGAATGACGGCCGGAATTTATGCGGCGCGTCGGGAAATGAAAGTTTTAATAATTGGCAAAGAGCTTGGCGGGCAATTGATTTGGGCGAATGAGATTGAAAATTATCCGGGCTTTTTGAATATCAAGAGTTTTGAGCTTATCCAAAAGATGAAAGAGCAGGCTTTGGCTTCCGGCGCGGAGATGCGTGACGACGAGGTTAAAAAAATTGAGCGTCAAAGCGACGGAACTTTTAATCTTTATACGAACAAAGAAACTTTTCAAGCGAAAACCATTATTATCGCGATGGGCTTATCGCCGCGGCGCTTAGCCGTGCCGGGTGAGGAAGAATTAAACGGCAAAGGCGTTTCTTATTGCGCGAATTGCGACGGGCCGTTTTATAAAGGCAAGACGGTCGCGGTTATCGGCGGCGGAAATTCGGCGCTGGATGCGGCCGAGGTCTTGTCAAAAATAGCGGCTAAGGTTTATCTTATTCATCGCAGTGAGACCTTTCGGGGTTTTGAAGCCCTAGTTGATGAAGTTAAAGCGCGGCCGAATATTGAAATAATTTTAAATGCTGAAACCAAGGAGATTGCCGGAGCTGATAAAGTAGAAAAAATTAAATTACTTGATAAAAATTCCGGTGAAGAAAAGGAAATTTCGCTTGACGGAGTTTTTATTGAAGTCGGCCGGATTGCTAGTACTGATATTGTTTCTGATCTGGTTGAGCGTAATGATCGGGCCCAGATTATCGTTAACGCTAAAACTGAAACCAAGACCCCGGGTTTATTCGCGGCCGGTGATGTTACGGATACTGAATATAAGCAGATTACCGTGGCGATTGGCCAGGCCACGACCGCCGCTTTAAGCGCCTATCAGTATTTACAGCTTAAAGAAGGGAAGAAGGTAGTGGTGAAAAATTATTAAATTTAAGTTCGGCGGCAATAGATCCGCTGGTAAAAATATGTCTGAAAAAAAGAGAGCTAAAATAATGAATCTGGTCGCGGCCGATATGGGCTATGGCCATCAGCGGGCCGCTTATCCTTTGCTTGATTTGGGCGGCGGCGAGATTATTACGATCAATGATTACGAAGGAATCCCGGAATGGGAAAAGAAATATTGGGTTGATAGTTTGCGGTCTTATGAGAAATTATCGCGTTTAAAGAAAATTCCTTTGTTAGGCGATTTGGTTTTTGAGGCCATGGATGTTTTCCAGAAAATCAAGCCCTTTTATCCTTTTCGCGATTTATCCCGCCCGACGGTCCAGCAAAGATATTTTTATCGTTTTATTAAAAAAGGATTAGGCGAAACTTTAATTAAAAAGCTTAATGAGAGCGGTCTGCCCTTGGTAACGACTTTTTTTGTTGCCGCTTATATCGCTGAATATCATAATTATCAGGGCGATATTTATTGTATTATCTGCGATACGGACGCTTCGCGCGCTTGGGGGCCGCTCAAGCCGAAGAACAGTCGGATAAAATTTTTGTTGCCGAGCGAAAAAGTCAAAGAAAGATTTTTAATGTACGGAGTCAGTCCGGAAAATCTTTTTGTCACCGGCTTCCCTTTGCCGGAAGAAAATATCGGGCCGGATAAAAAAATATTAACAGAAGATTTGGCGCGGCGAATTATCCGTCTTGATCCGGCCGGGAATTATCGGGAGCGTTATCAGGCCTTGTTAGAAGAAAATATTCCGGATTTTTCTAAAGAAGAGGCAAACTTAGCTTCATCCGCGGTAACGATTACTTACGCGGTCGGCGGCGCCGGCGCGCAGAAAGAAACCGGAGTTTTATTATTGGAAAAATTATCATCTTTGATCAGGGATAAAAGGATCGCCTTGAATTTGGTTGCCGGAAACCGCTCTGAAGTTAATGATTATTTTCAAGAGGCGCGGCAATCGGCTGGATTTAAAAAAGGAGAAGGGGTAGAAATAATTTTCGCGGCGGATAAGATTGAATATTTTAAGAAGTTTAACCAATGCTTGCGGACAACGGATATCCTTTGGACCAAGCCCTCGGAATTATCTTTTTATGCGGCTTTAGGCCTGCCGATAATCATGTCCGAACCGATCGGGAGCCAGGAAGATTTTAATCGCGCCTGGCTGATGGCCGTCGGCGCCGGAATTGATAGCTTGCCGCCGGAATATGTCGCAGAATGGCTGCCGGATTTATTAGCTTCCGGCCGCTTGGCTCGAGCCGCTTTAGACGGTTTCTTAAACGCCGAACAGCTTGGCGTATATAATATTGAAAAGACGCTTGAAGAAGAAAAGATTAATTAGTAAATTATACTCCGCGGTCTTAGCCGCGAAGAGATAAATTAAAAATAATTTATGTCTTGGATGCCGGTTGCCTTAGCCGCTTATTTATTGCTGGCAGTGGCTAATTTGTTAGATAAATTTTTAGTTGATAATGTTTTAAAAAATAGCCGGGCCTATGCTTTTATCGCCTGCACTCTCGGCGCTTTGGTTTTTTTAGCCGCTCCCTGGTTCTTAGAATGGCCGGGCTGGCCGCTTTTTTTGTTCAATATCTTAAACGGCGCGATTTTCGCGGTAGCGATTTGGCTTTTATATGAGGCCTTGCGGCGGGGCGAAGCGGCGCGCGTTTTGGTTTTTATCGGCGGGGCGACTCCGGTTTTTTCTTTATTATTTTCTTTATTGTTTTTTAAAGAACGCTTTAGCGGCAACCAATGGCTGGGGATGGCCCTGCTCTTAAGCGGAATATTTATTATTGCTTTTTTGCCGGTTGCCCGCGGCTTCATGTCGCGTTTATGGCGAAAGCTCGGAGTGGCGCCGCGAGTCGGGCAAGGCGGCCTCGGAGTGGCGGCTTTTTCCGCCCTGGCTTATTCTTTATATTTTATCGGGACAAAACAGGCCTATTTCAGCCAGCCCTTTGAAAGCGCTTTTATCTGGACGCGGCTCGGGGCGGTTATATTTGTTCTTTTTTTCTTGCTTCGGCGCGATAATCGGCAGGCGATTTATAAGACCTTCCGTCCCTCCGGACCGAATAAGAATAAATTTTTAGTGATTTTTAATCAGGGAATCGGTTCGGTCGGCTTTATTTTGCAGAACTACGCGATTTTCTTAGGTTCGGTGGTTTTAGTCAACGCCATGCAAGGTACACAATACGCCTTTTTGCTGATTATCAGCGCGGCCTTGGCGCTCTTGGCCCCAAGGTTCTTAAAAGAAAATTTTTCTTGGCGGATTATTTTACAGAAAGCGGCCGCGGTCATCGTGATTTTCTTCGGCCTTTATTTTATGAGCGTTTAGTTTGTCGGCGTTTTAAAATTTTATTGTTTAGCAAATTTATGGTTTTAAATAAACAAGCAGAAAAAAACATTGTTAAAGGCGGCGACAAGGGTAATGATAAAAGTAATGGTAAAATAGAAAACAAAAAGTTGCGCCGTCGCGGCTTGACTTGGTTTTCGATTTTATTCTTAGCGGGCGCGGGAATTTTTTATGCGCTTAAGATAGCGGATTATTATCCGCGGAATAGAGATTTAAAACATCGCTCCGGATTTTTTGGCCTTACTTTTTCTACGAAATTTTGCGCCGAGCTTGGCTTAGATATGCGGGAAACTTATGTCGCTTTATTAGATGAACTAGGTGCTAAGCAGGTCCGGATTCCGATTTATTGGGACGAAATTGAAAGCGAAGAGGGGCTGTTTGATTTTAGCGAATATGATTATTTATTGGACGAGGGCGAGAAGCGCGGGGTTAAATTTATTATCAGTATTGGCCGCCGGACGCCGCGTTGGCCGGAATGTCATAGCCCGGCCTGGCTTAACCGTAAAAGCGATGTTGAAGCGCGGGTTGATACTCTGCAGATGCTGCGGACAATAGTGGAGCGTTATCGCGATCGGGAAAGCCTTGAATATTGGCAAGTTGAAAATGAGCCGTTTTTAGGAACCTTCGGGGTCTGTCCGCCTTTAGATGAAAATTTTTTAAAGCAAGAATTTGATCTGGTCCGCTCTTTAGATGACCGGAAAATAATCATTACCGGCTCGGGCGAGCTTAGCTCTTGGAAACGGGAAGCGAAAATCGGGGATATTTTCGGCAGCACTTTATACCGGGTAGTTTATAATTCTTTTTTCGGCTATCTTAAATACCCTTTTCCGATGTCTTATTATTGGACGAAAGCGCGCCGCGCCGGTTTAGAAAAAGAGCGCTTAATGGTTATGGAGCTTCAGACCGAGCCCTGGGTTCCAAAAGGGAAGATGATTTATCTGACGGAGAAAGAGATAAACAGGACGATGAGCGTCGAACAGTTTAAAGCCAATCTCCAGGCGGCGATCAATTTAGATTTTAATCGCGCCTATGTTTGGGGTGCGGAATGGTGGTATTGGCAAAAAAAATACGGCAACCCGGAGTACTGGCGGATTGCCGAAGGATTGTTTGATTAAATGATATATGATTTGTTTATTATCATTTAGTCGTTCGGCCTATTTGATCGGCGGCGACCTTTTAATCTCTTGTTGATTTTATGGAATAAATTAAATTTTAAAAATCAGTCCGAATCTCGGGCTGATTTTGTTTAGTTCAGAAATTATTATTAAATAGTTTTATAAAAAATTCAAATATCAGTTGTTTTTATCTTCTCTAATACATCGATTATTTTATAATCATGACTATCAACCCAGGATTTAAAGGCTTTTCGGCCGTCTTTAGCCGCTTCGGATTTCCGGTTTTTTTCTAATTTCAATAAAGCATTTTCATCAAAATCATCAGCCGAGACCGCCAAGCCGCCGCGCGCGGCGTCAAAAGCATTGCATTTTTGTTCAAAATGATTCTTAGTCGGGACCAGCAAAATTTCTTTTTGCAGATAGGCGGCTTCAGCCACAGAATCAAAGCCGGCGGTTGAAATATAAGCGCGGCAGTTAGCTAGATAATCAATGAATTTTTGGCCGCTGAGCGGATGAAAATTAAGATTAGGACCGGCTGGAGCTGTTTCACCTGTTGACTTGTCCCAAAAAGCTTCAATTTTCAGCTCCGGATGTGCCTGGCTTAAGGCGATTATTTTCTCACTATAGCCATGATTTAAGAGATAGACCAGTAGGTAATCATTGTTATTCGTTTTTTGATTTTTAATAGTTTCACGGATTAAAGGCGGGACAATAAATAATTTTTTATCTTTTTGGTCGCCGGCGGCCGCGAAAGACAAGGCAATCCGGACGGCGCGGCGTGGGGAAGTCAGGCGATTATAAAGCTTAAAAGACATTTTAGCCAGTCGGCTTATTTTTGGCCAACGGGAAAAAGGATGTTCAATAAAATGCTGGTGCGCGATACAAAACATTGGAAGCGTTTTCCGATAAAATCGGAAATAATTTCCAGCGATCGGTTCATAGAAATTAATTAAAGCGTCGGGCTTAAGCTTATCGACGATTTTTTTTATTTTTTTTAGTGAAGCGATATAAGCCGGTAAGTGCCAGACCGCCTTTAAGGCGCTTTTAAATATTTTTACGCCCTGGTTTTTTTTATCTTTAATAAAGGTCGGACTGGCAATAAAAAAAAGCGGCGCGTTTATTTGTTCTTTAAAGAATTCCGGCAGGACATAATCCGAACTCACGCCGACAACCGCGCCGACAACTTCGTGCCCGCGTTTTTCAAGCTTTTCTCGAAGAGCGAGCGCTTGGCTTAAATGTCCGCGGCCGTCGCTTTGGATGAAGAAGAGATATTTCATAGATGAGCGGGTAAGGGGAATCGGACCCCTCTCATAAGGTTGGAAACCTTAGGTAATAACCACTATACGATACCCGCAGTATTGGCTATTTTATAAAATTAGTTAATTAAAGTCAATGGAGTTAGCCTTTATCAGCCGTTCGTCGGCAACACTCCTTCGCTTCGGTAATTTCTGTGGCAAAATTCATCACCTCTACTCCGCCTTCGCCGCCTACTCGGCGCTCCGGCGGCCGGTGATGAATTTTACTCTACGAAATTACAGGCGCTCAGTAGTATTGCCGCCCGAACGGCACAGCTACCAGATAGCCCTTGCTTATCTCGTATCTTTCATTGGATAAATAAAGAAAAATCCGGATAACATAATTAATCCAATTAACAAGAAAAATGAATTTAATGGTAGAAAAGACAGAGACAGAATCGCCAGGCCCGGGCCGATAATATAGGCCAAGGGCTGAGTCATTCGGAAAAGATTAATTAGTCCCATATCTTTGACGTCCACTATTTTAAAGAAATAACTTTCCCGCATCGCTTCCACCAAGGCCGCGCCAATCCGGCTGAAAAATAAAACCAGCGCCCAAAGCCAGGCGAGCGGAATGTTTATGTAATAGAAAAGAAAAAGAGAAATGACGAGAATTACCAGACCGGTGGATAAAATTTCTTTTTCACCCAGGTATTTGTCGGCAATAATTCCGGCCGGAATCTGAAAAAGAATAAACGGAATCAGCATGATTGAAAAAATCGGGCCAAGGACACTCCAGCCCATATTTAAGGTTTGATGAAGATAGACCGGGATGTAGATAACAGCGGTGCTGTAGAATAATTGCAGGAGCAAGGCAACAAAGAAAATCCCGCGCAGGTTTTTATCTTTGCGGATTTTTTTCAGCAAGGACCCGAAGGAAGCCCGGGAATATTTGGTGTTAGTTCTTAATTTATGTCCGGTTCGGAGAACAATAATAAATAAAGGAATTACCAGAAAGCCGGCAATTAAGAAAGCCAGTGAATAACCGCCGCGACCAATTAGATAAGCGGAAAGCGTCGGCGCGAGAATCCAGCCGACGTTCATAATTGAGAAATAAATCGTCCGAATTCGTCCGGTGGCAGAATTAGCCGAGAAGCTTTCGACAAAAATATCCATATTAACCCAGACCAGGTTAGAGGAGATGATAAAAAGAGCTAAAGAGAAAAAAGCCAAGCCGGCGCTGGTTGAAGCTGCCAAGCCCAAGAGAGCCGCACCGTAGAGAATCAAGACAATTTTAGCGGTGAAATAGTTAGTTAAGTTTTTTATCGCTAAAGGAAAAAAGCGTAAAGCGAAAATTGTTAGGATATTGGCGGCAATAAAGAATAAACTCATGGTTCGCGCATCAACGAATTGTTCCAGAAAATTTGATTGCAGGTAGGCCGGTAAAGCCGCCGAGAGCGCTAAGAATAAACCGAGAAGGCATAAGAGCGCCAATCGGCTTTTATTTTTTTGTTTCATTCTCCAGCTCATTTTTAATTTTAGCCAACTGATTATCATAAGGATAAAAGATCAAGATTAAAATAAAAAAAATAATTAGCCCGAAGCTGATTATCTGGGGCCAGCGCCAGCCGAAAAGCAAGGGAGTTTCGTCAAGGCGGATAAATTCCAGCGACAACCTTAATATAGAATATAATATCATATATAAGGCGCTTATCCAAACATAAAAACGACGATTCGCGGTGGGTGTTTTTGATGCGGCAGTTTCCGCGTTTATTTTTTCGGCCGCGTCGCGGGAATCTTCAAGGCTTAATCTGCTTGTTTCTGCGGCGGACTTTTTTATTTTAGTAAAAAACACTAAAGTCAGGGCCGTTAAAATAATAAAAATCAAGAATGAACCGATGCTTTCATATAAAAAAGTTGGATGAAAAAAATTTACGTTTAGATATTCCAAGGGACGATTAATAACTTCAATCGGAATTCCCCAGGGCAAAGCGGTCGGCAAACCAAATAACTCTTGATTAAAATAATTGCCCCAGCGGCCGATGGCCTGGCCGAGCGCCAGACCGGGAGCGATTAAAGCGATTAATTGCCAAAAAGCCAGATGATGTTTTTTAGCAAAAAGCCAGACAACGAGCAGGCCGGCCAAGATCGCGCCATGGATTGCTAAACCGCCTTTCCAAACCGCGAAAACCTGGAATGGATGATTTAGATAATAAGGGAGTTGTAAGAAGACATCATAAATTCTAGCGCCGATTAGCCCGCCGATAATTAGCCAAAAAGCTAAATCAAAAATCAAGTCGCGTTTTATTTTATGAAATTTAGCTAGGTAAAAAGTTATTCCCAAGGCGGCTAAAATGCTTAAAACCATAAAAAGCCCGTACCAATAAACGGTTAACGGGCCAATAGTGAGCAGAATCGCTGATGGTGAAAAAGTATGGAGAAAATTAATCATAATAAAAGTGCGGACGGATTTTATTTTGACTTAGGAATTATTATTAAAATAGAGTTAATTACTCAGAAATATCACAGGCGAAGCTAAATTTTTCACCGACTCCGCCTCCGGGGTAATATGGGATTGTTACTTTTAATTTTATTACATCGTTTTTGCCGATAAGCGAAATAAGGCGGCTGCGAAGTTCGTTTGAAATATTGGCACTGGTAGTTAAGGTTGTATTCTCCTTAATGCCGAGCCTGAAAAGTAATTGTTGATTATCGGTTTTGTTTATGCCGTTACCGTCTTGAGCCATTGCCATGTAGTGATCATAGAATTTTTTTTGTTGGTCATTTACCGGGTCGGAAAGCAAAAGATATACTCTTGTCACTTGTTTTTCTTCATCCCAAGTAGCATTTCCAATGCGTTCCAAAATTTGCCCTTCAATTTCAAGGGTTCCAGCCGCGTCATTAGTATTTATTGGACTATAAATTATATTTTTCCAGAAAGCACAAGTTGTTAAAATAGGGCTGTCTATAGAGGGGAACAATCCGATTGAGGTTAGCTCTTGAACCGTAAATTGCATGGTATTATCTTTATCTTCGGCCATGGGCTCTGTCTTTAATTCGGCAAGCTGGGTTTGTAGGGCAGAAATTTGATTATTAAATTCATTTTGTCGTTTTTCGGATTTTTGATTTTGATAATAATATGCACCGACAACACCAACGCCGGTGAATACGATAATCAATACAATAGCTAAAAGTTTTTTCATAAATTTTTTTTGTTATTTTATTAGCGCGGACGCATCTCAAGGTTTTTGACGATTCTTCCGCTTTTAAAATTTTGCTTTATAAAACACTTCGCCCTCAATATCTGTTTTCATAACCGGCCCAAAACTGCGAGAATCACGGCTTTGTTCTCGGTTGTCGCCTAAAACAAAATATTCATTTTGGCCAAGAGTTATGGAAATATCGCCGTTGGTTTCTCCATTATAATAATTTTCTTCAAGTATTTGGCCATTTATTAAAATTTTACCATTTTGGATGTCAATTTTTTCACCCGGCAGGCCGATTATTCTTTGGATGAAAAATGTTCCCGGCTGTTTTTCGTATCGGAAGACGATAATATCGCCATGAGAGTAATTTTTGCTTAGCTTATCAATTAAAAGATAATCGCCGGCGTTATAAGTTGGGCTCATATTTTCCCCCTGAACGAAAAAAGGTGAAACTATAAAAAATCGGATGGGCAAGATAATAATTAAAGAGATAATAAAGCCAAGCGCCCCAAACACAACATAAATTCCCAGGGATTTTTTCCAGGAAACTTGATAATATTTTTTATAGAAATAATGGAAAACAAAAAAGATTATAATACCGGCTATAAAATCTGATAAGAAGTTTAAATTTATGAAATTAAAAATAATTCCAACAATGGCGCCGATAATTACGGAAACAGCTAAAATGATTAAAGCTCTTTTATAGTGGAAATCTTTTATTTTGAAAAGCCGGGTAATTAAGACTAGCAGGCCGCTTCCCGCGAAAAGCCCGATAGCTAATGTGATTAAAGAAATTGAAGTTATGAAGTTCATAGAATTATAAATTTAAAATTAATCATCATAAAAGTGCGGACGGAGAGACTCGAACTCTCAAGGGTCGCCCCGCTTGGTCCTAAGCCAAGTGCGTCTACCAATTTCGCCACGTCCGCTAATAGCCGCCATTATTTTATATCAGGCCTGCTTATATCTTAGTCAATTTTGCTTATAAAGTAAAGATATTATGCTATAATAAAAAAGTATAAAAAGCAGCCAATTTTGCGGTTTTTTTAAGAGAACAAATAAATTAGCTAAAATTTTTTAAAAATTAAAATTAATCAAAAAATATTATGCCTAATAAGGATTTTATCCGGTTTTTTAAAGAACTATCAATCAAAGATGTCCCTAAAGTCGGTGGAAAGAACGCTTCGCTTGGCGAGATGTATGTCCGACTAGCTAAAAAAGGAATAAAAGTCCCGAACGGCTTTGCGACTACGGCCGCGGCCTACCGCTATTTTTTAGAGGCGTCCGGCTTAAAAAAAGAAATCAAAGCGGCCTTGAAAGGCCTTAACGCCAAGGATGTTCGGGATCTAATGAAGCGCGGGGCCACGGTGCGGAAAATAATCTTAGACGCGGAATTTCCGAAAGATTTTAAAGAAGCGATAATCAAGGCCTATCATCGTTTATCAAAAGAAAGCAAAGTTAAAAATCTTGATGTCGCGGTTCGTTCCAGCGCGACGGCCGAAGATCTGCCCGACGCTTCCTTTGCCGGCCAGCAGGAAACTTATTTGAATGTAAAAGGCGAAGCTGATCTTTTAATTGCCATTAAAAAATGCATCGCGTCCTTATTCACGAATCGGGCCATTGCTTATCGGGAAGAAAATAAATTTGATCATCTTTCCATTGCGCTTTCCGTCGGCGTCCAGCGGATGATCCGGGCTGACTCCGGCTCTTCCGGCGTGATGTTCACGATTGATACGGAATCCGGTTTCCAGAATGCGGTTTTGATAAATTCTATTTTTGGTCTTGGCGAGAATATTGTTCAAGGCCATGTGAGTCCGGAT
Organism: Patescibacteria group bacterium; assembly: GCA_041649315.1. Taxonomy (GTDB): domain Bacteria; phylum Patescibacteriota; class Patescibacteriia; order Patescibacteriales; family UBA12465; genus UBA12465. The sequence goes on along the minus strand of JBAZNJ010000001.1, from coordinate 347,747 downwards.
GAATTTTATGTTTTCAAGCCGACTGGTGCGATTATTTCCCGGCGCATCGGGAAAAAATCAATGAAAATGATTTATAATACTAGCGGGCGCAAGCCGGTTAAAAATATTGCTTTGTCGCCGGCAGAACAGATTAAGCCGTCTTTAAATGATGCCCAGGTTAAAAAATTAGCGGCTTGGGGCTTGGCGATTGAGAAACATTATAAGCGGCCGATGGATATTGAATGGGCTTTAGACGGCCGCGATAATCAGCTCTATATTGTCCAGGCGCGCCCGGAAACCGTTGAAAGCCAAAAGGATCGGAATGTTATTGAAACTTATAAACTGCTGAAGCGCGGCAAGGTTGTCGTGAGCGGCCAGAGCGTTGGGAATAAGATTGGCGCCGGGGAAGCGAATCGAATAATGAGTGTTAAGGATATTCATAAATTCAAAGCGGGCCAGGTTTTAGTGACTGATATGACTGATCCGGATTGGGTGCCGGTGATGAAAATCGCTTCGGCCATTGTTACCGACAAGGGCGGCCGGACTTGCCATGCGGCCATTGTTTCCCGGGAAATGGGGATTCCTTGCGTGGTCGGAGCTCTCGGCGCGACGAGCAAGATTAAGAGCGGCCGGGATCTGACCGTTAGCTGTGCCGAAGGCGAGATCGGTTTTGTTTATGAGGGGCGCTTGCCCTATAAAGTTGATAAGACCGATGTTAAGGGCTTAGTTAAGAACAAGACAAAAATGATGATGAATATCGGCGAGCCGGACACGGCTTTTCTTAATTCCCAGATACCAAATGACGGCGTCGGTTTGGCCCGGATAGAATTTATTATCAATAATTATATTAAGATCCATCCCCTGGCCTTGATAAATTACGGAAAGCTTAAGGATAAAGCGGTAAAAAATAAAATCGCGAAGTTAAGCGTCGGTTATAATGATAAAAAGCAGTATTTTATTGACCGCCTGGCTCAAGGAATCGCGATGATTGCCGCCGCTTTCTATCCGAAAGACGTGATTTTGCGTTTAAGTGATTTTAAGAGCAATGAATACGCTAATTTAATCGGCGGCCAGGAGTATGAACCGGTAGAAGCTAATCCGATGATTGGTTGGCGCGGGGCGAGCCGTTATTACGCGTCGGAATTCTTGCCGGCTTTTGAGATGGAGTGCGCGGCAATCCGTTTAGTTCGGGAAAAAATGGGCTTGAAGAATTTAAAAATCATGGTGCCTTTTTGCCGGACGATTGAAGAAGGCCGCCGGGTTCAGGAAATCATGGCCAAGAACGGCTTGTGCCGGGGCCAAGGTGGTTTGGAAATTTATGTGATGGCCGAGATTCCGTCTAATATAATTTTAGCGGATAAATTCTGCGATATTTTTGACGGTTTTTCAATCGGCTCCAATGATTTAACCCAGCTTACTTTAGGCATTGATCGCGATTCCGGCGGAACCTTGAATATTGCCGGCGTTTCTAATGAAAAAAATGAAGCGGTCAAGGAACTTATTCGGTCTTTGATTAAAACCGCAAAAAAACGCGGCCGCAAAGTTGGCATCTGCGGCCAGGGTCCGAGTGATTTTCCGGATTTCGCGGAATTTTTAGTTGAAGAAGGAATTGATAGCTTATCTTTAAATCCGGATACGGTTATTACGACGACTTTGGCGATTACTAAAAAAGAAAAACAGATCCGGCGGAGCAAGGGGATATTAAGTTTGTTTTTTTAGGGCGCACGGGTTTATTTTTTAGAGCATATAAAAATGCCCCGCTTCAGTACGTAAATGAATCAGGGCGTTTTTATTTTAATTAGCGTTTTATTATAAATTTTTTAACCAAGCGTTTCACATCGGCCTTCTATATTTTAATTGATTTTATTATTTCCCTTTTTTGGTTAAATTTATTTTTTCGCGATTTGGCTATTTTTAGGGGCCTGGCTGTCCGGGAGCTTAGTTTCTTCAACAATAACTTCTATCCGAGCCGTGCGAACGCCAAATTGCAGGGCGTCGCTTTTATCTTTCATCCAGATATCAACCCGATCCGGATAACGTTGGTTCATCCGATCGCGGACAATAAAAATCCGGTCGCCGAATAAATCCGGAATACGAACCTTGGTGCCGAATTTCAGAAAGTTGGCGGCGATAGTGTCTTCAATCCCATGCTCGCAGACATTGAAGCCGTTGGCCGTAATACAAGGGCTGGCATCGGTTTGAGCCGCTTCGGAATTATAAGCGGTCATCGCATGGACGCTGGTTCGGACAACCGTATAGGTCTTTTGGGCTTCGGCCATAAGTTTAGCCGCTTCTGGATCCATGATTGCGCTTTTAATTACTAAATCGTTAGCCACAATCAGCTCGGAGGCCTCTTCTTTTAATCCGGCAAGTTTTTCTAAGGCCGCTTCCTCGCTTACCGCAAGCGCATCTTCCTGCCCGAGCAGGCGCCATTTTTCTTCTTCCGCCGTCATCTGGCGGCTCACCGCTTCTTCGGCCAGGGCCGGCGCGTAGAAGAGAACGAATTGGAAAATGCAGGCGATAATGGTCATTAAGACCACGGCCTGCTTACTACTGAGAGGGACAACTTCCTCACTTAATTTTTGTAATATTTTCATATTATTTAATATTAGCCAAATATAAAATCCCTACTTTACCATAAGTAATGATATAAAAGCAGGGATTTTCTTGACCGATTACTTTAGCACAGGCGCTTTAAAAAGTCAAGAGCTGGCGCTATTATGGCTGGGGAAAACTTATTGACAAAAATATATAAATATGATATAATTATTTAATAATTTAGAGATTTTTGACCGATAAAAAGCGTTAAAATTCTCAAGATTATTAAAAACAAAGCGGATTTTTGACATTAGTTAGACCGCTCTTTAAAAAATAAATATTTAATAACCAAAAAACAGATAATGATGAAAAAAATTGTTGTAATTATTATTCTGGTAATCGCAGCGGTTGCCGGAACAGAAGCTTATGGGCAAAGCCAAATTTCATTCGGTGATAAAAGTATTCGGGAAATTAAAAAGTCAAATAAAGTATTTAATAAACAGATAAATAAATACTATAACGAAATTGACGATTTAGAACAAAAAAATAATCGATTATTAGCGCTTTTAATTAGTTCGTCTGATAGCTCTAAGTTTCAAGTAATTAATAATCAGATTAAATTGAATAATAATCGTATTGATTCTTATAATGATAAAATTTATGAACTTACAAACGCTCATAATATTTTTATTATAAATGCTACCAGCAAAGATGAAACTGAAGATGTTAAGTTAAAGGGGAATGCTGAAGCAGTAGCCGACGCCTATGCTGTTATAGAATACAGTAAGAATAATCAACAAAAAGATTCTTTGAAAGGCATCATAATAAATTATTGGAATGAATTGGTATTTGTTACAGTGACAGGCCCTGGGAATTTTTTTCGAGGGACGGATCTTTCGGCAAATGGAGGAGAATTTATTTTTAATATTCCTGGCCCGGGAACTTATTTGACAGTTTTTGAATCCGCTTATGACAGGAAGGCAATCCAAAAAAAAACAGGGGGGAATATAGGATACTATCATAAGGGCAAAAAATATGATTATATGGTTTTGTTGCCTGAGAGATAGACGTTAAACCTAAACCTAAAAAATAAAAAAAGGATGTGTAAACATCCTTTTTTAAATAATATTTTATTAATTTATTTTGGATTAGGCATCCCACCCCCGCCCCCGCTAACCGGTAGATATTTGAAGACGAAGTAAGTTATTGCGTAGGCCATCAGGACGATAACTAAGCCGATTAGCGCGGCCTGGAGTATTCCCTGGGCTTTTTTTATTTGTTCTTCATTGCCGCCGGCGGTCATCCAACGGAAGCCGGCAACAATCGTCAAGACAAGGAAGATTATGCCTAAGAAACCGAGAACAATCCTAATTATAGAAGCGACTAAATTCCCAATATCGGTTTGGCCGAGATTGGCGGCCGAGGCCATATCAGTCGTTAAAGTTTCTAAAGCCGTCGTGTCGGTTATCAACCCCTGACTCTGCGCTTGTGCCGCGATTATGGCGCCGCTTAAGCCGATAAAGGAAATTAAAGCGATTATTAAAAAAGTTTTTTTCATAAAGCTATTTGATTAATCTTTGGAAAATAAAGGTCCAAAGAGTATAAGCGGAAAGAGAAACGATTAAGCCGATTACTGCGGTTTTTATTGTTGAAGTCGCTTTTTTCACTTTTTCTTCATTGCCGGAGGCGGTCATCCAAGTGTAGCCACTAATTATAATTAAAACTATGAAGATAAGCCCGGTGAAGCCGAGAAGAGCCCTAACAACTAATCCGATTATCCGAGCTGAAGAAGCGACCGCCGGATCAGTATTATAGCCGCCGCGTTCCGCCACGATTTTCAAGCGGCCTAAAAGCGGGCTTTCGCCGGAAGCGGCTCTTGAGCCGGAAGGCGAAGTAACAATAGATTGGTTCGGCTCATTTGTCGGGATAGTGCCTGGCAAGGGGTCTATCGGACTCGGGACATAATCATCTCGTTGCGCCGAAACAGTCGCTGGCAAGGGATCTATCGTTTGAGCCGAGACAAGGCCCGGAAGGATAAGAAAAAAACTTAAAAATAAAAGGAGGAATATGGATTTAATAAGATTTTTTTTCATATAGCTTATTTATAGTTTAAAGTATCCCAAATTTTCAAATAAGTGAGCTTGCCTGCTTAATTTATCCGCGCCCCTGGATAAGAGAGCTTAATACCCCGGAAAAACCCGCGCTTAAAGCATAGGCAATCAGAATAATAACCAGGCCGACTAAGGCGGATTGAATCCTACCCTTGGATTTCTTAATTTTTTCTTCATTGCCGGCCGCTTGCATCCATTGGTTGCCGGCCACGAAAATTAAAGTAACGAAAATGGCGCCGATAACCGAGAGAACCATTCGGACGATGTTGGCGATAATATCTTCAAGCTCTTGTTTTTCCATTTGGTAGCCGCTGTCCTCGGCCACGATATAAGAATAGTCTTCAAGATCATCACGTTTATCCGGTTTTAAAAGCGCGGCCTGAACCGGGTCGAATAAGAAGCCGCCGAGCGCCGTCGCCGTTAAAATTAAGGTTAGAAAAACTATCTTTACTTTATTCATAAACTATTGCCAAAAGTAGCTGATTAAGAAGTAGGCGATGCCGTAAGCGGCTAAAGTAATAATCAGGCCGAATAAAGAGTTCATCACGATATCCGTGGCCTTTTTTATTTTTTCCTCATTACCTTGCGCGGTCATCCATATTAAGCCGCCATAGATTATAAAGCCGAAAAAGATAATACCGACTAAGCCCAGAACCGCATAAATGACATTACTGATAATATCTTCAACCGAGGTTCGGTCCGCTCCGGTTTCATAGCCGGCCGTGTCTCCGGCCTTGGTTAGGCCGCTGTCCCGATTAAAATCATAACTCTCCCCTTGAGCTAAAGCGGACGGTGCGCTTAAAGCCACTGTTGCGCCGGTTAAGCAAAAAGAAATCAAGAAAATTGCAGCTAGTTTTTTTAGGAAGATTTTAGACATTTGGATAGGGAGTTTAGGGTAAAACGGCTTATTGTAAAAGCTCCTGGCCGATGAAAGAAGTCAGAGCGTACGCGGCAAAGACAATAATTATTCCGATTACCGCGTTGATCATTAGGGTTTTTGATTTTGCAACTTGCTGTTCATTTCCTTGCGCCGTCATCCAGGTAATGCCGGCGTAAATCATCAGGATTAAGAATAAGACGCCGACAAAAGATAGGACTAAACTAATAATCTGGCCGGCTTTAGTCGCCAAGAAACCGGATAAAGTCGGTTCAACTTTTTGATCTTTGAAAGCTTCAACTTGGCTTCGGGTTTCTTCTAGACCGGAACTCGGATCAGATATTATATTCTGCGCTTGGGCCGCCGGAGCCGGAAGGACTAAAAATAAAAAAGCCAGCGAGAAGCAAGATAAGACGGAGATGAAAATTATTTTCTTAAACATAATTTTATAAACGAAAGAGGACGCGGCCATAATCCGGTCCGATAAAATAATCACTGCCTTAGGCGGGAATCAGATTCGCGGCCAAGGCAGTGATTCCCATTAGAAATGAGAATCACTTATTTTCTTGAAATTTAGGTTGCTGAAATTTGTTCGCTGAGAGTGTTAAGAAGGAAAGTCGCGAGCGCCCAAGAAGCCAAGATAATAACTAAACCAATAACGCCGGCGCCTAATAATTTTTTCGCTTCAGCGGTTTTGTCTTCGTTCCCGGCCGCGGTCATCCATTTAAAGCCACCGTATAAGATGATGACCACCGCGATTACCCCCAAGAAGCTTAAAGCGACCTGGATAATTCGGCCGACGATTTCCCGTGGATCTCCGGACGCTAAGCTGTTGTTTAATCCGCTCTCAACGTTTTCTAGACCGAAATCAGCTTGTCCAAAGGCCACTAGCGGTACGGCAAAAGCGGAAATAATCGCAAGAGAAAGTAAGTGTTTGTAAATTTTTTTCATATTTCACCACCTTTCTAGTTTTTATAATTTTTTATTTTACATCTCTAATTTTAGCACATTATTTTAAACAAGACAAATAAATTTAGACATGCTAAAATATAAATAAAATAGCTTGTATTGGCCATTTTTATGTTTAAAAAGACAAATAAAGATAATTTTCTTAAGATTTTCTGGATTTTTTTCTATCTTTTCCTGTTTAGTTTGTTAATTAGGGCTTCTTTTAGCTATCTTGATCCGGATTTTGGTTGGCATTGGCGGGTTGGTGAAGAAATTGCTAAAACCGGAATGGTTCCGCAAGCTAATATTTATAATTATACTTTTACCGGCGATTGGGTTGATCACGAATGGTTAAGTAATTTTTTGTTATTTAAAGTGGGCGATGCTTTGGGTTATTCGGCCATGGTAATCATTTTTACGCTTTTAATTATTCTAGTTTTTGTTTTATTAAATATTTATGCCCGGCGCCGTTGGCCCTTAGCCCCCCCACTTTTGATTGCCGGTTTACAAATTTTTGGACTGATTGCTTCTCTACCGCATTTCGGCGTCCGGGTTCAAGAGCTTGGCTTATTATGTTTATTTTTTCTTTTAGTTATTCTTGATTTTTATCGTCGGGAGCAAAAAATTTGGATTTTATTATTTTTACCACCATTATTTTATCTTTGGGCCAATTTGCATGGCAGTTTTTTGTTGGGGTTTTTGTTGTTGGGGCTATGGTTGGTGGTTAAAATTTTGGAGAAAATTTTAAATTTTTGGCGGCTAAAAAAGCAAATGAAAATAGAAACGGAAATGGAAATGAAAATTTTGGTGGGGGCAGAAACGGAAACAAAAACAAGGATGAAAACAGAGATGGGAATAAGAACGGAAGATAAAACGGGAGCGGTTTCATTTTTATTTTTAAAGATTAAGCCATTAAAAACCCGATCATTAATTATTTTTGTCGGTATAACGGCGTTTTCTTTTCTTGCGACTTTATTTACTCCTTATAAATTATCTTTGTATTCTTTTTTAGCCGGATATAAAGATAAATTTTATTTATCGCATATTAGCGAATGGTTGCCGCAGTTTTCTTTTCCTTTCCAATATTGGCAATTGGCTTATTTAGCGCTTTTGGGCGTGGCAATAATTTATTATTTTTACCTTTTAAATTTAAAAAAAAGACGCAGAAAGCAACTTACAGGAGAGCGTAAGGAGGGTAGTTCGGTTGTGGGAGAATTTCAAGAAAATAAATCGGTTGCGGAAAAATTTCAAGACAGTAGATCGCTTGAGGGAGATTTTAAAGATGATGAACCGGATTTATGGACCCTTGCCTTGGTTTTTTTATTTGGATTTTTAAGCGTTAAATCGCGTCGCCATTTTCCTTTAATGTTTGTCGCGACTTTTGGTTTTTTGGTTTCAATGGGTACGGAGTTTATTCGAGAAATTGGGCGGGATTTAAGCAAGGGCGGTTTATTTATTGAGGACACTGACAAGCGAGGAGATTTTAAAAAACCGCGTCGCGATCTTACTTTTTGGTTAAAAATATATTTATTAACATGCTTATCGTTGGTAATTTTTTTAAATTTATTTTTAATCCGGCCGGTAAAAGATCCTTTTGTTTCCTTTTGCCGCGATTATCCTTGCGCGGCGATAGATTTTTTACGGGCTCATCCGGAGCATAATAATTTAAAAATTTTTAATAGTTATAATTGGGGCGGTTATTTAATCGGAGTTTGGCCGGAACAAAAATTATTTATTGACGGACGCTTGCCTCAAGTTGAATTCGCCGGACATACTTTTTTAGAAGAATATTACGAATTTTTTAGAATTGACGAATTTACCGCAGAAAGCGAAAAATATGATAAGATTAAAAACAAGTTGGCGCAATATAAGATTGCCCTAGTGCTTATTCCGATTAAAGAAAAGGAAATTAAAGTTAAAAAATGGGAAGAAAAACTTTTTTGGATTAAACCGGAAAATCTCAACTCCCCTAATTATTTGAGAGAATTTTTAGAGAGTTCCGCAATTTGGGAAAAAATTTATTTTGATGAAGTCTCGGTTATTTATAAAAAAAGGATTTTAAAATTTAAAGTTGAATAAAATGAATGAAGATAAAAAATTATTAATAGATTTTTGTCTACCGATAAGGAACGAAGAAGCGATTTTGCGGCTTAATTTGGAAAAATTATTAAATTATTGTCAGACAGCAAATTTTAATTTTTCTTGGCGGATTATCGGGCTTATTAACGGCTCTAAAGATTCTTCAGTTAAGATTTTAGCGGAATTTAAAGAAAAATTTTCCGGTTTAATTGATTATAAGGAAATTATTCCGGCCGGCCGAGGCCGAGCGCTTAAAGAATATTGGTCTGAAAGCCGGGCTGATGTTTTAGTTTATATGGACGTTGATTTAGCGGTTGCTTTAACTGATATTCCCGCTTTAATTTTCCCTATAATTAATAAAGAAAGCGATTTAACAATTGGTTCACGTTTTATTGCCGGCGGAAGCGCTAAGCGATCGTTTAACCGAGCGCTTATTTCTAAAATTTATAATTTTTTATCCAGATTTTTATTAAAATATAATATTAAAGATGCTCAATGCGGGTTTAAAGCTATTCAGCGAGAAGCTTTTTATAAATTACAACCGTATCTTTTGGATAATTATTGGTTTTTTGATACGGAGTTAATTGTTTGGGCTGAATATTTAGGATATCGGGTCAAGGAAATTCCGGTTGATTGGCGGGATAATCGTTTTATCCGACGCGCCAGTTCAGTCCGGATTTTAAAAGACAGCTGGGGGTTTTTTAAGAATTTATGGTTTTTGCGTCGGCGGTTGAAAAGGCTAAAATAAAACAAAATTCAAAAAATATTTTTATAATGTTTTAAATCAGCCCGGCCTTTTTCCGGGTTAACGGAAACGATTATTAAATCCAGGCGGACTTTTTCGCCGGCTAAGCGGTTTTTAAGGCAGTAGGCGTTTATTGCCCGCTTTAGGCCTTGCGCTTGATTCGCGGAAAAGCAATCGGTGCCGTTTTCTTTGTCCGACTCTTCGGTTTTGAGTCGGGTTTTTATCTCAAAAAAAATAGTTTTGCCCTTATATTGAGCGATAAGGTCAAACTCGTTCCGGCCGATTCGAAAATTAGCCGCGATAATTTTATAGTCGCTCTGTTCCAAATATTGCCGCGCCAAGATTTCACCGCGCTTACCTAATTCTTTTCTAAGAGCCATAGGTTTTTAAAAGCTCCGAAATCGGAGCTTTTAGGTTAGAAATGATTTTATAATGATGCTTTGCTTATTCGAGTTTAGCCGGTCTAGGATAGGGATGGTTTAGGGTATATAGCTTTGATTTTAAGGCAGGTATTTTTTCCGTTCCCTTTCTTCCTCTAATTTTTGCCGCTGGGCCGGGATAGCTTTTAATTTTTTAAGAATTAAAATTAACCAGACAATCATGGCGACCAGCCAGAGTAGAAGCCAGAAGCGGGCGGAGAGAAAAGGAATTTCTTCGCGGGTAAAGAATAAGAAAATCAGGCCGAGAACGGCGTTAGAAACGGAAAAGACATATAGGCGGTTAAGGAAGCCACGATAGATTCCACCCCTTTTTTTAAAAATAGCGATTATAATTGAAGCGGCAATCAAGATAACGAGGCCGGCGATAAAGATTCTTTGACCGGCCGGGATTAAGGCCCCGGGACGAAGATTAAACCAATAAGCTAAGGTTAATAAGTTGTTCATACAAGGTTGATGAAAATATTATAATTTAACAAAGATTAAACCGTAATGGAAAGGTCCGGCTTCAAATTCCTCAATCAAGTCCAAGCCGATTTTCGGAGCAGCCGCTTTTAACGCTTCTATTTTAACGCGCCGTTCCGGAGCCGGTCCGAGCGGGATATCCGCGCTTTTCCATTCAATAATCAGCAATTTCCCGTTCCGTTTTAAAAGCCGGATGGCCTCTCTAAGGATTTCTAAGCGCTTATCGGATTGATGGAGAATATTTACCAAAAGAGCGTTATCAATACTACTGGCTTCAATATCCGTAGCTTTGAAGATTTCTAGATTACTCCAGATCGGCATAATTTGGGCCAGATTTTTTTTCACGGCTTCTTTCCGGATTTCTTCAAGCGTTGATTTTAGGATATCAACCGCGTAAACTTTCCCGTAGCGGCCAACAAGTCGGGCTAAAGGAAAGACAAAGAAGCCGTTATTGCCGCAACCGAGCTCGGCGACTTTTTGCCGCTCGCCGATATCCATTTTATTCAAAATGGTTTCAATGTCAAGGAGGGCGGTTTTTTTTATTTCTTCCATATATTTATGATAAATATTTTCCCTAATTATTAAGTCGTCGGCGTTTTTTGTTATCGGTTAAATTTTATTTCAGTAATATTTACTAGGGTCAGTTATGATCTACTCTACTAATAATATTTGTCGGAGCTGATTAAGGTTTATTCTACTAAAATCTGCCTGGTGACGATTTTTTCCCGACTGTATTTTTTTTGGGCGGTAATTTCCAGGTCGTTTAGGCCCTTCTTTAAATTAATAACTTGGGAAAATTGTCCTTGGTTGTTGTTTAGGATAACTTCGCCGTTTATTTTTACTTCGGCTTCCGGTTCGGTTTTCCCCGTAATCAATAAAGAGTTTTCGGAAATTAGGAGATTGCGATCCGGTTGGGTGACGATAAGTTCTGGTGCGAGAAAAATTTTTTTCAGGTAAAAAAGCAAGTAAAGAAAGCAAATTATTCCGATCGCCAGCAAGAGGATATTTCTGATTATTTTCGGGAAAACCAGGAATTTATTTTTTTAACTATTTTTTTAGAAAAAGGATCAGAAATATTTTCGGTAGCCATTTCGCCATGTTCTTCAATCAGGTTTTTAGCTTCAAGCCCCAGGAAGCCGGCATATTCTTTCAAGAAATTTTTTCCATACAAACCGGCCGGCAGGAGGTCAAGGCGCTCTTCTTCCAACGCTTTTAAGTAATCGCTACGGATATTTATTTTTTTCGCGATTTCTTCTATTTCTAAGCCGCGCCCTTCTCGAGCTAAGCGCAATTTTTCGCCCCAACTGTTTTCCGCGTCGATTTTTTTCGGGACAAAGAAGTTCATGCTTATTTTATTTCATTAATATCAACTTTTTTTATTTCATTAATATCAACTTTCATGCCGATCCAATGGATATTCGGGTTAAGGGTCCGGAGAACGAAACCGATCAGGAGCCAGCTGGAAAAAACAATGATCAGGCCGATAACCGCGGCAATGATTATTTTTTTTGCCTTGGCGACCGAGTCGCTTGAACCGGCGGAGATTAAAAACATCACGCCGCCGTAAATAAACATTATTAGGGACAAGGAGCCGACGATACCGAGGAGCCATTGGGAAGCAGTTATGATTAAACGAATAAAATCATCCAGATCGTAATTTCCTGTTCGATACTTAGACGAGGTGTTGTCTACTATTTGCGCTTGCGCCGCGCCGCTTAAACCGATTAGGCCGACGCTTAAAAGTAGAAGAAAAAGCCCGATTGTAATTTTTTTCCATGTTTTAGACATAAATTTATGGACTGTTGCTGAATTAATTTACGGTTCGCTTGATTAATTTATTGTTTGTTGGACCTTGGCCGCGCCGGCATTGATTATATCCTGGATTTTTTCTAAAGGATTGTTGATAACCGCTTCAATCATTTCTTTAATCGCGGTTTCCGCCGCTAAGGGATTCTTCCCTTTGTACCAGCTTTTTGCCGTTAAGACCTGTCTGGCGAAGACGCCGATTTCGTCATCATCTCTCTGTTCCGGCACTAAGGCGCGCAGGGCGGTCGGTTTTTTTGTTTTTGCTAAATAAGTCCGGGCTTGGTCGGCCGCAGTCACGAATTGTATGAAATCCCAGGCTTCGTTTTGATGCTTGCTTTTTTTGGAAACGACCTCGACCCAGTAATTGGCAAAATTAATATTGGTCGGCGGATTTCCTTCGATTTGTGGCAGTGGCGCGATTGAGAAATTAAGTTTTGGCGCCTGGGCTTTAATGGTCGGCAGATCATAAGCATAGCCGAACATGATTGCCAGATTGCCGCTGATAAACATTTCTAAAGAATTTGGCAGTCCATTGTTCCAGGAATAGGCCTCTTTGGCCGGATTGGAAAAATCCGTATAGAAGCGCAGGGCCTCAAGGCCGGGATTATAACCCGTTTCTTTGAATACGTTCGGCACAAGATTAAAAGCGGATTTTCCGTTTTCCATCATAATCGCGCCGTTCTGCATCATCAGGACGGACAAAATATCGCTGAAGCGATTAACGTTTCCCGCGCCTAAAGCGGCGCCGGATTGAACGATTTCCTGACTTACGTTTAACTTAGTTAATTTTTTTACGTCTTGTAAAAATTCCTGGTTCCAATAAGCGGGCGGGGCGATCAGGCCGGCGTTGTTGAATAAATCTCGGTTATAATACATCACTAGAGTATCGACTGATAAGGGCAAGCCATAAACCAGGCCATCATCAAGTATTACATCATTGCTTACGGCGTCGACAAAATTATCTTTTATCTGCTTCAAGGTCAAGCTATTGGTGACGCGCAGTTCCGGCACGGTTTCTTTTTTAATTGTTCCTTTGACGATCGGATAAGCCATAGTAATTGTCGGCGGCATCGGAGCTAATTTCGTTTGGTATTTTCTGAGCCAGGTGTTATGGATAGAAAAAATATCTGGGCCGCGATCTTCGGCTAAGGCGTTTAGCAATTCATTTTCATATTCATCGTAGCGGAGTTTGCGGTAGTTTATGGTGACGAAAGGATGCAGGGCTTTATATTTAGCGATTATTTCATCAAAGGCATCAGTATCGTCAAAGACCCGCCAATAAGTGAGGGTAATCGGTTGCATTGCTTCCCGGGTTTCTTTATCCGTTGTTTTACAGCCAAAACCGGTCGTAAGCATAAAGACGGACAAGAGAGCGAGGATTAATATTTTTTTAGGCATATTCAGAAGAAATTAATTTATAAAGTTTAGAGGAATTCTGTTCTTATTATAGCAAAATCAACATTATTATTCAAAGAGCGGGGAATTTCGGCCGGTATTGTAGGGCTTCGGCCAGATGGCTGTTTAAGATATTTTTTTCTTGAGCCAAATCGGCAATAGTTCGAGCTAATTTTAAGACCCGGAAGTAAGATCGGGCGGATAAGTTTATTTTTTCCGCAGCTTGGCGGAGCAAGCGCTGGCCGGCTAAATCCAAAAGACAGAAATCTTTAATGGCGGCATTAATCATTTCGGCGTTAGTGGAAAAATTTTGTTTTTTAAAGCGCGCCGCTTGGATGTTTCGTGCCGCTTCAATCCGTTTGCGGACCAAGGCGGAATTTTCCGGATTTTTTTCCCGGTTGATTTTTTCTAAATTAATCCGCGGCACTTCGACATGCAGGTCAATGCGGTCAATAATCGGGCCGGATAAGCGCCGGCGGTAGGCGGCAATCTGTTTCGGGCCGCAGGAACAAGTCCGGCTTTTATCGCCGAAATAACCGCAGGGGCAAGGATTCATGGCGGCGATAAGCATAAATTTTGCGGGAAATTTTAGAGAAGCGGCCGCTCGAGAAATGCTGATTTCCCCGTCTTCTAGCGGTTGGCGCAGATTTTCTAAAGCGGCGCGGGAAAATTCCGGAAATTCGTCTAAGAATAGAACGCCGCGGTGCGCTAAGGAAATTTCTCCCGGCCGGGGTTGGGAGCCGCCGCCGATTAAGGCGATGCCGGAGGCGCTATGATGAGGTGAACGGAAAGGGCGGGATAAGATCAGACCAGCCTGGTTTTTAAGTTCGCCGGCGGCGCTGTAAATTTTAGTTATTTCTAATTTTTCTTGAGTATTAAGTTTTGGCAAAATGCTCGGCATGGATTTTGCAAGCAAGGTCTTGCCACTGCCGGGCGGACCGAAGAATAGAAGATTATGCCCGCCGGCCGCGGTAATTTCTAAGGCCCGCTTGGCATGTTCTTGCCCGCTTATTTCGCTTAGGTTAACCGTATTTCCCCGCTCTTTAGCTACCGGGCTTTTTTTTGCTTGTCGCTGATCGCCGGACCAGGCGCTTAGGCGCTGTTTGTTTTGAAGATGAAGAATTAGTTGGTTTAAATTTTCAACCGGAAAAATTTTTAGATTTTTTATCAAGCCGGCCTCGGCGACATTGGCCGCCGGCAAAAAAAGATTTTTTATTTTTGCCTGTTTGGCGGCCATGGCGATTGATAAGGCACCGTTGAGCGGCCGGGTTGAACCGTCTAAAGAGAGTTCGCCGGCGATTAAGCTTTTTGCCGGGTCAAAAGCCAGGCGATTTTTTAAAGCTAAAATGCTCACAGCAATCGGCAGGTCATAAGCTGGTCCGTGTTTTTTTAAATCCGCCGGAGCGAGATTAACCGTGATTTTTCGTTGCGGATAAGGAAAGCCGGAATGGCGCAAAGCGCTACGGACCCGTTCGCGCGCTTCGGAAACTGCCGTGTCCGGCAGGCCGACGATCGTTATCCGACCAAAATCGCCGCCGCCGGAATCGGCTTCCACGGCGACAATAACCGCGTCCAAGCCGTTTAGAGCGGCGGATAATATTTTTGTGGGCATAAATATTTAATTTCAAATTTCTAAATCCTAATTTCCAATTTGATTAAAATTTTTAAATTTTTGACTATTGTCAAGAATTTTAAAAACCGCCTTGGCTAAGGGCGGTTTTATTATATAAAATCAGGCGTGAAAATTATTTAAATTTTTTCTAAATTATTTTTTTATGAGGAATTTTTTGTTATCGATAAATTATTGGCCGTTCGTCGGCAACACTCCTTCGCTTCGGTAATTTCTGTGGCAAAATCCACCGCCTCTTTTCCGCCTCCGCCGCCTACTCGGCGCTCCGGCGGCCGGCGATAAATTTTGCTCTACGAAATTACAGGCGCTCAGTAGTATTGCCGCCCGAACGGCTGCTGGTCATAAAAATAAAATCATTATCTTTTCAATTCATCCAATTTAACGCTCAAGAGTTTACTCACGCCGTCCGACTCCATGGTTACGCCATAAAGAATGCTGGCGCGTCGCATGGAAGCGCGATTATGAGTAATGACAATAAATTGCGTTTTATTGGATAAATCATCAAGGATTTTTGCCAACCGTTCCGAGTTTGCTTCGTCAAGCGCGGCGTCAACTTCATCAAGAACCACAAAAGGTGAAGGATTGGCGCTGATAATCGCGGAAATTAAGGCGATGGCTGTTAAGGCTCGTTCGCCGCCGGAGAGCATAGTGACCGCCTGGATCCGTTTGCCCGGGGGCGTGGCCTGGATTTCAATGCCGGCGAGACCGACCGCGTTATGTTTTTTCAAAAATTTTATTCTTTTCAATTTATCGTCGGATTCTTCTTTAATTTTTATTTCCGCCGCGCTTAGTCCGCTATGAGCCGTGGTTTCATTCCCGTCGGCGGCTCCTTCATTATTCCCGCTTCCGTTATTTTTAGCATTTTCTTTCTCTAAATCCTCAATCATTACTTTTGATATTTTCGCACTGCCGCCGTTGAATAAAATTTTAAAGTATTCATTGAATTTTTCTGAAATAACTTTAAATTCCGCGTCAAAGCGGGTCTTGATGTTTAGATCAAGCTCATAGATTATTTCTTCTAAGGACTTGATTGCGTCATTTAGATCCGCGGTTTGGTTACTTAAGAAATCATAGCGTTCCTTAGTTTCCGAATATTCTTTTTCTGTTTCCGGGTCAATGCCGCCAATCTGGTCAAGTTGATTTTTTAACTCGGTTATTCGGCGGATCATTTTATCTGCGTCAAATTCGCCCGACTCTTCATCAATTTTATTTTCCCCACCCTTAATTTCCAAAAGATTCAGGCCGTCATTGCGAATATTATTTTCTAAATCTTCAAGCCGCGTTTCTTGCCGGGCGGCGCTTACTTTTAATTCATTAAGTTCGATGTTCAAGAAATCAACTTCTTTCTGAACCGCTTGTAGATTGCGCTGACAGTCAAAAATCAGAGATTTTTCTCGATCCTTGGCGGCGTTAAGGCCTTCCGCTTCTTTTTCTAAATTTTTAATCTGTTCATTAACATTCTCGAGGTTTTTTTCCACTTCTTGCCGTGCGATTAGAGCGCCGCTCTTATCATCCGGTGCGCCTTGGCGGGCGATTTTATTTTTAATCTCGCTAAGCTCGCGTTCTAATTGGGTTTTCTTTTCTCGCCATAAATTATATTTTTCTTTCGCGGCGGCCGAACGGAAACGCTGATCGTTAAGGGTCGCACTGATTGTCTGTTTTTCTTCGTTTAGGGAAATTATTTTTTCCTGGATTTCTTTGATGGCTAACAATTGGTTTTCTTCGCCGGTGTTTAAGAAATCCTTGATTTGATTTTTAAAATCGTCTTGAGCGGCGCGCAGAGCCGTTTTAATAGTTGTTAAATCTTCTTCGGCGCTTATCTCTTCCAGACGGCTTAAGAAATCAGTAATAATCTTGTTTATTTCTTCTCGCGTTTTTTCCTGCCGTTCGCCGCCCAGACCCGCGCTGGCGCTTCGCAAGCGGCGATTAGCTTCTTCTAATTCTTTGTTCAAGCGAGCTAATTTATCAGCCAATTCTCTTTCTTCGTCATTTTTTTGTTCGGGAATAAGCAGGGCAAGTTCTTTTTCCGCTTTTTCTAAATCCGCGCTTAATTCGCTTTGTTTACTGTTTAACCAGGACAGGTCGAATTTCCCCTGCGACTCTAGGCCGATTTCTAATTCGGCTTGGTATTTCGCCAGTTGCTTGTGCAGTTGATTTTTAGAATTATGTAATTCCTGGAGCCGCGGCTGGAGCTCGTTCCAGGCGCGGTTATTATCGGTCTGCTTAATCTTATTAAGATCTTCATTAAGTTTGGCGATTTTTTTATCGCGGTCGATTTTTACTTTTTCTTTTTCTAAAAATGTTGCGTTATAAGAATCCAATTTTTCATTAATCTCTTTCCATAGATGATAATAATAATTCAGTTGCCGGTTTTTTAATTCCGCTTCAATTTCGCTACGTCGTTTTAGCTTTTCTACACTGCGAGTCAAGCTTTTTAAGCGCGGTCGGATTTCCGCTAAAAGCATCTCGACCTGCTGGAGATTTTCATAACTGCTTTCTAATTTATTTAAAGCCGAATCGCGTTTGATCTGGAATTGCTTGACGCCGGTCGCTTCATCAAAAAAATCCTTGCGTTCGGCCGCCGAGGTGCTTAAGAAATTTTCCACCATGCCTTGGCCGATGACGCTATAAGTTTTTTGGCCGAAATTAGCTTTCGCTAAAAGCATTTGAATATCGGTCAAGCGCGCCCGGTTATTGTTGATTAAATATTCGCTGTCGCCGTTGCGATAGAGCCGCCGGGTAATGCTTATTTCCGGACAGCTTAAAATCAGGCGGTCAAGATCTTTTTCTTCTTCAATAATAATTTCTTCTTTTTCTTTGTTTTTCGCTGACTCAGCGTTATTTAAATATAAAGAGACCTCGGCAAAGCCAAGCTGGTTTTTTTGGTCCGAGCCGGAAAAAATAATATCCTCGCTTTTTTTACCGCGCAGGGTTTTCATGCTTTGCTCGCCGAGCGCCCAACGGATAGCATCAGCGACATTAGATTTTCCTGAGCCGTTCGGACCGACAATCGCGGTCAAGCCACGCTTCTCCGCGCCAATCAAGCCGGAGAAGATTAGTTTATTTTTATTAGCGAAAGATTTAAAACCTTGGATTTCCAGTTTTTCTAAATACATAAAGGTCTTGCTTTTTTAGCTTAGCCGTTTAATAATTAGTATAATATAGTTAATATGATAGTAAAGTTTTCATAAAAATACAATAAAACCTTTTTATAATCCAATTATAATCCAAATAAATTTATGATAATTTCTTTAAGCGGCGCGCCCGGATCGGGTAAAAGCACGATTGCTCAGATGTTGGCCGAAAAGCTTGGCTGGCCGCGCTACTATATGGGCGGATTGCGTCGGGAGGCGGCGAAAAAACGAGGGCTAACCTTGGCCGAATACAATAAATTAGGCGAAAGCGATCCCGTGACCGATCAAGAAGTTGATGATTATGTTAAGGAATTAGGCGAAAAAGAGGATAATTTTGTGATTGAAGGCCGGACTTGTTGGCATTTTATCCCTCATTCTTTGAAAATTTATTTAGATGTTAACCAGGAAGATGGAGCAAAACGGATTTTTAAGGCCTTGCAGAAGAAAAATGACCGCAATGAAGCCGCCGACTTGGCCAGTTGGCAGGACGTTCTGGCTAGTAATCAGGAGCGGATTGCCAGCGATAATTTCCGTTATCGCAAATACTATAATATTGACGCTTACGACCCGAAAAATTATGATTTTTACTTAGATACGACCGATATGCCGCCGGCAGAGGTTTTTGCCGCGGTTTTAGCTAGGGTTAAGGCCGATTCAGCCGCGGACAGGACTTTGTAAAGCATGGATTGCGGACGGATTTTGGCAATTATCTTATAATAATATTGTTTATTGGTAGGCCATTAGCCCTATCCATAGCTTCTTGACAATAAGAAAAAATAGTTATAATATTAGACAAGATTTAAAATAAATAAGCATAAAAACGAGATTTTAAAATCTCGTTTAAAAATTATATGGTTGAGACCAAATTAGAACTGAAGCCCGGAATGACCGTCAGGGTTTATCAGAAAATTAAAGAATTAAATTCTAAAGGCGAAGAAAAAGAGCGGGTGCAGTATTTTGAAGGCATGATTATCGCTCGGAAGCATAATAAAGAGACCGGGGCGACGATTACTGTCCGCAAGGTTTCCGAGGGTATTGGCGTGGAAAAGATTTTTCCGCTTAATTTGCCGACGATTACCAAGATTGAAATTAAGAAGCAAGCCGCGGTTCGGCAAGCAAAGCTTTATTATTTACGAAGCGGTTATAAGAAGAGATTAAAAGAAAAAGTTGTTAAATAAAGAAATCAAGAAAGCCGCCCTCTAGTGGCGGTTTTCTTCTAAGCGCGAGTGCTGTAATTGGTAGCCAGGCTGGCTTGAGGTGCCAGTGCCGCAAGGCGTGGAGGTTCAAGTCCTCTCTCGCGCACTAGATCGTTTGTTAAAAAATCGGGCGCATAGCTCAGCTGGTTAGAGCACTTCGTTTACACCGAAGGGGTCCAGGGTTCAAATCCTTGTGCGCCCACCTTAAGTCAAGACTCCTATTTTGGGGGTCTTTTGCGTATAAACAAGTTAATGGATAGTTTTGTTAAGCTTTTCCCAGTAAATTAGCGGGTTATTGACATTTAACTGAAAGTATGCTATTATATAAACATTAAAATAGTAGGGGATAGTTCGTTTACAAATAAGGTTATATTTGATTAATTACCAAGTTTGTCTAAATACGTCAGCCGGCGGAAGGCAGATTTAGTAATTAATCGAATAATTTAATCTTTAAAAAAGGAATAAATCATGAAAAATATTTTAGTAATTGTTTTTTCCGTGTTAACGGTTAGCGTTTTTGCTCAGTCAAAAACTGATTCAATTTCAGCAAAAAAAGATTCAGCGAGCATTCATCTATCAAGTATTGACATTTCATCTGGTAAAGGGGCTATAAGTTCGGGTTTATATTTATATTTTAACCTGGAAAGTGATAATGCTATAATACAGATGACAATCAGTGAGAATGATTTAGAAATAACCTATTTTTATCGCTTATTCAAAGATAAAATTTTAATTGGGCCGAATGTTGGTTATTTCTATAATGTTCCTTATGGTGGACCTATGATTGTTTTTTCCTCGATAAAATTTATTTCTACTTTACACTGGTATGGTTGGTCTTTCGGAAAACCAGAGGGGGAAATAGAATCAAATGCTTCGTTTCTGTTCGGAGTAAATGCTATTACTGTAAATGCTTGGCGGTTTAATGCAACTTATTGCCTCATTAATTATATGAAGAATAAGCCACAGCACACCGTGTCATTAAAATATACCCAAGCAGTCAGCAAAGACTTTTCAATTTATACGGATATTGGTTATGATTTTTTAAATCAAAATCAATTACTAAAAATTGGAATAAACTGGAAACCATAAATTTACAAGGAAGTCTAGAACATCAGACTTCCTTTTTTATTTATCTAAAGCTATAATATCAGCATAATTATTATTAACGAGCCAGGGCCTCAGGTCATACCAGGTTCCCGCCCGAAAAGATTTTATTTAAACTTGTAAAGGCGGAAATTGTCTCCATGTTTTAGACATGAAAAAAACAACTACTCACAATGAAAAGGAAACTTTAGCTTATGGCGTTGCTTTAGGCCGTGCTTGTCGCGGCGGCGAAGTTTTCGTGTTAATAGGAGAGCTCGGCGCCGGCAAAACAAAATTGGCGCAGGGTCTGGCGGCCGGATTGGGCGTTAAGAGCCGGGTCAATAGCCCGACTTTTAATATTTTAAAATTATATAAGATAAGCAAGCGCGGCTTTGAGATAAAATATTTTTGCCATATTGACGCTTATCGTTTAAAGTCCGAAAAAGAATTAAGCGCCTTAGGCGTTAAGGAAATATTTAATTCTCCGGAAACGGTTACGGTTATTGAATGGGCAGAGAAAGTGAAAAAGATTTGGCCGCGAAGGGTTAGGGTGATGAGAATTAAATATTTAAATAATAGCCGACGAGAGATTGTTTTGAAATAATTTTATAGGAAAATATAAGCGCGGAAGAAGCTTGGAAAAAAATTTTACAAATTTAAAAGGAGCTTTAAACATTATGTTTTCAGCTCCTTTTTTGTTTTTTATATTATTTCGTCAATAAGGCCGAATTTTTTAGCCTCTATCGGGAGTAATATTTTATTTTCTTTCATCAATTCTTCCAGGCCATTTATATTTAATAAAACTCTTTTTATTAAAATATCTTTCATAATTTTGTTTTTTCTTTTTATTTCTAGTAATTCCGAGGAAATGCTATCACGTAAGTAGCCATCAGAATCGCTTGGAGATAATGTCCAGGTAACTGGGTTGTTTAGTTCGTGAACATGGATTCTTGAATTTTTTGTCGCTAATCGTTGATGGCAGGCTTGTAATATTATTCCGGAAATTATAGAGAAAGCATCCCCGACAACTACTCCAAAAGTTTCTACCGGCAAGATTTGAATAGTGTCGTATATTTTCATCGCTCCCGCCCAATTCCCCCCAGGGCTGTTCATAATTAGATAGATATTTTTGCTATCTTTGCTCAGGTTTATTAACTTAGCGGTTAACTCATCAGCGAATTTTTCGGTCAGCGTTCCGTTTAAAGACGCTGAAAATTCAGGTAATATAAATTTCTGCTTTTTTTCCATTTCTTTATATTTTTGTTAATGTATTGACTTTTTTTATTCAATTTATTATAATATAACAAAGATTAATTGTCAATAGTTAATAATAATGAATATCAGCTAACTTTTTTTGGAATTATTCATAGAAGTTATGATATTTTACAAAGATTATGCCAAATTTTGAAAATCCAGAAGTAGCCAAAAAGGGTCCGGCGCCGGAAAGAGGTAATATCCAATATACTTTCCGCGACGGCACAATCGGTTTTTTTAAGACCCAAGAGGAATTATCAGACGCTATTAAAGAGGAAAGAGAAAATTCCGAGAGAGAATAGTTAATGTAAAAAATAAAGCAAAAAACGACCGCTTAGGCGGCCGTTTTTTTGTTTAATTTTATAGTTTTGGTTAAGAGAATTATCGCCCCGCCGCTGATCATCACATCCGCCAGGTTGAAAACCGTAAAATATTTCAGCTCTAAATAATCAATAACATAGCCATAAATCAGTCGGTCAAGTATATTACTTATAGCACCAAAGATAATAAATGTCAAGATTATGACTTCCCATCGCTTGGCTGAATCGCGCCGGTTGAGCAAGATATAATAGATTAACCCGATAATGATTAAAATTATTAAGGAGTTTACCAATGGTCCGGATAAGGGCAAAGAAAAAGCTAAATAATAATTAGCCGTAAAGTTGAAAGAAAAAATATTACCTATCAGCTTAATAGGTTCGCCATTTGCCAAATGCAAGGCCGCAAGCTTCAAATAGCGATCAATCATAAAAAATATAGCTATCACAGAAGCAATAGCTATATTTTTATTCTTGAGATTTAGAAATAGTTTATTCATTTCTTTCGTAATCAATCTTGTTCCTGCAGTTCGGTTTTACAGGAGATGCAGGAGCTCGCGGTCGGTCGGGCTAAAAGTCGTTTTTCCGCAATCGGCTGGCCGCAATATTTACAGATTCCGTAATTGCCTTTTTTAATTCTTTCCAGGGTTTTATTAATATCTTCCAAGCTTTTTTCCAAAACTTTTTCCGCGACAATGTTAGTTGAATAATCAGCGATTTCCTGGGCGTTTTCATCTGGCTTATCGCCATATTCCGGAAATTTAGCCGAGGTTTCGTCGGCTTCATGATCATCTTTGCGCGACAATTTAGCCAGATCGGCCATAATCTGTTTTTTTTGCGCCAAAAGCTCTTTTTCTATATTTTCCAAGGTTTTTTTGTCTAATTTATTTTCCATATTAGTATAAAATAAAAAACTATAGCCCTACAGTTTATTGTCTTAAGTATAGCGTAGATAAGGCTTTTTGACAAGATGGAGCTATGACAAATAGATAATATGGGGTTTACAAATATTTTGAAAGGTGTATAATATGATTATAAAAAGTTAGTATATGTGCGGATAGCCATGACTAGCTTTTTTGTTTATACTAATATCTCAAAAATATTCTTACTATCTTGATCTTCAATCTTTTTATCAAGCAAAGTTTTATTCATCATCTGTTCAATAATGGTAATATCTCCATTATTTTTTTTGCCCATTTTTATATCATAGAATAAACTGGCCATTATTGCTAAAGTATCTGCTAATTGAATTTCTGAATCAAAATTCAACTTATTAACAAAACTTATTGAAGTAACTCTCTGCCTATACTCAAAACCACTAATTCCTTCTGATGGCAGTCCCATTCCTTGCAATCTATTATGGGCCTCAATTAAATACTTATCCTGAGAAGGGTCAGATTCTACCAATATTTTACCTTTGTTATCAGACAGATAATTTTTAACAAACTCTTCTAATATCTTATTGTATGACCTTCTAAGTATTGTAGTACTATTCCACCCTAATTTCTTAGCCTTTTCTTTATTTGTCACCACAAACGCTAGCGACAATTCTTCTGCTTCTATAATTTCAATTAAATCTCGCCAAAAATCTTTTTCCATATCAGAATCTTTTCTAAAACAAGAAAATGGCCCCTTCTTTCTTATCATGTCTCTACAATGCAAAACTATGTCATTACTATTAAAATATTTCTTCTTCAAATCTTTAATCTTCTTTTCTAACTCTCTTTGATATGATTCTTTTAAAATAAGCCCTGACAATATGAAAGTCTTTGATTGATGATTCATACTAGCTTTTCCTGTCTCATCTAAGGCTATTATTTTGTACTCTTCCATATTTTTAAAATTAATACTTGTATTTTAATTTTACCATGCTGACATGAAAAACAAAAATAAATATTTTTCTACTTGAAAGTATAAATAATAATTATACCAATTTAGATATTAAAAAAGACTCAAAAACAACCTAAATAAATTTAGGTTGTTTTTGTTAGCGGAATGGACGGGGCTCGAACCCGCGACCTTCTGCGTGACAGGCAGACGCTCTAACCAACTGAGCTACCACTCCTTGTTTAATTTAACCGCAAAAAAATAATAGCAGAGCGTTTTATTTTTGTCAAAACGCTAAGCGCCAATCCGGTGCCTCCAGAGGGAATCGAACCCCCATCTTGAGATCCGGAATCTCACGTTCTATCCGTTGAACTATGGAGACGGCTTAGCCGCTCTTTGGCGGCGATGCTTTGATTATAGCGGAATTTATTTAAAAATCAAGGGGGCTAATCGGAGGATTCTTCCTAGTTTTTAAATTTTAGGTAGAGGGTTTTATAGCCCAATTCTTGTTTTAGTATTTTTTTCCAGGATGTTTCAATATCCGAAAAGCGGTGAATTTCTCCCTGATCAAAGAAAAGCGGGTCAACCAGTCGTGATTTAAGATGAATTATTCGGTCGTAGTTGTTGGGGTTATTTTCAAAGCCATCTTTTATGTTAAGACGTTTTGAAAGATTTAATAATTTTCTGTCTTGCTGATGAAAAGAAGCCGTCTTGTCTAAAATTTCCTGATCGGTGGTATAGAGATCCGCTTTTTCTAAGTACCCTTTATCTAAAGCATATCCTAGATAGTCGCCAATAACTTGATGCATGGCTCCGGCCCGTAAGGCCGTGTAATATTTATCGTTTAAAGTTTTAAATAGTTCGGCGTATTGCTTAGCGCTCGGTAAATCCTTAAACACCCAGGCCTTATCCTTAATAACTAAATTATTTAATAATAAATTAGCCGCTGTTTTGGACAGGTCGCCATAAACGATAGCCGCTCGCAAAGAATAGTCCAGGCGGTCGGCGCATAGGTTAGGCAGAGGAGCTTCTTTGAGCGGAAAATTATTATCATCTAAAAGGTATTCAAGATCTAGGCCATGTTTTTCCAAAATACTTCCTATATCCGATTGGCGGACAAAATCGGGAAAAATATTATCTTGGTGATTTTGTTTCTGGCCGTTTCCTTCGTTTAAAATATAGTCAATACAGTGCGAGAAGGCAGAGTGTGAAATATCGTGAATCAGCCCGGCCACCTGCTCAGCTAAGGGGGCGCCGTATTTTTTTAAAAGCCAATAGACGCCAATTGAATGTTCTAGGCGGCTGATTATTTTATCCTTTGGCCAGTGCGCTCTGGTGTAGCCATGTTGGTCTATGTCTCTTAATCTCTCTAGAACGGGGGAGGCTAATAGTTCCAAAATTATCGGTTCAGTAATATTTATTTGTCCGTAAACGCGATCGGAGATAGTCATAATAATTTATAAAACTTTTTGTTATTTTTAATAAAAATGATATCATTATAATTATAATACAATTAATCTTATGTGGAAAATTTTTAAAATGAATATTAGCGGAGAGTCGAGTAATTCTTTATCGGCGACAAAAACCGAGCGCGACGAGCTTTGCGAGAATATTATAAATTCTTCGGCGCCAAAAGCCGGCTTTTATTTATTGCTTGTTTTGTCTACTTTTATCGTGACTGTCGGCCTGCTTAAAAATAGCTTGATTTTAGTCATTGGCGGCATGTTGGTCGCACCTTTGTTATCGCCGATATTATCAATTTCTTTAGCGGTTACGATTTTTAATTTCAAAGTTCTCTGGCGTTCGCTTAAGATATTCATTGTTTCCGCCGCGGTGACCTTGTTAATCGCTTATGGTCTCGGTCTAATCGCTGATTTTTCAATTATGAATATTAGCTTATTGGAACTTTTAAGAGTTAGCGATTTAACGGTTTTTTTAATTCCAGTTGCCGCCGGTGCGGCCGCCAGTTTTGCCTGGGCGAAAAAAGAATTGAACAGCTCTTTGCCGGGCGTTGCCGTGACCGTTGCCCTCTTGCCGCCCTTAGCGGTTGCCGGCCTGGCTTTAGCGGTGGAGAATTTTTGGATATTTAAAGACGCGCTTAATGTTTATCTCCTTAATGTTTTAGGAATAATTATCGGGAGCTTGATTATCTTTTTACTCATGGGTTTTCGCGGCTCGGCCAAGAAGATAATTAAAGAGGTTGAGGAGGAGGAGAAGAAGAGCGGGCAGGAATAAAGACGAAATGGAGAGGGAATATTAAATTTTAAGAATGAACAATCTTGGGATAGTTGCAGAAAAATAATAACAGAGATCCGGGAGTATTAAGAAGTAGAATTTTAAAATTTTTATTTATAATTTAAAAAGTATGAAAAAATTAATGATTTCCTTGGCTATTTGCTTTATTTTTTTATTGTCGGGATGTTCTATCATAAATGCTAACGAATTAAAGACAGTAAATGAAAATATTAAAAATTCTATAAAATTATTAGAAAATAGGATTACCGACCTTGAGCTCGGACAAAAAAATGAAGAACAAAATAATGATGGCGCCATCTCTTCATCGGCAAAAAAGTTCTTGTCTTATAATGATTTAATAGAGGAAATGAATTTAGATAAAAAAGCGCCTGGTACTAAAATTTATTATTCTAGTAGTATGGGCCTGGCTTTCACTTACCGTGAGTTATTTGACAATCAAAATATAAAAATAACTGAGAGCGGAAACAATATTAATATTGACGGACAAAATTTATATTTTTTTGAAAAGGACCCAGAATTAAGTTTAGTAGAAGCTTTAACCGAAAAATTTCTTATAGGTTATAAAGATGAAGAATGTTTTGCTAAACAGTATGAAAGTAAAAATACTCCCAGTAGTTATGTAAAAGCGGGCTTATCGCCGGCAGGAGATCGGGGAAATGGGCTAGAAGTTTTTAATAAATGCCCTTTAGATTACGGAGAGACCAATGGGGCCCGGTATTTTTTAATGGATAATAATATCCCGGAAAAATTCTTTTTTGTTGAGCTTGGACAAGCGGCCGTGGCTTCGGACGGGACAATAGATGAAGAAGGCAATACTTCTTCAGATTGGTCTAACTCTATTAAAATTTTTAAGTAGAGATTTTATAGATTATACAAACTAAAAACACCCGGTCGGGTGTTTTTAGTTTGTTGCGGCTTGTTGGAAGGGCGGATCGCGCCAGGCAAGTTTTATATTACCTGTAATTTTTTTATAATTTTCTAACGATTCCTTTGCGAGCGTCAACTTCTATCAAGTCGCCGTTTTTCAAGGATTTAGTGGCAATTTTAGTCCCGACGATACAAGGTATTTTTAGTTCTCTAGAAGTAATGGAGGCGTGAGAAGTTATGCCGCCTTCGTCTGTAATTACGGCTAATGATTTTTTAAATATAGAGATAAAATTAGGATCAGTCATTTCCGTAACTAAAATTTCGTTATTTTTAAATAATGAAAAATCTTTACTAGATAGCACTACTCTTACTCTGCCTTTAACTTTTCCAGGATAAGCGACATTACCCTTAATAGAAGCGCCCTTTGCGCCAGGGTCTTCTAAAGTGATTTTATTTTTTAACAATTTTTTATCTAAATTTTTTTGTAAATATATTTTGCCATTTAAAGCGCCGAAACCATCTAGGCGTTTTTTAATTTGGTTTATATCTTCAGAAGAGAAGTTTTTTTGAGCGATTTTTATTATCTCTTTAGGCGTTAGAATAGCGGCGAGGCCTTCCGTTTTATGTATTTTAGAGCAAAAATCCATAACAACTTGGTTCATTTTTGAAGTATAGCGTTCGGCTAGGACGCGATAGGATAAAAATTCTTTTTTTGTTTTGTTATCGATTTTTTTTATATTCGGCGCTAAAAATACTAAGTTCATCGCCGACCACCATTTGACTAAGTGTTTATAATAGTTATTAAATTGACTCGGAGAATCAATCCCATTTTCTAAATATTTTAAAACTGTCGGCCAATTTGATTCCAAAATTTTAAATAGCCGTTTCTTAAAAGGAATATTATGATCCGACAGCTGTTTTTCCAATTTTCTTTGAATTTTAGAAAGTTCGTTTAGATTATACCAAACCGTTATTTTACGATTTTCCTTATCATACAGAAATAGATTATTTTTTACCTGGTATTTTAAAAATAAACTATAACCCAACCTATCGCTATCATTCCACATGAAGGCATAGAAAAACGGCCTTTCTCTGGAAAATATTTTAGATAGTATTATTTTTTCAGGCATAATAAAAATTTTAAATCCCGAGGTGAGACTCTAGTGTTAAACATTTTTTTTAATATTCGCTAAAATATATTATTGCAAAATTAAAAAATATTTTTAACCTTTTAATTCATTATAAATGTTCGGGGCAGTGTTTTTTATCAAATTATTCTGATGTTTAAGTAGTTCGATTTCTTCCGCGGCGCTATCTTTTGATAAGCGGAAATTACGGAAAACTATTTCCGGATATTGGCTAAGCATTTTTCTTTCTTCCTCGGAACTTAAAGAATCTCCCGTTAAAAAGGCTTTGATAGCCGAATCCGGGTAGCCCATTAAAGCCCCATATTTTTCATGGTTTTTGGCCGGGTCAACTTCTGTTAGGGCGTCTAAGGTTTCTTGATTTTTAGAAATTAAAAATTTACTAGAATATCGCTTGCCTTTTTTTTCTTGAGAAACTTTTTGATATTTTAGGCCTAGATTTTTTATTTTTTCCTCGTCCGCGGAAATCTCTTCCGGTGTGTCTGCGAAAAGCGTCAAGGCTAAGCCCGGTTTTTCTCCTAACAATACTAAAATCAAATTAGCTTTTTGTTCGGCGCCGGTTTTCAAGGTTTCAATTAGAGCAATTTTTTCTTGATTTTCCGGCACTTTTATTTTTTCTAAGTTTTTCGGGAACATAGGGAATAAATTTTTGCTTTGAATATATGGGTTAATATAATATAAAAAATTACTGTGGAGAGTTTGGTACTATAAAAGAGATTAGGAATAAGGTTGTTAGTCTTTTTTAATAAATTCTTCCAAATCGTCCTTTAACAATAATCTAGATAATGTCGCATTTTTCTGCAGAGCAAAACTAGGAAGATGGGAAAATCCCACGTATTCTAATTCTTTGCCTAAATGCCTTACTTTTTTAATAGCCGGAATTAAATCCGTATCTGAAGAAATTAAAATAGCCACATCATACAAATCATCATAAGCGCCAACCAACAAATCAACGGCAATTTTAACATCAACACCCTTTTCGTGAAATATCTCGCCGTTTTCCATTAGATAACCTTGCTTAACACGAAAACCCTGATTTTCTAAATGATTAAATAGCCTTTGTTGCCCATATCTTTTAGACTGGCTCAAAGAATCCCCAACTTTAGCTCTGACCGCACCCACGTAATAACGATAAGAAACAATAACCCTTTTTCTAGCTAGAAGATTGCACAAACCAAAATAGTCAAACTCGGTAGTTCTTTCAATTTTTAAATCTTTTAATTTGTGATACAAGTTGCTTCCGTCGATATAGATAGCAACTCTTATTTCTTTATCATTGCCCATATAATGGAAAACCCACCGTGCCCCCTTTCGGAGGCAGGGTGGGTGGTTTTAGTAAAACAAAGGAGTTTCTTCATTAATCACCATATTCTGAATATATTTAAATAATAGCATATTGGTATTTTATGTCAATAACTACGAATAAAATTGCAAAATGTAGCTGTAGGGCTATTGACAATCTGCGGAGACGGGAGGATTCGAACCCCCGATGCCGTTTCCGGCATACCGCATTTCGAGTGCGGCTCATTCAACCACTCTGACACGTCTCCTATCACCCGGTTTTATCCGGATTATATTTATTTTTTTATTTCGTCATTGCTAATCCTAAGAACGCTAAAATTAATAAAATAAATAAACTGGCGCCGGTATAGAATAGTAGTTTAACCCCTTCTTTTTTCTGGCCGTCAGCATAGAGCATGATTGGCCGCCCTAAAATCAATCCGCCGGTGACCAACGCGGAGAAAACGAATAATAATAAGAAGGCAAGGGGCGCGATGGCCTCATTATCTACTGAACCGAAAATCTTGTCACCGTTGGTCATGATTAATGATATCAAGAAAACATAAATGGCGACGCCTAAGGCGTTTAAAACCGCTGTTAGGATTAGTTTTGAGTTCTTCATATTTTTTTATTTTTTTAATCTTAAATTATTATTACGCTTAGGCCGTGGCTTCGTATTTTCTAATTTTTTCAATTCCATAATTTCCGGTTCGCCCAATCGTTCCCATCCCCCCTCTTTCATCGGGCCGAGCTTTAAAGGTCCGATTGCCGTCCGGATTAAATCGTTCACCGTTAAATCTAAAGCGGCGAACATCCGCCGAATCTGGCGTTTTCGTCCCTCGCTTAAGGTTATTACAAAAATCCCATTTTGTAAATATTCCGCCCGTTTAGCGCGGACAAAGCCGTCTTCGCCTTTAATATCAACGCCGGTCGTTAAGCGCTGGGCTAAAGCGTCGCCGTCTTTTATATCCCCTTTAATTTTAACTTTATAAACTTTTTCATGCCCGAAGCGCGGATGCGTTAGGCGTTGGGCCAAGTCGCCATCATTAGTGAGCAAGACCAGGCCGCGGCTGTCTTTATCAAGCCGGCCGACCGCGAATAATTTTTCCGGAATATCAATCAGGTCGAAAATATTTTTTTCTTTCGCGAACCTCCGGTTAGTACAGGTATAGCCAATCGGCTTGTTGAGTTTTAAATAGATTTTTCCCGCCGCTTTTGATAAGGGCCGACCGTTAACGCTTATCTGATCATGTTGCGCGTCAGCGCAATCGCCGAGCTGGGCGACTTCGCCGTTTATTTTAACTAAACCTTTCCTAATCATTTCTTGAGCCGCCCGGCGGGAAGCTAAGCCGCTTGTCGCAATTATTTTTTGCAGGACTTCAGCCATATTATTCATGTCTATTTATTTTGATTATGTTTATTCAAGCTTTATTTATCTTAGTGGCTCTATTTAAGTTTTTATTTATTTAAGTTCCATCTCGCGTCGGCAACGGAGATTAAGCGCGCCGAGCAAAGCGATTAAGATCCAAAACATTATTGCTAAGTCGTTTTTAAAATAAGGGACGTCAACTAAGCCGTGGACAACAATCGCGGTCATGGCCGCGAATAAGCCGAGCGCCAAATATTTTTCCGGTTTCTTTTCCCGGCCGCAGCTGAGATTAACGATAAAGGCCGTGTATAGGAAGCGCAGAATTATCCAAACGAATAAAAGCGCGCCCCATAAACCGAGTTCGCTCCAAAAATTTAAGAAAATATTATGCGGATAAAGATAGACCTCGACCGGCTGCCAGTATTTTTCCCGCAGTTCCGCGCTGCCATAGGCCAGAGAATGAAAATTATCAATCTTATCGCGATTAAAGAAAATCCCCTCTTGATGATATGGGGCAATCGCGGGCTGGTAATTATCTAGGCCGGCACCGGTTAAAAAGCGCGGCCCGGAAAGCATTGCTTTCGTTTCCCGCCATTGCTGTTGGCGGATTTCTCCGGACAAATCGCTTAAAGTTATTTTTTCTAGAACGAAAGTTTTTAGCGTCGGATTTATAAATATCAACGCCGCCCCGAGAATGATAAAAGCTAAAGTAATGATTCGGCTTATTCTAGTCGCTAATAAGCCAAAAACAACGATAGCGGCCAGTAGTCCGATTAAAGCGCCTTCGGAACGAGCAAAATAAATCGCCAGTCCGGAAGTGATAATGGTTAATAAAATAACGATTTTTTTTCCGCGGGAATTCTCGCCTTGCTCATAAAAAAGCCAGCCGCCAAAAAGCGCGGCGAGCGGCGCCAGATATAATCCGACTGCGTTCGGGTAAGGGAAGAAGGAAGTGACGCGTAAAGGCTCATTAGTCGCCCAGGGCGCCGGCAGGAAAGAGCCGGTCAATTTTTGCAGGAGCGCGAATAAGCTCACGCCGGCCGCGGAGACCAGTAATGCCCAAAGAATTTTTTGCCAATCCGCTCGGCTTTTAAAAACATTGAAAAGCAAAATAAAAAGAAGCAGGGGTTCAAAAA
Organism: Patescibacteria group bacterium; assembly: GCA_041649315.1. GTDB lineage: Bacteria > Patescibacteriota > Patescibacteriia > Patescibacteriales > UBA12465 > UBA12465. The sequence goes on along the minus strand of JBAZNJ010000001.1, from coordinate 315,872 downwards.
AATAGGCCTTCCATATCCCGAAAGCGCCGGCGCTCCAGCCGCTAATACCGACGGCAATGAGTGCCGCAATCAGGACTAAGGTCATTTCTAGAGAAAAAGGATAGGCTTGCCAAGTACTGCGGCCGCTTTTTTTTCCCCGTCGGCTTTTTAAAAGATCTTTTAGCCCGGGCAAAAAGTTTTTTAAAAACCAAACCGCAAAGGCGATTAAAATCATGAGTTCTAAAAAAGTCAGGGGCAGGTCGGCAATCGTGAAACGGATTAGATAAGACGGTAAGGCGGCAATGATTACTAAAAGCGCCCAAGGGAGCCGGTATAGGGCCAGGGCAAGGAAAAGCAGGCAAAAGATAGAGATTGCGATAGTCATAAGGTTATTATATCATTTGCCTTAAAAACAAACAAAATAATCAAGTTTAAAAATTTTTGGCAGATTGATGTTGTCTACGAGTTTTAAATTTTTCTTCGGCCTAAACACAAAACAACCTCCGCAGAGGTTATTTTTCAAGAGAAGGACTATAGATGTTGTTAGAATTAAAATAGAAAAAAATATCAACAAAAATTAAGAATTTATAACATTTTTATTCTTATCGCAATAACGCCAAATTCTTTTTCCTGTTCTTTAGTATAGAATTTATAATAGACGGCCTCAGCTTCTTCTAAGGTATTCTTATCAGGGATAACATTTTTCAACCCCTCGCCAATTATCATATTTCTAAAGCCATCATAATTATTTATCTGGTCAACAATAAACAATTTTTCATCCGGACCGATCGATAATTTATCGCCGACTTTTAGCTCTTTGAATTTTCCCTTATTCAAGCGTCCCTCAACGGTTTTTTGGCCGTTTAGAATAAAAGACAAATAAGGTTCTTGTACATCCAGAGAAATAATCGACATAAATTAGTGATTTATTATAGAAGATAGAGAGCTAAACAATAAACTATCATATTAATTACATTATAACATAAAACCTAATAAAAAATCCGTTGAATGTTCCTCAACGGATTTATGATAATTTGTTTAATGCCGGTAAAAGCCTTTTAGTTTTATATTATATTTTTTACTTAATAAAACAATTTTTTTTTCTGTCTCATCCCAATATTTTTTATCGAAACCAGCTTGATATAATTCTAGTAAAACAGAAGAACAATTAGTTATGGCTTTTATTAAACCATCCCAATCTCCGAATTTTTGGTTTAAACTTTCGGCCATAACGAAATCCACTTTATTTTGTATTTGTCTGAAAATTTCGTCTAAATCGGTTATCCCTGGTAATATAGGACCTATAAAAACATAAGTTTTAATTCCGGCCTTTTTGAGTTCGTCTATCGCCTTTATTCTGTCTTGCGGGGATGAAGCACGCGGTTCTATGATGCTAGAATATTTTGAGTTTAGCATGGTAATAGTAATGCCGACCTCACAGGTATTTATTTTTTGTAATAAATCAATATCCCTCGTTACTAAAGATGATTTTGTTAAGATTGATATAGGAAAAGAATTTTTAATTATTTTTTCCAAGATAGAACGAGTTAATTGATATTTTTTTTCGATTGGCTGATAAGCATCAGTTACGCTGCCAAGCAAAATGGCGCCCTTTTTGCTCTTTGTAAATAATTGTTTTTCAATTATCTCCGCCGCATTAGTTTTTACATCAATAAATTCTCCCCATTTTTCATTATTATGCCCTGTAAATCTCCGCATGAATCTAGCATAACAATAAGTACAGGCATGTGCGCAACCGACGTAAGGGTTGATACAATAATTTACTTCCGGCAGACGGCTATCAGTCAGGATTGTTTTTGATTTTATTTCTCTAATTTTCATGATTTTAATTATTGTTTGGTTATTCTGCAAAAATTACATCTACACTGATATCCCATTTCTTCCTGAGCTTTTTTAAGTATAGCGTCAAAATTGTCTTCAGGCAATTTTCCGATTTTAAATCCGTTAATTGGCAGACAGCCGTTTTTTAACGCCCAGGCGCAAGCTAGGACAGTTCCGTCGGGGAGTATTCCGACTGTTTCCACGGCGGCATGGCAGGTATAACTACCGTTCAATATCCGCAGAGAATGTTGGAATATAATTTCAGTATAACCTTTAAGGGAATTCAAAAAATCCATTATTTCCAAATAGTCATCTTTCGTTAATAACATATTTTTCATCGATTCTCCTCGGCCGACAGGATAAAATTTTAAGACGCTCCAAGATTTCACTCTGTTTTTACAAAGCCATTTATAAATAGTTCGCAAGTTATCTTTAGAGGCGGTGTGTTTATGAAGAATCGTAACAGCAGAAGCATTTATTCCGCGAGAGATCAGTTTAGGAATTACTTTCATAGTAGAAATATTAAAACCATTTGGACGTAATGGATTATGAGCTTTTTCTAAATTATCTAAAGTAAATTCCACTTTATTAACTTGTTTTAGAATATTAATTTTTCTAGCATCAATAAAAACTCCGGTCATACTGATATCAATTTTTTCTTTTGGCATAATTAAGATAGCTTTTTCAAGTATTTTAATATCATCTTCAAGATATAATGGATCTCCGCCAGAAAAATCAATCTCTAAGTTTTTTGCGCTAATAATTTTTAGGATTTCATCTTTTTCTTTAAAAGTTAATTGTCGTTTGTCTTTAATTTCTTTTTGGTGGATTTTTTCCGCCCCATTTTTACTTTTAGAGCAAATAGCTGATACGCAGCAAAATTCGCAATTCCAAGGACAAAGCCTCGTTAAGTTCCATATTATATACATTTTCCCCTCCTCTTTATTTAATTGTTAAATTTCATTTTTTAATTTTAATAAGATTAACATATCTTAACATAAGAATCAAATTTCAAAAAATGGCTATGTTATTTATTTTTTCACTAGCCCCGCCACTATAATTTAGTTGATATATTAATTTATCTTTATAAAATATTTTTTCTTCCCCGGAAAAATCGTTTAAAGCGCCTTTTGTTTTATTTATGTATTTATAATCCCCCTCAACAAGCTTTTCGGGTCCCCTAAAAGGAATATTTTTTGGAATTATTTTCAGAGCCTTTCTTAAAAACGCATAGATATCATCTGGAGAAATTTTTTTAGATAGCACGCCCCCTGAATATTTCATAGTCCATATTAGCTTGGTCGCTTTAAAAACTTTTTCTTGTCCGGAAAATTTTTCATGTCCTCGGTATCTATCAATATATTTAAGATCGCCTTTTTTAAACAAGTATTCTTTTTGCCCATTAGTTAAAATTCTGGCGCGTTTTTCTCCGCCCCCGGCATAACTTTTTTGTTTGGCAATTATTAAAAATTGTTTTAAATTTTTTTCCATAATATAGGGGATAGCGAGCTAAATAATAAATTCTTTAATTAATTACATTATAACACAAAACGCCGCTCCGAGCGGAGAGGCGTTTTTATTCGATTTAACTCGTTTAAGCCCGTTCAACATATTCTCCAGTTTCCGTATTAATTCTAATTACATCGCCTTCGTTAATAAACATCGGGACGCTGATTTTCGCGCCGGTTTCAATTTCCACGGTCTTATTAACATTGCCGGCGGAATTTCCTTTTACTCCGGGCGGCGCGCTTACGACTTTGAAATCCATTTTGATCGGCAAGCTGATTGAAGCCGGTCGGCCCTCGAAATATAACACATCAACATCGGTCCCGTCTTTTAAGAATCTTTCCTGTTCGCCGAGCGACTCGAGCGGCAAATCAAATTGCTCGTAATCCTTATTATCCATGAAATAGGCCTGGTCCTTATCCTTATACATGAAATTCGCTTTTTTCGTTTCCGTTTCCGCTTCTTCCGCCTTTTCCGCGCCTTGGAAAGTTCTTTCTAGCATATTACCGCTTAAAAGGTTGCGACATTTCGTCTTAAGCACCGCGCCGCCTCGGCCCATTTTATGATGATCGGTTTTGATTATCACGTAGGGTTCGTTATTGATTTTAATGACCTTGCCGGTCTTGATTTCATTGAAGTTTAGCATAAGCGTTAAAAATTATTCCGGTCTTTAATTAGCGAGAATCGCCGTTTATTTATGAGTCGCGGACAAGAGCGCCATCACGCGGGAGCGTTTGATCGCGGTCGTGAGTTTCCGCTGGTGCCAGGCACAGACGCCGGTCCGGGAGCCGGGCAAGATTTTCATGTAGAAGTTGATGAAGCGACGCAAAGTGCGCGTGTCTTTATAATCAACATCAAGATTATTAACGCAGAAATAGCATTCTTTGGTTTTTTTATTGCTCATAATATTTATTTTAATTCTCGCCGTCCGAGACGGAAGCGGCGCTTTTATTTTTATTAATTAGAAAGGAATATTTTCCACGCGGATTTCTTCATCGCCGACCGCTTCTTCCGGCACTTCAATTACCGCTTCGCCACCAGCGTTTCCGGATTGGCTGTTGCCGCTATTGCCGCTGAAATTTCCCGTGCCCGCGCCTTTAGAGTCAAGCATAATCATATTCTCCGTAACGATTTCCGTGCGATAGCGTTTGACGCCGTCTTGGCCGGTCCAATCGGTCGTCTGCAAACGGCCTTCAATAAAGACCTTGGAGCCCTTATGTAAATATTTAGCGCAGATTTCCGCCAGTTTCCGCCAGGCGATTACGTTATGGAATTCAGTTTTCTTTTGCTGTTGGCCGCTTTGATCGGTCCAGACAAAATTAGTCGCGACGCCGAAAGAAGCAACGCTTTGGCCCGAGGGCGTATTTCTTAATTCCGGATCCCGGGTGAGGTTTCCGATAATCATGGCTTTGTTTAAATTCATATAGTTTGGACTATCCCGAAGCCCTTAAGAGCGGCTTCAGAAAAATTAATTAAATTAAATCCTTGGCATTTAAAATGCCTTCCAGTTTTTCGTCCAAGTCCTTTAGATCTACTTTTTTCTCAGTTTTTTCTTTAACCTTGGAAGCGCTCGTGGCGGACGGGGACGAAGTTTTTACTTTTTCTTCCCGTTTTTTATCTTCCGTAGCTTTTTTAGAATCGATTTTAACCTGGATTTCCTTTTCCCGTGCTAACTCCTCATCGCTTTTTTTCTTTTTAATAACAATTTGATGGCGGAGAATATTAGTCGAGAGCCGGAAGGTCTGGTCGATTTTAGCCAGGTCTTTCCCTTCTAGATCAAATTCAAAGAGCCCGTAGTACCCATAGACGTTTTGCTTAATCGGATAAGCTAATTTTTTCTTACCCCAATATTCGCGATGGCTGATTTCGCCATTGTTTTCCGTTAGAGTTTTTTCTATTTCTTCCGTAAGCTTTTTCGCTTCTTCATCCGTGAATTTATTCGGGATGATAAAAAGAATCTCGTAATGGGTCGTTCCGGTTTTTTTTGTTTTTGACATAGATATTATAAATGAGAGGTGCTTAAAATCATTTAAATTTTTTCTAAAAGATTTTTTTATGGGGAAACTTCCATCCTTATCAATAGCTTAGTAGCCGTTCGGGCGACAGTGTTCCTGAGCGCCTGTAATTTCGTAGAGCAAAATTTATCGCCGGCCGCCGGAGCGCCGGCTAGGCGCGGAGGCGGAGAAGAGGCGGTGAATTTTGCCACAGAAATTACCGAAGCGAAGGAATACTGGCGGCGAACGGCGTTAAATTATCTATCAATAAACATGAAACTTCCTCAAGCTAACCTGCTCTTATTAAATAAAATCCCCAAAGTATTCCATAGTTTTGGGGCTAAAGAATACCTTTAATTCTGCTCGTTAATCGGCGGAATTATCTTGAGTCGATCCGGCTTAGCCGGCACCCGAGATATGGGAAAGATATTGGTTTATTAATTTGTGCCCTTAGTTTAGCATGAAGCCGGAGAAATTACAATAGCATCGGGTAATCATTGTCAGCCGGGGCATATTAGTATAAGATAAAATTATGAAATACTTCTTTGTTTTAGGCACAAACACCGCCCTTTCTTTAGCCGAATTGGCTGCGGTTTTGGATATTAAAGAGCCACGGTTGTTAGCGACGGATTTTTTAGCGGCGGAAGTTGAGCGGGAAATAGATACCGTTAAACTTATCGCCCGCCTAGGAGGAATTATTAAAATTGGAAGGATTATTAAGGAAATCCCGGTCGGCGAGGAAAAAAATCTTGTAGCGGAGATACAGGAAATTGCCGCGGCCAAACAGGCGAGCGGTCCGACCGGAAAATTTAATTTTGGTTTTTCTAATTATGGGAAGGGTGAAGTTAATAAAAATGATTTAGGGCTGAAAGCAAAGAAATATTTTACGGAGAAAAAAATCAGCTCGCGTTTTGTTGTGAGCCGTGAAAAAACTCTTTCTAGTGTCGTAATTACCCAAAATAAGTTAATTTCTCGGGGGATTGAGGTTGTTTTGATAAAAAATAATAATCAATGGATAATCGGCGAAACCTTAGCGGTCCAGCCCTTTAAAGATTTATCCCGCCGCGACTTTGGCCGGCCGGCGCGCGACGACCGTTCCGGTATGTTGCCGCCGAAATTGGCGCAGATTATGATTAATTTAGCGCAAATAACCGATGAAAATGCCGTAATTATTGATCCGTTTTGTGGTTCCGGGACGATTTTAAGCGAAGCCGCCCTGCTCGGTTATAAAAAATTGTTCGGTTCGGATATTTCGCCGAAAGCGATTGATGATACTTATAAAAATTTAAGCTGGCTTAAAGAATTATATAAAATTGAAGATTGCCGGACTAAACTGGTTGTTAAAAATGCCGTTGATATCGCGAAGTTTATTAAAGCCGGTTCCGGCGACGCGATTATTACCGAGCCGTTTTTAGGGCCGCAGAGAGGAATGATTAATTTTAAGCCGGTAATTGCTGAACTCGAAGAGCTTTATTCCGCGGCTTTGGTTGGATTTAAAGAGGTCTTGAAACCGGGCGGCCGTGTTGTCATGATTTGGCCTTTATTTTATGGTCAGCGTCCGATTGCGCCGCGTTACGAGGGGTTTAAGATTTTAAATATGGTTCCGGCGAGCTTGCGCCAAAGCGAATTTATAAAAAAAACCGGCCGCGATACTATTGTTTACGGCCGGCCCGGACAGAAAGTTTATCGGGAAGTAGTGGTGATGGAGAGGGTATAGGGGCTTGATTTTTTAAGAGGGGGGGGTATTATAGAGATAGGTGGTTTAAAAATAATTAATAATTTAAAACAAAATTTATGGGATTATTTAATAAATTTGAAAAACCGGCTAATGATAATGAAGTTATGGTTAAAAGAGCGGAAAGCGAAGTTGATATTTTATCAGCTGAATTACAGAAAAAAGATTGGGTGGAAATTTGGAATAGCTTGTGTTGTTCTGAATTAAACAGCCCAGCCATCGTTGAAAAAATGTCGTCTGAAGCGCAAGAGAAATTCAAGCAGGCTATTATTGAAGCAAAAAATTTATTTGAAGCTGATAAGGCTAATGTTAGAGAAGATTTGGTTGCGCCTATCCAGGAGTTTTTAGAAAAGATGTAAAAATGAATTAGCGAGTTTAAAAAATAGAAGCCAAAAGCTTCTATTTTTGTTTTATAGACCAAATATCCAATAAAGCCGTTTACCTATTTATCAAAAAATTACACACATCTCCATCTTTAACAATATAGTCCTTACCCTCAGTACGGATCTGACCGAGTTCCCGAGCTTTTGCTTCACTGCCGCATTCCACGAATTTTTCCCAATTTACCACTTCCGCCCGAATAAATCCTTTGATAAAGTCCGTATGGATTTCACCGGCCGCTTCCGGCGCCTTGGCGCCGCTTTTTATGGTCCAGGCGCGAGTCTCATCCGGCCCAGTCGTGAAAAATGTTTCCAGTCCCAAAGTTTGATAGGCGGTTTTGATTAGCTTATCAAGGCCGCTTTGTTCTAATCCAAGCTCTTTTATATATTCAGCCTGCTCTTCAGCTGGCAAATTAACAATTTCTTCCTCTAATTTTACATTAATTTTCAAAACCGTCTCTTTTGTTCCGAGAAGAACATCGCCGCTATGTTTCTCGTCGATGTTTAAGAGGTAAATAAGTGGTTTTATGGTTAATAAATTTAAAGTTTTAACGAATATTAGCTCTTCTTCTGTAAATTCAAGCTCCCGCGCCGCCTCTCCGGCCGCCAGTTGTTTAAATATCTTATCTAATATTAGCTCTTGGATTTTTAATTCTTTATCACCACTTCGCGCTTCGCGACGAATTTTGTCCAGGCGTTTTTCCACTGAAGATAAATCAGCTAGTATTAGCTCGGTATTTATTGTTTCTTTATCTCCGACCGGATCGATTTTACCGCTTACATGAATAATGTTAGCATCTTTAAAATCGCGGATAACCTCGCAAATTGCGTCACATTCGCGAATATGAGCTAAAAATTGGTTGCCTAAGCCCTCGCCCTTACTCGCACCGGCGACTAAACCCGCAATATCTACAAATTCAATCGTTGTATTGATAATTCGAGCCGGTTTAGAGACCGCGGCTAATTTATCTAAACGTTCATCCGGTACTTTTACGACCCCAACATTCGGATCTATGGTGCAAAAAGGATAATTAGCCGCTTCCACGCCTTTTTTAGTTAATAAATTAAACAAGGTTGACTTTCCGACATTAGGCAGGCCGACAATACCGATGGATAATGACATATTTTATTTTATATTAGGAAAATTTATTATTGCATTTGTTCGTCAGGCTCGTCCGTTAAAATAGGTTGAATAATGATTATTTGCAATTTTAGCGATCCGGAAGATATGAATTATATGAATATATGGCAGATTATGATTTGAGTATAGCCGAGATTAGCGATTTTGCCAATATTTTTTATTATATTATTATCCGTTTTATAATTGTTTCTTATTCTGATTTGATATTACGTCAAATTTAGTATTTTCACCAACCATTTTTGTCAATTAAACCACATATTAAATCAAGTCTCAAATCTATTAAATCGGTTTTTAATAACAAAAGAGGCCCATGACGGGCTGCTCTTTATTATAAAATAAAGTAAATTAATTAATAGCCGCGTCATGAGCCTCAGTCCTTTTTTTCTAATCTTTTCTTGATTATTATTAAGGACTTTGAGTCTCTTGCTAACTTTAGAGAATAATTCTTACCAGCTCCTAGCAAATTTAAAATAATTTTTATTATTTTTGCTAATTTTTAATAAATTTTAATAAAAATTTCTTTATGACTTTTATCAAATTTTATTCTTTTAGCACAATTTAATTTGCTCAAGCTTTTTTCTTTACCGCGTTAGCGTCGGTAATGAATCCAGAGCTAGTTAATGAACCTAAGTATATTATAGCACTTTTAAAAATAAGGGTCAACTATTGTGGACTTAAAATGGAATATTTTAGTATTTTTTGCTAATATTTAAATAAATAATTTAATTAAATTGTCTTTTTAATAGTTTAAGTCCACGCTAACCTGGACTTAAATTATGGTTTTATACACAGAAAACACAGGTTATCCACAGGTTTGGGGATTAGTTTGGGGATAATATGGCTAGCGAATATCTAGCTCGCTCCTGACCTGTTCGACTCCCCTTTCAAAACATCAAAATAAAAATACTCTTTTAGAGTATTTTTATTTTGAGGCTCGAGTGGGAGTCGAACCCACGAGTCGCAGTTTTGCAAACTGCTGCGTTAGACCACTTCGCCATCGAGCCGTTTATATATAGTTGTTTATCCGGATAACTTTTTAGATGATTTTATTACCGAATTGCAATTATTCTAGATATTTATCTGATCGAGTGTTTTAATTGACATTTAAGCACTCCGGCCAACATTTGAATTTTAACTTATCTTATTTAAGTTGTAAACCGGCCTCGACTCGGAGCCGGGAAAAATCGCGCGAACCCTTTTCTTTTAGTTTGTAAAAAGCCGCGGCCGCGATCATGGCGGCATTATCGGTCGTATATTCTAAATCCGGCACTAAAAAATTTACACCCGGCGCTTTAAGGGCGATAGTTTCCGCTAATTGTCGGCGAAGTTCGCGGTTAGCACTCACGCCGCCGGAAAGCATTATGGTTTTCGCCTTGGTTTTAGATGCAGCTTTTATCGTCTTATGAATTAAAACATCAATAATTGCCTGTTGAATCTCATGGCAATAGGCCGGGATTTTTTTCTGCCAATTTTTATCTTTTTGGAGCTGATAAAGCAGGGCGGTCTTTAGGCCGGAAAAAGAAAAGTCAAAGTTATCAGAATTTATCATTGGGCGGGGAAGCGGCTGGATTAGTGTTTTAGAATTTTTAGAGTCCTTGCCTATTTTCCGAACTTTTCCGATTGATTTATATTTATCAGCATAACGGGAAATAATCGGTCCGCCCGGATAGCCGAGATTCATCATTTTTGCCGCCTTATCAAAAGCCTCGCCGGCCGCGTCATCGCGCGTTTCGCCTATTATTTTAGTTTTTAAATTCTTATCCATTTTTAACAAAATCGTATGACCGCCGGAAACGGTTGAAATTATAGCCGGGAAGCGGATTGGCGTGTGCGGAGCGATAAAATTCGCGTAGATATGGCCTTCAACATGATTTATGCCAATAAGTGGCTTATCCCAGGCAAAAGCTAAAGTCCGGGCGGTTTCTGCGCCGGTGATTAAAGAGGTAATCAGTCCCGGACCCTTGGCTACGCCGATGGCGCTTATTTGGTTCGGTCGGATTTTTGCAGTCTTTAGAGCTTCGTGGATGACCGGTATAATATTTAAAACATGTTCGCGAGCCGCGATCTCCGGCACGACGCCGCCATATTTTTTATGGATAGGAATTTGCGAGGAAATTACGTTTGATAAAACGCGAAGCCGGCCGTTTTTTTGGTCGGCTTTAATTATGGAAGCGGCGCTTTCGTCGCAACTGGTTTCTATACCCAAAATATACATATCTATTATTGTAGGGTATTTTAGGAAAAAAACAACTATTGAATCAGGCTCCTAAAATTCTTGACAGAAAATGGGTTTATCTATAAAATAAGATTAAATCTAAGGACTTAGATTTTTATTTTGCGCCATTATCGCAAGAGCAATGGCCCCTTCGTCTAGTGGTTAGGACACCAGGTTTTCATCCTGATAACAGGGGTTCGATTCCCCTAGGGGCTACTAATTAAAAAACTCTAACGAATGTTAGAGTTTTTTAATTAATGGGTGGTAAACTAGGGGAAGCGAACAGACGGCGAGCGAGATACGAGAATGAGCGGAGCGAATTCGAGTAATCGAGCGACGATAAACGCGAGCGAGCGAGCGTTTATCGGGTCCGTCCGGGCAACGAGCGGCGCGGCTAAGCGCCGCGAGGCGGAATTCCCCTAGGGGCTACAAAATAAAATAACGCACTTTGTGCGTTATTTTATTTTGTAATTGTCGAGCCGGGAATCGAACAAGTCGGAAGCGAGGCGCGAGTTATTTCGGAAGAAATAACGAGCGAACGAGCGCCGGCGAGTCCGAGCTGGCGCAGGACTCGACGCCGACTCCGGACAAGTGAACGAGCCGCATTATGGCGGCGAGTGAGCGCGATGATTCCCCTAGGGGCTACTATCGGGGAACTGGCTTGTGCCAGTTCTCTTTTTGTTTGTAGAATTAGCGAAAGTTTAGCTCTTTACATTAGCAAGCGCTTGCTATATAATATAGTCATATACTACTTCTGTCGCTTCGGTGGCAGAACGCGAGGTCGCCGTAAGGCGACCTCTGCTTTTATCTAGACGTGATATGGCAAAAAAATTAACGGCGTATATATATGTCGATGGTTTTAATCTTTTCTATGGCAGCCTGAAGAGAACTAGTTATAAATGGCTAGATTTAAACAAATTGGCCGGTTTTTATTTTCCAAAATATGAGATTAAAAAAATAAAATATTTTTCAGCTGTCACTAAGGCTCGCAAGGATGATTTGGATAAACCGGTTAGACAGTTAACATATTTTCGAGCTCTGCGCACTCTTCCTAATTTAGAAATAATACCAGGAACTTTTTTGGAAAACGAGGCCACAATGTTTGTGCCTGAAAAATGTCAAAAAACAGGCCGACAAGAGGCTAACGTTGAATTCGACAAAGCGCAAACCAGACTCCCTTTACTTGGCAAAAATTACCTGGTTGTCAAAAAAACCGAAGAAAAAGGTTCTAATGTAAATTTAGCCACCCATCTAATTGTAGATGTTTATGAAAAAAAGTTTGATGTCGCCATAATAGTTTCTAATGATTCTGATTTGGCGGAATCGATAAAAATAGCAAATAGTCGTGATGGATTAAAAGTAAGATTGTTAAACCCTTATAAAAAAACCAATCATAAGCTTCAAGATGCCGTAAATAAAGACATAAAGATAATTCGAAAATTGGCATTAGCAAATTCTCAATTTTTTGATGATATGGTGGATATTAATGGTGACTTTCATAAACCTGATGATTGGAAAATTCCGTCCACTTCTCAATTTCCCTAATAATCCCGTTGTAATTTTGTCAAACCCCAGATTTTAGGGCTATTAAAAAGGGCTCAGCGTTAGCTGGGCGCTTTTTAATTAGACGGCGTTAGCCGGGGGAATCGAACAGGTCAGAAGCGAGTCTTGAGCTGAGCCGGGAGGCGAAGCGAAAAGGAGAGCGTCGCTAAGCATCCGGGGGATGCTTAACGCTGACCCAGGACAAGTTAGCCCGCCGCTTTGCCGGCGGCGGGCGAGGGCGATGATTCCCCTAGGGTAGACTGTAATCCCGATAAGACGGCCACTCGGCCAAACAAAAAACACAAGTCATATATCCGGATATATTGCTCGTGTTTTAAGTTGAGTTGGCAAAGATTTAGACTTTGCTCGTTATTATATTGAAGACTGCGTGTTTAAATTCATGGACGTAATCTGACTAGCCGTAGCTAGGTTTTATCTTCCTGCCTTATTATTGTTTATTAATAAGTCTATGAGAGCATTATAGCAAAAAATGGAAGGCGAATCAATGGACTAAAATTATTTGATTATTCGCAATTTCCGTCTTTGGAAAAAAGTGCTAAAATATAAATATCATCAATATATGATAGACAAACAAGAATTTTACTATGGCTCAGCCCTCATCAGAGCCTTAAATTCTCAGAAATGTTCTAATATTAAGCGGTTTGGAATAGGCTACCTTATCAACGATAAATCGGCCGTTCTTATTAAATATTCGACAAAAGTTAAAAGCCCGTGGCGTTTCATTATTAGCAGTGAAGAAGTAAATTTTCTTCTTGAATCAGAGAAGCTATGGGTAAAGGGTGTTATTGCACTTGTGTGCGGCGGGGATGGCGTATGCGCTATAGACTGGGCGGAGGCGTCTACTCTTTTGGACGGTGCTGTCATGTGGCTGTCGGCTAAAAGAAATTTTAATGAGCAATATGCCGTCGCGGGTCCGAATGGAAAATTGAGCCACAAGGTACCATTGCAGGATTGGCCGGAAATAGTAATTAATTAAAATTATATGAGTGAACAAAACCAAAAAGTTTTAATTCATGATGGTCAACACACGACTGAAGTTCTTAGCGTACTCGCCAACGAAATAAAATATCCTGAGTCAATAGTGGCGATAACTGAAAAGGCGGCTAAACTTATTGAAAAATCAGTTGATCCAATTGCTGGGCCACCAGAATATCCTAGCGATGGGTTGTTATATGGTCTTATTCAAAGCGGTAAAACAAGTATTATTACGGTAGCTGCCGCAATGGCGGTAGACAATGGCTTTCAATTTTTATTAATATTAACATCAAATTATGACCCTTTATATGAACAAACTCTAGAGAGAGTAAGAAAAGTTTTGCGTGGATTAACAGTTATGGGAAAAGATGATTGGAATGACCCGGCTAGATTCCAAAGACAAATACGCACAACTCCTTTTGCTATAGTGTGTTCCAAGGGTGTACCAAAATTACGTAGCTTGTTAGACGCCTTTAAAAAGGCCGGGGCGAAAGGGTTGTCAACGCTCATTATTGATGATGAAGCCGATCAAGCTAGTTTAAACACGTACACCAGCAAAGGTGGTGAGCAAATCAGTAGCACCAATGAGATAATAACCCAGTTTAGAGATTTTTTCCCTGTTAATACTTATTTACAGGTAACCGCAACTCCCCAAGCATTATTCTTACAGAGGCCGGATCACAGATACAGGCCATCCTTTACTATTCTAAGCGCTCCCGGCCCAGGATATGTTGGAGGCGATGTGTTTTTTGAGGTTGGCTCCAAATTGTTAAAACCTGTTGACTTAGAAGAAGTAGATTTGCTTCATGCTAGCTATCAGCCAACGCCGAGTGGAACAATCCCCACGGGATTAAAAAAAGCCCTATGCACATTTCTTATTGGGGCCACTTTTAAAATAATACAGAACCCAGCAGAGGGCTATGCTTTTTTGTGCCATGTCAGTCATACGAAAATTGATCATCAGTATATTGTAAATTTGATAGATAAATTTAAGGAAGAAACGATGAACGTGTTTCAGAATTATCCGCTTGCTGAGGTTGATAGGTTAATGCCCCAGTTCAAGGAGGCTTATGTTGATTTACAACAGACGCAACAAGGCATGCCGGAATTTGAAAAAATTATTGATAAAATAAAATTTTATTTGCGCGGCGCAAGTATAAAATTAATTAATGCTGCTTCCAATGAGGAAATAAAACTCGATTCCGTTTATAATATATTTGTTGGGGGCAATAAATTAGGCCGAGGAGTAACAATCAAAAATTTACTTGTTAGCTATTATGGACGAAATCCCAAAAAACCAAATGCCGATACCGTTTTACAGCATGCGAGAATGTATGGGTACAGGCAAAATGATTTAGGAGTAACGAGATTATTTTTACCTGAAAAATTGTCCGAACATTTTCGTCTAATCCATCAAATGGAAAGCGCTCTTAGGGATTTAGTAGAAAAATACCCTGAAGGAAAGTTTGAAGGTATTTTTATTTCATCTCCTCTGCACGCAACTAGATCGAATGTGCTCGACCCTAACTCGATTGGTCTTTATGTAGCTGGTGGTTACTGTAACCCATCGTACCCATTAAGAACTGACGAAATGGCCGATAACACTGTATGGCTCGATAAGATGTTATCTCAATTTGATAACAATCAGCCATGCTCGCAAGTGAATATAGAATTACTTCAAGAGATAATACAGAAATGCGAGCATGATCCGGAATACGGAGCCGAGTTATGGAATCACAAAACAATAATCGCCGCATTAGATCAAATTAAATCTCTTTATGGAAACAAAGCTTACATTGTGGTTAAAAAGGGACGAGATTTAAACGAGTCAAGAAGAGAAACGCAAAACTTCCTCTCTGGAGGAGAGGACGATTTGGCCCCAAAAGACGCACCGACTTTATATATTTATAAACTTAAAAAAAGCAGCAAAGGTCTTGAAGTGTGGTGGCCAGCGTTGAGATTTCCAGAGGGAAACTATGTATTAGCCTTTAGTTTTGAAAGATAATATTTATGAGTAGTAAGAAGAAAACAAAAAAATACAAAGCAATGGATTTATTTTCTGGTTGCGGCGGCTTGTCTCTTGGCCTTAAAAAAGCAGGCTTTATAGTTAAAGCTGCCGTAGAAATTGACCCCCTGGCAGCATTAACCTACAGAAAAAATCACACAAAAACAAATTTAATTGAATCTGATATACGGAAAGTTAGCGGACGAAGTCTATTAAAGGCAGCTGGCGTGAAACGAGGCGAATTAGATTTGCTTGCCGGTTGTCCTCCTTGTCAGGGGTTTTCGCGTATAAAAAATTTAAACAGATTAAGTACTGATGACCCAAGAAACGATTTGGTATTTGAATTTTTGAGACTAATCATACAAATTAGACCAAAAACTGTTCTTATGGAAAATGTACCAGGGCTATCTTTGGACGAACGATTTAAGAAATTTGAAAAGAACTTAAAAGAAATTGGATATCAATCGGTGTGTTCAATATTAAATGCTGCTAATTACGGTGCGCCACAACGGAGAAAAAGATTCATTTTTATGGCGTCTAGAATCGGCGCGCCAGAACTCCCTAACCCTGATAAAAAGTTAAAAACGGTAAGGTCCGTGATAGAATATCTGCCGAATCCCGCCGGGTCCGAGGATTCATTACATAAGTTATTTTTGAAAAATACCCCAAGAATTAAAAAATTAATATCTAAAATACCTAAAAATGGCGGGAGTAGATCGGCTCTCAAAAAGCAGCTACCTTGCCATATAAAAACAGAGGGGTTTCGAGATGTATACGGCAGGATAAAATGGGATGACGTAGCCCCAACACTAACTGGGGGTTGTTTCAATCCCTCAAAAGGCAGATACTTGCACCCAACAAAGAATAGAGCAATTACAATGAGAGAGGCTTCGTTGCTTCAGAGTTTCCCTATAAATTACTATTTTCCTGCTTATGCTGGATTAATAAGTGTTTCAAGATTAATAGGAGACGCCGTTCCCCCGATTTTTGCTAAGAGGCAAGCACAAAAGTTATATGATCATCTAGATGTGTATGCAAAATAAAGCGTAGTTATTAATTTTTATTAAGCAATATAGTAATCTTATGAAGAAAGATAATAAAACAATCGGCATAACAATTCGTTTTTTTACGAATGATTTGCCGGATCACGTAGGGGATAAAAATAAACAGATACCATTTTGGACATGTGGCAATGTTCATTTAGAGGCTAATCAAACGAAAGGAGTTAAGCCTAGCGATGAAATGTTTAATTACTTTGATGATATCCCAAGGGCGGTAAAGACTGTACTAAGTAGAAGTAAATTAGTGGCGGTTGAAGACGTTGCTTACAGCATGAGGGCAGAAAAAAGGCATTTCAAAAATAAGCTAGATAAACAATAAGTTTATGAACGATAAAAAAGAGACTCTTAAAAAATATATGGAGCTTGAGCAACGATTGAAAGAATATAGAAAACAATTCATGGGGGGAGGGTGGATCGGCGGTAAATTTGATTCTTCTAAAAAAGCACTAACACCGAAAGAGATTGAAAAAATTAAAATAATGGAAAAGGAAGTCGAAGAAGCTCGTGCAGAATATCTTACAGCAGAGAAAATTAATTAATAATATGACTTATTTAATTTACTATATTTTGATTTTTCTTTTTATAATATTGTTTTCTTTTCTTGTTTTTGCAACAAATGTCGCTAACTACTTGGTCGACAAACCATTTATTAGTATAATAGCCTTTTTTCTATTGATGTTCGGGATACACTATTTAGACGATTGGGTTGATTCAACAGCTAAAAAAAGAGGAGATGAAAAAAAGAAAAATAAAATCCTTATAAGTATCATATGGGCAATATTTGCCACTGTAATGATTATAGGACTTTTGACGAAAGGTTAGAGAGGATCGTTTCGCCTTAAAATTTTCGCCCACTTCTCAATTTCCCTAATAATCCCGTTGTAATTTTGTCAAACCTCAGATTTTAGGGCTATTAAAAAGGGCTCAGCGTTAGCTGGGCGCTTTTTAATTAGACGGCGTTAGCCGGGGGAATCGAATATATTTTTAAATCAGTTAACGTTTACAAAAAGTGGTTATTTTTCTAAAATTAATTCTCCATTAGCAAGCGCCCTATCGTGAGAAGGGCAAGTTGGCCATGGGCGGTCTAACACATCCTCGGAATCAAAAAGAAAAATCAGACAATCACCAGGAGGAACTTTGCCGTAATTATTCATTAAAGTATAATCCCAATATTTCCATATGATTCTCGAATAAATAGACCATGGGGTTGTTCCTGTTTCAACTCGATGATTTATTACATAAAGATCCGCTTCTTTTCCCTTACATAAATCTCCAGATTGAAATTCACGTACGCCTGTTTCAGTTGGCATGCGAAGCTCGGCCTCATGATTATCTGTGTATTCAATAGTCCCGCCAAATAATTCAAAAAATGAATTTAGCGAAATATTCTCATCATTTAAAATTAAGCCGTCAGCGATGATCTCCCCGGATTTACTGCGCGCAAACAAACCATTTTTTTTAAACTTGATAGCTTCTTTATCTATTTTTAATAATATTTCTTCGCCACAAGCGAATATTCGATAATCAACTCTTGATAAAAGCGCTTCCTGCTCTTTTCTTGGCTTTTTGTTTTTTGCTATAAAAAAGACACTTGTACAAATAAATACTAATACAAGAAATCCTACAAGCACAAATTTATAAGGATTATTTTTAACAAATGTCATATTTAATCAACGACTTCAAGCACGCCTACGCTTAGAAAATCGCCTTTGCGAGCTTGAATTGAATTTTTTTAAGCATAGAGATTTTTATCTTTTAAATTTTTAATATAGTAATCTTTTAATCTTGATTGCGACTCTTTAATTTTTGCCAGCAATAATCCCTCATTTTATCTCAACCTATAATAAGTCGCCTTGCCTTTTCCGACTTTTTCAATTATTCCATCGGCGATTAATTTTCTAAAATCTAAGTTTCTCGTCGGCTTGGCGCGTTTAGTTAATAGAGCATAATCCCTGTCGGCAATATACCCCCTCTTTTTTATGTGATTTATTATTTTTAAATGATGCTCTTTTAATTCTTTGGCCGGAGAACTATTTTCTTCAACTAGCTCTTTAATAACACGTAGGAGCTCATCAATAATACCATCCGTGAAATACTCTAACCAGGAAGTAAAGTCTATGTCGTCTTTAATTTCATAATAATTTCCTAAAACGCCGACTTCTTGAAAATAACGACTAACATTTTTGTTATAATAATTTTCAAAACTAAAAAGATAAAAAGTATTAAGCCCCATTTTGGCTAACAAGGCCTTGGTGGCTAATCGAGCCGTTCGGCCGTTACCGTCTATAAAAGGATGAATAATTACGAATTGTTTATGGAAAAGACCGGCTAAAATCAAGGGGTCGGTTATTTCTTTATTGGCGCTCAAATAATAGAAAAGCTCATTTAATAGTTTATCAACTTCTTGATGGTCGGGCGGCAGGTAGACGGTTTGACGCGTTTTAGGATTGTTTACGAAAACCGGTTCTTGACGAATTTGGCCGCAACGATAATCTTCAATCAGACCATTAGTTATTGCCCGCTGAATTTGTAATATTAATTCAATGTTAAATATTTCCCGGCGGGATTTAAGTAAAGCGTCTAATTCAATTAGCGCTTTATTATAGTTTAAAACTTCTTTTTCGCTATCCCTGGCGTTCTCCGGTTTATTTTTCAAAATTCTTTTTACGTCTGTTAAAGGCAGGGGGTTGCCCTCAATACTGGTTGACGAATATGCCGATATTTCGCGGGCGCGTTTTTCCATATTAAGCAAAACTATATTTGAAAAATTACGACTGTTTAGTTCGGTAGTAATTTCACTAATTCTTTTAATATTAGCTAATAATTTATTTGTAATTGTATATTTTGGCTTAAACATAGATAGTCATATTATAGACGATTATTAGACGATTGTCAATAAAAAAAGTTTCTGCTTAACTTAAAATTTCCGTCCACTCCTCAATTTCCCCAATAATCTCACCAATTTTTTCGGAAACTCGAGATTTTAAGACTACAAAACGAAAGAAAGTGTTCAATATTTGTTAAATTCTGTTTTATATTATAAAACCCCGCTCAATTTATGAGAACGGGGTTTCGCACTAGACATGATTAGATGGCCTTTAATCGCCTTCGTGAATATTTCTTTTTGTCATTAAGACATTGCGCTCGTCAATTTCAATAAATTTCACAGCCAGTGAAACTTTATTGTCTTTGTTCAGGCTATCCCAGAAAGTTTGTGCAATGTCTTCGATGCCTCCTGTAAGCGGTATCAAATAGGGATCGCCGGTAAATGATGGTAATGGATTGCCGTCTCCATTATAGGTAGTAATACAATAACCTAAGCCCGGACTGGATATATCCAACTTATACAAATATCTGTTGCACATATCACTAAACGGAGATTTTTTTAAAATAGATAACTCCGCAATTTGTGGCGCAAAAACTCTTGGTTCAAGCAGGGCTGATATTCGAGGCGTGTAATTAGGACTGTCTGGTTCGTATTCCCATTTTTTCAGTGAAGAGTCCAGACCTTTTATAGACAAGGCATCCAGTGTTTGGTGGCCATTGCTAACCGCATAATGCGTGAGGATTTCAGCCATTGCTGTGTAAATGATAAGGCTTGGGTCCTTAACTTTGGCGGGGTCAAATGGCGCTGTTTTTAGAACGCCATTATCTTCAATTACGAAAACGCGGTTACGACTGTTTTCAGAACGACCCATAATCCAATACACTTGGATTAGGTATTTACCAGTTTCATCCATGCCGACAATAATTCCCCTACCAGGATAAGGATTTTGTTTTAATGCTAAAAGATTGTTTTTAGCCCGAATTTCTAATTCCATGAGTTACCTCCTTTTTATAGTGATTAATAGTTAAATTTTAAATTACGATTCCGTTTATATTAATAAATTTTAAGGAATAAGTCAATTATTTTGCCTCGTAAGTCGGGGGACTGAACAAGCCGGCGGCGGGCGAGGACGACAATTTACTTAAGAACCTTTAATTCATCAAATGCAAAATATCCTGGAAGAAACCGTAGATTAAAGCGATGGCTGAAAAAAAGAAAATAGCGATATAATTCCATTTTGACAAGCTAGTTTGAAGACCTTTTAAAATATATACCAAAGATTCTCTCTCTTTATCGGTTAGGACTTGGTTATTTTTTATCTTCTTTTCTAAGCCTAGGTCAGTGATTAGTTTATCGCGACGGTTTTCAATCTTAAATCTATGAGCAAAATACCAGACGAATCCGATAGTGCCTATATACCAAGCAATTTGGACATAAATTTGATTATAGCCGTTTAAGACAACGATGATACGATAAGCAATGGTTGCTATAACGCCTAACACGAACATCCAGCGTCTATAAAATTTACTGCTCAAAACCGTTAAGCTCTTCTTATTTTTTGTATCCTCCATATTAATTAGTATTATTAATTATAATTTTTTAATGGTTTGCTTTTTAAAATCATTCCATTAAAATCATCCCGTTTTCCGGCGCGCCGATTTTCTCTAAGATTATTTTTCGCTCCGCTTTATCCGTGATTATTTCCGCCTGGCCGTAGTCATAAATTTTTATTGGAATCAATTCGATTTCTTCCCAGTCGTCGCGCCAAGTCATTTTTGCGAGCAATCCTTGCCGGGTTTCTTCCGACCACATCTGATCAAAAACAAGATTACCGAGGGAATAAATAATTGGTCGGCCTTGATAAATTTCAAAAGTTTGCGGCCAATGCGGATGATGGCCGATAACTGCGGCCGCGCCGGCGTCTATGGCCGCGTGAGCGAAATCAATTTGTTGTTGATTCGGCTCAGTTACGTATTCAATGCCGGCGTGCATGTTTAAGATTACTTCCGCGCCAAGCTTTTTTAATCTTGCGACGTCAGCCTGCATTTTTTCTATATCCATATTAACGATGCCCGAAGAATTTTCTCCGGCCAGAGAGGCGTCGTTTAAATAAGCGTAGGCCAGGAAGCCAAATTTATCGTCGTTAATAGCAATGATTTCGCCTTGCCGCGCTTCGGCCTCGTTATTTCCGGCCCCGATATATTTTATTCCATTATCGCTTAATATCCGGAAAGTATCGCTTAGCCCCCGGACGCCCTGGTTTAAAGCATGGTTATTAGCCAAAGAAACAATATCAATTCCGGCAGCGATTAGGCCGCTAATTGCCTGCGGGTCGGCCTTAAAAGAAAAGGAACCGGTCGGGACATAATAATCGTCGGTCAGTAAAAAAGGTGATTCAAGATTGATAATTGTTAAATCCGCGGTTTTTAAAAAATTTGCGATTTTAGCCAAGGGCCAGGAATAGTTATCATATTTTACCATCCGGCTATTGACCTGGCGCGAAAGCATCACGTCGCCGCCGAAAATAAAAACGACCGGCGCTTTTTCTGGCACGGTCGGCACGGTCGGCAAACGGGCGTCGTTATCACGGATAGTATTTTCTCTTTGAGCCAGGCTTTCTATAAATTCTCCGAGCGGCGCTCGGGCAATTTTAAAAACTCCGAAGATAATTGATAATGAAATCAGGGAAATTAAGATGATTTCTATTAAATTTTTTATTTTTTGCCTCATGATTATATTATATCACTAAGGTCTTATTATTTCACGAAGGCGTTAAATAGATATCCAATGATGATTATATTGATAGTGGTTATGCCGAAGAAGTAAACGAGTAATTTTACCTTCATTACTCGTTTTAAAATCAAGGCTTCCGGTAAAGACAAGCCGACCACCGCCATCATAAAGGCCAGAGCCGTGCCCAAGGGAATTCCTTTTTCTACTAAGGATTGCATGATTGGAATAACGCCGACAGAATTAGCGTATAGTGGTACGGCCATAATAGTGGCCGCCGGAACGGCGAACAGATTCTCAGCGGTTATATATTTTTCAAAAAATCCGGCCGGCACAAAACCATGAATCGCGGCGCCGACGGCAATGCCAATTAGAACATAGGGCGTAATTTTTTTGGTCAGAGCAAATCCTTCGTCCCAAAAATTTTTAAGCAACTTTCTGAATAGAATTTTTTCATTTTTTACTTCAAGCTTTTGGCTTTTTATTTTCCAAACATAATCAGCCACATATTTTTCCAGTTTTAATTTGTTTAAAATAAAACCGCCGACCATTCCCAGCAAGACCGCCGCTGCCACATATAAAATTGTAATTTTCCAGCCGAATAATCCGGCGAAAAGCACTACCGCCACTTGATTAACTAAGGGGGAAACGATTAAGAACGACAAAGTTACGCCCAGAGGAATTCCGGCTTCCAAAAAACCGATAAAGAGAGGAATTGACGAACAGGAACAGAACGGCGTTATTGCACCGAAAATTGCGGCTAAAAAATAATCTAAACCATACCATTTGCGTGAGGCTAAAAAATCGCGCAGTTTTTCAATCGGCAAATAATGGCGCAAGATGGCCATGAAATAATTAATTACCAGAAGCAGGATTAAAATTTTTAAAGAGTCGTAGATAAAGAAATATGTCGCTGTTCCAAGATGCGATGCTGGGTTTAGGCCGCCAAGGCCATAGGTTAGCCATTCGACGAATAGTTGTAATAGATAAAACATAAATGAATGAAATAAAACCCCCTTCTTTTTTTTATTGTAGAAGGGGGTCGCGGGTCCCGGAAAATGAGCTGGGTGCTATCACTCGTTCTTGTCGTACGTCAAGAACTAATTAAATGTGTTAGCAGACTAAAGCAGTCTCTTCAGATTTCTTTGGAAATCGGCTTTATTTATTAATAATTAGCCAAGGTCGCTTCGCGCCGCCATCCCATAGGCTGTGCCCTAATACTTCAAAGAACATTAATAATCGTTATTTTTATATTTTAATGTTATAATTTTATTATAAGTGACAAAATTAACTTGGTCAAATTATGAAAACCTCAATAAAATCCCAAAAAAAAGTTGGTTTAGCGCTCGGTTCCGGTGTCTTTCGGGGCTTTGCTCATATTGGCGTCCTTAAGGCCTTGAAAAAACATAATATTCCGATTGATTATTTAAGCGGATCAAGCATCGGCGCTTGGGCGGCGGCGCATTATGCGATTTTTTGCGACGTGGAAAAATTAGAAAAAGATTTTGCGGCGCGGCCGGCCGGGAATTTAAAGCCGCTTTTGGAAGTAAGTTTAACCGGCGGTTTTATCGCCGGTCGAAAATTATCCGAGTATTTAAAAAGCAAATTGGGCCGAAAAAGTTTTTCTTCTCTAAAAATACCGCTTCAGATAACCGCGACCGATTTGATCAGCGGCCAGCCCTTTGTTTTTAAGCGCGGCGATATTGCTACGGCAGTTTTAGCGAGCTTATCTGTCCCTTTGGTTTTTAAGCCAGTCAAGTACCAGGATAAATTATTAGTTGACGGCGGCTTGAGCGATCCGGTACCGGGCGATTTAGTCCGGCAGGCCGGAGTGGATATTGTTATTGGTGTTAATCTGTATAATAAGAATGAATTTATCGCCAAGAAGTTCACGATGTCCCGCGCCGCTTTGCGCGGTACGCGGATCGTGATGCATAATTTAGCTAAGAACGCCGTTAAGAGCGCGGATATTGTTGTTGAACCGGATTGTTCAGAATTTATTAAGACGCGGGATTTTAAAAAATATCTAAATGCGGCAACGGCTGAGCGGTTAATTGAAGTTGGCGAACGGGCCATGCTTAAGGAAATGCCTGAGTTAAAAAGATTATTAGCGGCATAAATAGGTAGGCAGATGATAGAATTGCCGCCGGAAGATGATAGTCGGTTGGAATGCCGAATTAATCATTATAAAGTTAAACGAAAAAATGATTTATAAATTTTATACAACTTCACAAAAAGCCTGGGACGGGATGTTTAAAGCGATTTCGGCGGCGCAGAATTCGGTGTATATGGAGATGTATATTTTTTTAGACAACACTCGGACAACGCATGATTTTTTAGGGTTATTGGAGCAGAAAGCGCGGGCCGGTTTAGAGATTGTGATTATTGCCGACGCTTGGGGGAGTTCGGCTTTGTCGTCCGCGGCTATTACCCGGCTTCGAACGGTTGGTGTGGAATTTCATTATTTTTCTCATCTGTTCCGCCGGACGCATCGAAAAATCTTGATCATTGATAAAAAAATTGCTTTTATCGGCGGGGTTAATATTGAAGAGAAGATCCGTAATTGGCACGATCTTCAGATTAGAGTGAGCGGAAAAATCGTCAAGCGAATTTTAAAATCTTTCGCTTATGCTTATGAAATGGCCGGCGGCCGGAAGGAAAACATTTTAACATATAGCCGTTTGCCATTAGTTCAGAAAATAAAGTCATGGGTGACGGATAATTTTCCCCGTACGGGTAAGTTTTATTATTTAAATACTTATTATCGCCGCGTGATTGCCGCCGCCCAACAATCAATCATAATTGTTACGCCTTATCTTCTGCCGCCGCGCCGTTTTATCGCTTTATTAGAAAATGCTTGCCGCCGCGGCGTGCGGGTTGAAATATTGATTCCGCGAGATACCGATGTTAAACCGCTTAACAAGATAAATTATCTTAATGCTTGCCGCTTGTCCGAATATGGAGCAAAGGTTTATCGTTCGCCGTTTATGAACCATGCCAAGATAATGTTGATTGATAATGAAGAGGGCGTGGTTGGTTCGCAGAATCTGGACGTTCTTTCTTTTAATTTTAATATTGAAGCTGGAATGTTTTTTCGCCAGAGAAATTTAGTGGCGGAGCTAGCTCGTTTAATTGAAAAATGGAAAAGTGAATCGGAATTTTTTGTTGCCGAATCTAAACAGCGACGCTGGATTGACCGGGTTTTGATTATGGTTTTTAAATTCTTGTATCCGATATTTTAAGGCGCGGGCGACATTAATTTGTTTATTTCCTAGCAACGATTGACAAAAAATTAGGAAAGTTTAAGATAAGAAAGGTAAAAGCAATTGTTCATTAAAAATATAAGATTATGATTAAAACAGAATTAGAATTTTTAGAAGCGTATTGTTCTCTTTATTCTTTGCCGAATTTTATTGAAAACGTCGGCGGAGAATTAAAGGAAATTTACGAATTTTTAAAGGAAACGCCTTTGGGGCTCCTTAAGAATCCTTGCCGTTTTTCGGTTGTTTATAATGAAGACGGCTCTTGTTTTTTGAATTGCTATGGCGGTTCAATCCATTATAAGAGTCGGGATGATTATTTTTCCGGGAAAACACCGGGTTTGGCCTTAGACAGTTTATTTAAGGTTTTAAAATCAGGAGAAAGCGTTTATGTTCACGGAAGAGATGATTTCCCCGGAGAAGAATTCAGTTTTTATTTATATTCGGAACATGGGAAATTAGCTGTTCGGGATATAAAGATATGTTAATTAAAATAAAAACCAAATAATGCTCGAGTTAATTAAGCTCGGGCGTTTTTATTTACTTGTCTTGCCTTCTTTCATTTTTTCCGCTATAATATCGGCAACATTTATTTTTTATTTTTAACTTCTATGGCCGGTAATTTCATTAGGATCAAGGGAGCGCGGACTAATAATTTGAAAAATATCAATTTAGATATTCCGCGGGATAAATTAGTGGTAATTACCGGTTTGTCCGGTTCGGGAAAATCTTCTTTGGCCTTTGATACGGTCTATGCTGAAGGCCAGCGTCGTTATGTTGAATCTTTATCTTCTTATGCCCGCCAATTTGTGGGCCTAATGAATAAGCCGGAAGTCGATTTGATCGAAGGTTTGTCGCCGGCGATTTCTATCGATCAGCGGACGACCGGTCATAATCCGCGCTCGACCGTCGGGACGATTACGGAAATTTATGATTATCTGCGCTTGCTTTACGCCCGCGCCGGTCAACCATACTGTCCGCATTGCAAGGTAAAATTAAAAAAGGATAGCCAGGAGAAAAAGACGATTAAAAATGTGCGCGGCCGCCAAATAAAATCCACGAAATTGGAACGGTTTTTTTCTTGTCCGAATTGCGACTATCGCCGCGCCGAACCGGAACCGCGCGATTTTTCTTTTAATTCCGCAAGCGGCGCATGTTTGGCTTGCGGCGGTCTAGGCACGAAGGCGGAAATTGATCCGGAATTGATATTTAATCATAACCTCAGTATTTTAGAGGGAGCGATTAAGCCCTTGTCGCATGTTAATTTAAGCGGCAACGGTTTGTTTTCCGAGTTGAACGAATTGGCCGCCCGCCATGATTTTAGCTTGCGGCCGGCGATTAAAGACCTTGCTCCGGAACAGAAAAAATTAATTTTATCCGGCGACGGGATTTTTAGCGGCCTATTGAAAGTTTTAGAGGATAAGTATAATGAGACAAAATCCGGTTTTGTTAAAGGCGAAATCGAAAAAACTATGCGCGTTTCTTTATGCCCGAATTGTCAGGGCGCGCGTTTGAAACCGGAATCTTTAGAAATAAAAATAAATAACCTATCAATCATTGAATTGACCAATAAAAGCATTAAAGATCTTTTAGCTTTATTGAAAAGTTGGCTCAAGAGCACGACATCTTTAAACGGCCAGCGTGAAATCAGCGAACCGATTATTAAAGAAATTATAAAAAATTTAGATTTTTTAGCTAATGTCGGTTTAGATTATTTGACTTTAAGCCGGCCGGCCATGACTTTGTCCGGCGGCGAAGCCCAGCGGATCCGCCTCGCTTCGCAAGTCGGCTCGACTTTGAGCGGCGTTTTATATGTTTTAGACGAACCGTCTATTGGACTGCATCAGCGGGATAATGATAAATTAATCGCGACTTTAAAAGGTCTGCGCGATAACGGAAATACCGTAATTGTGGTTGAGCATGATGCCGCGACGATTTTGGCGGCTGATTGGCTTGTTGATATCGGACCGGGCGCCGGGGATAATGGCGGTCGGGTTTTATTTACCGGTACGCCGGCGGAAATTAAAAAATGCGGCGAATCATTGACCGGCGCTTATTTATCCGGAAAGAAGGCGATTAAGATGCCGGCGCAATTTCGGAAAGGAAACGGCGGAGCAATCAAGATTATCGGCGCGACCGAACATAATTTGAAAAATATTGACGTCGAGATTCCGCTCGGCAAATTAGTGGCGATTACCGGCGTTTCCGGTTCGGGTAAATCAACTTTGATGAGCGATATTTTGGCGAACGCTTTGAGCAAGAAATTTTATCGAGCGAAAACCGAGCCGGGCGCGCATCAGGCGCTCACCGGCTTAGAGCTAATCGACAAGGTTATTGATATTGATCAGTCGCCGATCGGCCGGACGCCGCGCTCTAATCCGGCGACTTATACCGGTTTATTCACTTATATCCGGGATATTTTTGCGGAACTTCCGGAAGCGCGGGTTAAAGGTTTGAGCGCCGGACATTTTTCTTTTAATGTGCCGGGCGGACGCTGTGAGAATTGCGCCGGCGACGGGGTTATCAAAGTTGAGATGCAATTTTTATCCGATGTTTATTTGACTTGCGAGGTTTGCGGCGGTCGGCGTTTTAAATCGAAAGTCCTAGAGGTCTTATATCAAGGCAAGAATATTTTTGAAGTTTTAGAAATGACCGTTGCTGAGGCCGCGGAATTTTTTAAGAATCATTCCGCCCTGAGTCAGAAATTGAAAACCTTAGAAGAAGTCGGTCTCGGCTATATTAAACTCGGCCAAAGCGCGACGACTTTTTCCGGCGGCGAGGCCCAGCGCATTAAGCTCGCGACCGAATTATCGCGTCGGGCCACCGGTCGGACACTATATATTTTAGATGAACCGACCACCGGCTTGCATTTTGCGGATATTGACCGCTTGTTGAAAGTTTTAAATATGTTAGTCGATCAGGGGAATACGGTTTTGATTATCGAGCATAATTTAGATGTGATTAAATCGGTGGATTGGGTTATTGATTTAGGCCCGGGCGGCGGCGACGAAGGCGGCCAAATCGTGGCGGCCGGCACGCCGCCAGAAGTGGCGAAGGTCGCGAAAAGTTATACTGGGAAGTATTTAAAGGAGGCGCTTAAATAGATTAGTTGATCCAGCGGTTTGATTATAGTGGCATATTGTTGGGCTGGATTTTAGGATAGATTATCGGTTAATTTTAAATTATATTTTTAGTATTAGATTAAAAAAACGAGATTTTATCCTCGTTTTTTTGTGGTTTAATTATTAATTCGCCAAGCCAGCCGGAGTAGTCCTTATTATCAAATCTTTAATTTTCTAATCGTCCTCAAAATTTCTCCATGTACCTTTTTGTTAGCCGCCAATAAATCGCGTTCTTTTATTTTCCAGTCGCGGCCTTTAAAATCCGTAACGCGCCCGCCGGCTTCGCGAACCAGTAAAACGCCGGCTGCGACGTCCCAGGCCCAGGCGCCGGGAACAAGAAAGGAAGCCAGTCGGCCGGTAGCGACATAAGCTAATTCAATCGCGGCACTGCCAAGTTGTCGGCAGTCAAGAGCGTTTTGTTTTTGGTAAGAGAAATATTTTAGAGCGCGTTTAATATTTTTATCTTCTCGGCCATGGCAGAAAGCATTGATATTTTTTAACTTATCATCCCGGACTTTTATTTTTTTGTTGTTTAGATAAGCGCCCTGGCCTTTAGCCGCGAAGTATAATTCATCTAAAAGCGGGGCGTAGATCGCGCCTAAAATCAATTCGCCTTTATAAGCTAAGGCAACCGAAACCGACCACAAAGGATTATGAATATAAAAATTAGTCGTGCCGTCAAGCGGATCAATAATCCATAAATAATCTTCGTGCTTGGCGCTTAAACCGGCTTCTTCCGATAAAATTTGATGATTCGGAAAATTTTTTTTGATGGCGCTAATAATAATTTTTTCGCTTTTTAAATCCGCCGGCGTGACTAAATCGCGTCCGCCCTTAAGCTGTGCCTCAGTACGTTTCATGGTTTTGTAATCTTTCAGTAAGGAAGCCCCGGCCGATTTAATGGTTGCTATTAAGATGCGTTTAAATTTGTGATTATTCATAAATTAGTATTAAGTAATTTTTTATTGAATTAAATTTGTTTTTCCAAAAGACATAAATATCCAGAACAAGATTTAAAGACAAAGCCATTTTTAATAAATTTGGCCGCCTCTATTTCATAAAAATTACCTAAGCGAGGATTAAAAATTATGGCCGAGTTAAAATTATGGTTGAAGCAATCAGGCGAAAATAGTAAATTTTTTTCTAAAACCCATTGGATTATCCCGTAGTAGCCGATACCCATATTATTTTGTCCTAGGCATATTTCCTTATTGTCAACGTTTGGCTTTAAGGACTTTAAGAAGTCTAGATCGGTCGGAGCGAGAATTATAAAATCATTAAAGAAATAGTTTATATTTTTTAGACTGGCGCTAAAACCACAACTAAAAATTATTAAAATTATTATTACACCGTTTAACACTTGGTTGGTTTTTTTAGTTATTTGAATCGTGGCAGAAGCTATGAGCCAGCCCGCTAAAATAGCAATAAGCGGAGATAAAAAGATGACGCCAAAAGGATGAGTTGACCATTGAGAGAAAATCAAAAATACTAACAAGGGGAATAATAGCCAAGGAAAAAAAATTTTTAATTCTTTAAAATATCGAGGTCGGCAAATAATAAAAATTAATCCCAGTAAGGCTAAAAATAAAAATAAATCAGTAAAATGCAAGCGAGCCATATCAAAAATTCTTTCAATCCAAAGCATAAAAAAATCCGGGCGATTAGAGCGCTCTTTAAAAGCGCCAATTAGATTGTTAAAGATATTACCGTTTAACCAATAAAAATGTAACATGTTTGCCAGGGCACTGAGTATTGTGACGGCAGATGTAGTAATTATAATAGACCAAGGTTTTTTGATATCTTTAGCCATTAGGATGGAGACTATAATTCCTGGGATAATTAAATAAAAAAACCAGCCGATTAAACCTCCTAAAAATACGGAAATAAAGAAAAATATTTGGTATAATTTATTTTTCCGGTAGAGCCAGGCGACAAACAAAGAGTAACTTATCATGGCCGCTGGTAGAGAGAAAATTGCTAATTCTAAGGTTTCGCCGTAAAAAATAACGCCCGGTAAAATAGAAAATACTGCCAGAATCATTAAGGGATGAGATATGTTGGGGGTGAATATTTTTCGCAAGCTATAAGCAAAAAACCAAAAACCCGTAAGCATGAATAATAAGGGACCAAGACGCGTTGTGGCTTCACTTACCCCAAAAAGTTTATAAGACCATACAGTTGGCCAAATAAAACCGGCTGGGTGATGAGTATAAAAGTCTCCAGTTTGAGGGTTGTCAATAAAGGCGTAAGTAGCTAAACCAAATCGCATTTTTATGGCGCTATTATTGACGATATTTATAGCGGCAAGTCCGTTTTGTCCATTAACATCGCTAGTAACATGATAAAAAGGTTTTTTTATATTAATAGCGGCTAAAGACGCGATAACTAGACTTAAAAAAATAACTCCCAGTAAAAACCATAAAGGTTGGCGGTTACTTTTTAAGAGTTTAAATTTTAATTTGAAAAGATAAAGAAAGTTCGCCGCGCCATCTTTAAAAGGAAGTAGTTTAGATTTACCATGCCGTGGCCGATAGCCAATTGGATATTCCGAGAATTTTAATTTATGATTGTTTAAAACTTTTAATTTTATTTCTTCTGATAAAGGCATCCCCTCGCTTTCTAGTTTTATTTTATCTAATATTTTTTTTCTAAAAATCCACATGCCGGACTGAGAGTCTTTAAGCTTGAAGCCAAAAATAAAAACAGCGGCGGCGGTTAAAAGATTATTCCCTATTTTTCTAGTGATTGATAAAGATTTTTTATTTTTTAGAGGGAATCGAGAAGCGGAAATAAAATCTAAATTTTTTTTTTCTAAATATTCGACTATTTCAGTGATTTTTTCGACCGGATATTGGCCATCTCCGTCTAAAACAGCTATAATTTCTCCCTGAACTTCACAGAAGCCGCGTCGGATAGCGATTCCGTAGCCTTGATTTTTTTCTTTTATAACTTTAGCGCCGTTTCGCGCGGCGATAAAAGCGGTTTTATCAGTTGAATTATTATCGATCACTATTATTTCATATATATTTTTGGGAATTTTTTTTAAAACATCGGCGATTGTTTGTTCCTCGTTAAAACAAGGAATTATGATTGATATTTTTGACATATTTACAAATCCGCTAAGATTTTTAAGTCTAATTTTTTTGTTGCCGTGTCTAAAATTGCGAAAGTTGGCGCGTGAAAAATATTGGCGATATTACCGGGATTGACAATCGCGGTTTGGCCGCGTTTCTCTAACCAGGGCTTATGAGTATGGCCATAAAAAATAAAATCAAGATTATCCGGCGCTATTTCCAGGGCGCGGTCAATCTTAGCCGGCTCATGACAGATGGCGATTTTTAATTTATCCAATTCAATCAAGCCGATTTCACCGAGATAATTTATGTTTTTCAAATTTTTCAATTCCGCTTCTTCATAGAGCTCAATATTGCCGCGGACTACGAAAATCTCGCCGGAAAAATTAGCGGCGAGATAAGTCATCGTATGTATGTTTGTCGTGTCGCCGCAGAAAATCAATTTAGCAATACGTTTTTCTTGGCACCAGTTAAGGCATTTTTCCAAGTTAACCAGATTATCATGGATGTCGGAGATAATGGCAATGAGCATAGGGTTATTTTTTTCCTCGCAATTTTATCTCATAAGCCATCTGTTCCAGTTTTCGGAGATGGCCGCGCGCCTGGTCGTATTTGGTGCGCAGATAACCGGTCAAATCAAGATCAACCAGTTGAGCCATAATGTCGCTTGCGGTTTTTTTAATTTTTGCGACTTCGCCGAATTTTCCGGCCGCCGCTCGATTGGTCGCATAGCGGACAAGTTCACCAATCAGGTCGCAGATGCCGCCAAGATAAGCTTCGTAATTAAGATCCAGGCCCCTAACCGCTTCGATTTTTTTATTTTTAATCGTAGCAAAAAAGGTTTTTGCTTCTAAATATTCTTCAGCCGCGGCTTTATAAGCGCCTTCTTGTTTTAAGCGGGCCGCGCCAAAACGTTGTTCCAGGTTTTCTAAACCGGACTCTATGCCGGCTAATTTTTCTTCAGCTGTTTTTGTTTCTTCCCGCTGGAGCGCGAAGATCGTTTTTTTCGCATCAAATAAAATATTATTAGAGGCGCTGATAATCTGGCGCCGTTCTGATTCATTCGCCTGATAATCCTTTTTTAGTTTCTCTAAGAATTTTTCTTCAAT
The DNA here is from genome assembly GCA_041649315.1 of Patescibacteria group bacterium. GTDB lineage: Bacteria > Patescibacteriota > Patescibacteriia > Patescibacteriales > UBA12465 > UBA12465. The sequence continues at coordinate 283,354 of JBAZNJ010000001.1, read as the reverse complement.
CATAATTTTATTCAATTACTTTAAATATTTCCGATAAGCTTGTTTCGCCGGCCGCGGCTTTCAAAACGCCGTCAGCCGCCATCGGCACCATGCCGTCGGCAATCGCCTGGCGTTCAATATCAGCATCGGTCGAAGAAGCGGATTGGAGGATTTTTTGGATATTGTCCGTGATCGGAATCGCTTCGTATAGGCCGAGTCGGCCTTTATAACCAATTTGGCCGCATTTATCACAGCCGACCGCCTCGTAAAATTCTAGTTTTTCCGGCAATTTTATTTTCGGGTTTTTTACGGCAGCGATTATTTCTTTAACCTTTTTTAAATCTTCCGCGCTGATTTTAGTCGGTTTTTTACAATAAGGGCAGAGTTTGCGCACTAAGCGTTGGCCGATGGAGAATTCCATGGCGTTAGCTAAAGTAAGGCGGTCAAGGCCAAGTCCGGCAAAACGGGAAATCGCGCCGGCGGCAGAGTTAGCATGGATTGTTGATAAAACTAAATGTCCGGTTAGAGCCGCTTCAATTGCAATTTTTGCGGTTTCGCTATCGCGGATTTCGCCGATCATCATGATATTCGGATTCTGGCGCAGGAGCGAGCGCATGGCCGCGGCAAAAGTATAGCCGCGCTCCTCATCAATTTGGGTTTGCATGACGCCGGGTAATTGGTATTCAATCGGGTCTTCAACCGTGATGATTTTAACATCCGGCTTATTAAGCTTATTTAAGATGCTGTATAAAGTTGTGGTTTTACCCGATCCGGTCGGACCGGTCGTGATAATGATGCCGCGGGTTTTTTTCATCGCTTCATTCAGGGAATCAAAAGCGACCGAGGTAATGCCGAGCTTATTCATATCTAAAGTCGCCGCGGAAGAAGATAAGAGACGGACAACAATTGTCTCCCCGTAGCCGCCGGCGATAATTGATAAGCGGCAATCAATTTTATGGTCAGGTAAATAAATCGTGAAGCGGCCATCAAAAGTCGCCCGTTTAATATTGGTTGGCGCGCCGGCTAAGATTTTTATTTCCGATAAGAGCGGCAGATAGCTGGTTTTTGGCAAGCTTAGAATATCATGAAGCACGCCGTCAATCCGGAAGCGGACTTTTACGTCCTTTTCAGTCGGTTCAATATGGATGTCGCCGGCATCAGACAAGGCGGCGATGGCCGTGATTAAATTAATCAGTTCGCTGGTTGGAATCTCTTTGACGGCGTTGGAAATATTTTCAATATTACGGCTTAACTCTTCGGCCTTAGCCATTTCTGCCGCCGTAATCTTAACGCCCCGGCCGATAGTTTGGGAGATAACGATATCATAAAGCTCGTCAATGTAGCTGAAGTTTCCGATAACGCGATAAACTTCTTCCAGGGACGTTACCCCCTCTAAAACTTTCAAAACGCCGTCTTGGAGCATGGTAATCATGCCGTTTTCCATAGCTTGTTGGAGAATCTTGAAGGCTGGTGCCTGATCAATCGTCAGTTGTTTTAGATTATCGTCCATGGTAAAAATTTCATAAATACCGATGCGGCCTTTATAGCCGATAAAATTACATTTTTCACAACCCTCGCCGGCTTTGTAGATTTTCGGCAAAGTTGCCGGAATATTCAAGCCGGCTTTGGGAGAAATAACCGCTAAAATTTTATTGACTTGTTCGTTTTCGCTTTCGCTTAAAGCATGCTCGACCCGGCAATGCGGGCAGAGTTTTCTGATTAAGCGTTGGCCGATAACTGCATTAATAGAAGGAACAAGAAAATATGGCTTGACCCCGATATCAATTAAACGAGGGATAACGCCGGCCGCGTCATTAGTATGGAGAGTTGATAGAACCATGTGGCCGGTTAAAGAAGCCTGGACGGAAATTTCCGCGGTTTCTAAATCGCGGATTTCCCCGACCATGACGACATTCGGGTCTTGCCGCAGGATTGAACGCAGGCCGTCGGAGAAATTATAGCCGCTTTTAGCGTTAACCTGGCTTTGGCTGATGCCGGCGAGCTGATATTCAATCGGATCTTCAAGAGTGATTATTTTCGTACCGGGTTGGTTTAGTTTATTTAAGATTGCGTAGAGAGTCGAGGTTTTGCCTGAGCCGGTCGGACCGGTGGTCAGGACTAGGCCGTTCGGTTTGGCGATTTCCCGTTTTAGAATCGGCAGGATTTCCGGCCGGATACCGAGCTTTTCAAATTCAAGCGCTGTCGTCGTCGAGTCAAGTAAGCGCATGACTACACTTTCGCCATAAGCGGTTGGTAGGAAAGAACAGCGCACCTCAATTTTTTTATCTTTAAGATAAATAGTATAGCGTCCGTCCTGCGGCTTATTTTCAATATTGATTTTAACCCGGGCTAAGATCTTTAAGCGGGAAATTATCTTATCCCATTTCACGCGGTCAATGGTCGCCGCTTCCTGCAGGACGCCATCAATCCTGATTCGAACCACGACGCCTTTTTCTTCCGCTTCAATATGAACATCACTGCCGCCGACTTTAATCGCGGTCGCTAAAATCAGGGTGACGACATCGGTAATATTAACGTCGTTTATTTTTTCATTCAAGCTTTTATAGCTGGAAATTGCCTCTTGAAATTTATTCAGATTTTCTTCGCTGATTTCTACGCCGCTTTCATATTTTTTAACTTTAGGGATTGATTTATAGGCCTCCAGGGCGACAGCTAAGCTAAGTTCAGAAATTAAATATAATTTTCCGGCGGCAAAATACTGTTCGCTTAAGCGTTCTAATTCTTCAATTACTTCCGCGGTCGGCTCTAAACAACCGACGCGCAGGTTTTTTCCATCATAAAAAAAACAGGCCGCCTTTATTTCCCGGGCCCTTTCTTCCTGGATCAGGATCAGGGCCTCGGCGCTAATCGGGAAGCCGGACAGGTTTACATAACCCAATCCGAGCTGATCAGCTTTTTTTTCGGTCTGTTTTTCTATTTCCTTATTTTTTATTTCTACTTGTTTCTTAGCAAAACGACCGGTAATGCTTTCTTCATCATCGGTCGGATTGATTAGATTTTCAATTGAAGCAAGATCGCTCATAATTTTCAGAAAGGCCCGGCCAAAATCGGGCCGATTTATCCTAATTTTTATTTTTCAATCAGCGTTTATTTACGAAAAACTCTTTCCAGTTTAGCTAACCCGACACCTTCCTTTAATTGAAGGAATAAGCCGGTCCAGGCGGAAACCTGGAAAGTCGTTAAAATCGCTCCGGCGAAAACAATGACCGCGAACGCGAGTAACAGCGCTAAAATAATAATCCAAACGGCCTGGAAAATTATGCCGGCGGCTAAAATAGGCGTAATTACAATAGTTAATAGTAATAACAAGGCCAGGCCGGCACCCAAAGTAATGACAAAAAGGATGATCGCCGTTTCTAAGCTGATCAACCAATATTTTTTAAATATTTTCCAGCCCTTTTCTATAGAAGAAACAAAGGAGCAATTATCCAGGACCTTATAACAAATCGCGTATTTAATCATCAAGGCCAATCCGGTTCCAATCGGGACAAGAATAATGAATAAAATTACATAGGAGGCGGCCAGACCGGAAGAATTTACAAAAACCAAAAACAAGAGCGGCAAGGTAATCAAGAAAGAGATAAAGCTTAAGGAAATTTTGATTAATAAGTTTAAACCAAAGACCGGCCAAAAATGCCGATGGCCGTCGGTAAGCGTAGCCCGGATACTGGCTTCGGTTGCTTTTTTCGCGGTTTTAGGATTAGTAAGTTTCTTAACGCTATCGATTAAGGCGCTCTGGGAAGCAATCGCCAGCCAGATAAATAAACCGGTAAAAACCAAGATAATAATAAGTAAGCTCACAACATTAAGTCCGACCCAGAAGTCATAACTGAACATATCCGCCAGACCCCGCCCCATATTCTTTAATAATTCGGCAAAAACTACTAAGCCGTTGACGGGCAGATAGTCGCCGCTGAGTAAGCTCTTGTTCAGATTTTTAGCCAAGGCCTGGTATTCCCAGGATCCGCCGGCCGCGGTTAAAGAAGCAAAAAGGCCGAAAAGCCAGAGGTGTTTGTTTTTCCTGGTGATACCCCAGGCCTGTTTTAATAAGGCGCGATAAGAAAACATAAATTTTGATTGAAAAATTTAGTAAAGTTTGATAATATTATAACATAATTTGAGAATTAATACCAAATCGGGGCCGCTTAGGTTCCCGTGGTTTCGGCTTATATGGCAAAAGCAATTACTGACAAGAAAAAAATTGGAGAGCTTCTGACGCGTGGCGTGGAAAAAATCTATCCTAGCCGGGCGGCCTTAGAAAAAAAATTACTGAGCGGCGAACGAATTCGTCTTTATTGCGGTTATGATCCGACGGCGCCGGCGCTCCATATCGGTAACGCGATTTCTATAAATAAGCTCGCGCAGTTCCAGGCGCTTGGCCATGAAGTAATTTTTTTAATTGGTGATTTTACTGGACTTATCGGCGATCCGACCGATAAAAGCGCGGCTCGCCGGAAAATGACCCGTGAGGAAGTTTTAGCGAACGCCCGCGATTATCAGAAGCAGGCCGCCGCTTATTTAAAATTTGATGGCGATAATCCGGCAAAAATAAAATATAATAGCGAATGGAATGATAAATTAAGTTTTGCGGATTTAATTGAATTGTCTTCTAATTTTACAGTCCAGCAAATGATTCAACGCGATATGTTCCAGGAGCGTTTAAAAGAAGAAAAACCAATTTATCTCCATGAATTTTTATACCCGCTCGCACAGGGCTATGATAGCGTGGCTGATGGCATGGAAGTGGATTTGGAGCTTGGTGGCAACGACCAGATGTTCAATATGATGTGCGGTCGGGATTTATTGCGAGCAGTGAAGAATAAGGAAAAATTTGTTATGACTCTAAAATTATTAGCCGATGAGAGCGGAAAAAAAATGGGCAAGAGCGAGGGCAATGTTATTTTTTTGGATGAGGCGCCGAATGATATGTACGGGAAAGTAATGGCTTGGCCGGACGGCGTGATTATTCCGGCTTTTGAGTTATGTACGAATGTGCCGACAGAAGAAATTACGGCGATGGCAGCGGATTTAAAGAAAGAAAAAGTTAATCCGCGGGATTTGAAGATGAAGTTGGCGCGAGAAATAGTAAGTATTAATTATGACCGGAGTCCGTCAAAAACTATAAAAGATGTTAATGTAAATAAAGATAGTGTGAGTCCGTCGGAAGCCGCGGAAGAGAATTTTGTAAAAACAGTTCAGAAAAAAGAAGTGCCGACCGATATGCCGGAATGGAAGGCGGAGAAAGATGAATATAATATTGTAGAATTATTGGCGGATAGCGGGTTGGCGAGCAGTAAAAGCGAAGCACGGCGTTTTGTGGAGCAGGGTGGAGTTAGGATTATTCGGCCGGACGGTGAAGCAGTAGTAATTAAAAATGTAAAAGAAGAAATTAACGTAAAGAACGGTGTAGTCATTCAGCGCGGTAAATTAAATTTTAGAAAAATTGTCCGTTAGAACTTTTATTGGATGTTAAGATATAATCGGGTTAAGATATAATTCGAGATAATTAAACATAATATAAACATGTTTCTCTCTGATTTGAAAAATGAAATTAGAAAAAAGGTTAATTCTATTGAGCCGAATTTAGGCGATCGGTTGGATTTTTCGTATCCACCCTCGCCAGAGTTTGGTCATCTTAGCGCTAGCTGTTTTAATATTGCTAAAAGTTTGGATAGTAGCCCAGCTGAAATTTCTCAAAGATTCGCCACCGAGCTTAAGATTGAACCGTTAGAAGTCCGAGCGGTCGGCCCTTATGTAAATTTTTTTCTGTCGCCGGAATACGCGGCGGAAAAAGTTATTAAGGAAGTTAAAAAGCTCGGGGCGGCTTATGGCGCTAATCAAGGCGGCGGCGGAAAAGGCGTGATGATTGAATATTCAAATGGCAATACGCACAAAGAATACCATGTCGGCCATCTGCGCAATATCGCTTACGGCGACGCGGTTAGTAGATTGCTAGCGGCGAACGGCTTTAAGTCCATTCCGGTTTCTTATATCAATGATTTTGGAATTCATATCGCGAAGACGATTTGGAATTGGCAGCGCAATCCGAATTATGCCGAACGTCCGGAGCCGAAGGGTTATTTGCTCGGCAAATGCTATACCGAGGCGAGCCGGGAATTGGAAAAAAATCCGGAAGCAAAAGAGGAAGTCGGGAAAATCATGACCGAAATTGAAAGCCGTTGCGGGGAAAGTTATGAATTTTGGGAGGAATCGCGGCAATGGAGCATTGATTATTTTTCGTCAATTTATAAAGAGTTGGGAGTAAAGTTTGAGCATATCTTTTATGAAAATGAAGAAATCGCCGCCGGTTTGAAATTAGTCCAGGAATTATTAACCAAAGGGATTTTGAGAAAAAGCGAAGGCGCGATTATCGCCGATTTGGAAAAATATGGACTCGGCGTTTTGCCGATTATCCGTTCCGACGGCACGGCACTATATCCGGTCGCGGACTTGGCACTCGCTTCAGAAAAATTCAAGCAATATGATTTATACGAGTCGATTTATGTCGTTGATGTCCGCCAAAGCTTGTATTTTAAACAGCTGTTTAAAATTTTGGAACTCATGGGTTATAAACAGCCGCTCGTCCATTTATCTTATGATTTTGTTACCTTGCCGGAGGGCATGATGGCTTCACGGACCGGAAATGTAATTACCTATCAGGATTTAAAGGATAAATTATTAGAAAAATTAACGGCCGAGACGAAAAAACGACATATTGATTGGACTGACGGGCGCGTGGCGCAAGTGGCCGGCGAACTGGCATTAGCCACGATGAAGTTTGAAATGCTTAAAGTCGGCGCGGAAAAGATCATTACTTTTAACCTTGAAGAAGCCGCGAAATTTGATGGGTATACGGCTTGTTATTTAGAGTATAGCTACGCGCGTTTAAAAAGTATCGTGCGCAAGGAGGGCTTTAATTTACTTAGTTTATTTGGTGAGCCCGATTGGAAAAAATTAACGGAAAAATCGGAAAATAACCTAATCATTAAACTCGCCCGTTATCCGGAAATTGTGGCCGCGGCCGGAGCGAAATATAATCCGAGCGAGATCGCCAAGTATTTGTTTGAATTAGCGCAGATGTCCAATGATTATTATCATGGCGTTAATATCTTAAAAGCGGCCGGGCCGGTCCGCCGGGCGCGGATCATCTTAGTTAAAGCCGTCGCGCAAGTTTTAAAAAATGGTTTGGAGATTTTAGGGATTAGGGCGTTGGAAGAGATGTAGGGTTGTGTTATAATAGTGGTTTCAGACAATTAGGCAATTTTAATAAAAAGTATATTTTATAGATTGTTAAATAGTATGATTTTTTAATTTAGCGCCAGATTGTTAAATAATTAGTAGTTTAATTAGTGAGGTATATATATGAAACAAAAAGAAAAGGATAGCTCAATGGAAAAAATCGTCTCCCTTTGTAAGCGGCGCGGCTTTGTTTTTCCATCTTCAGAAATTTATGATGGCTTTACCGCGGTTTATGATCTTGGCCCTTACGGCGTGGAGTTGGCCAATAATATTAAAAAAGAATGGTGGAAGGCGATGACGCAGTATCGCGATGATGTCGTTGGCTTGGATTCGGCGATTTTTATGAGTCCGAAAATCTGGGAGGCCTCCGGCCATGTTAAGGGCTTTTCCGATCCGCTGACTGAATGTAAAAAATGCCATGCCCGCCTGCGCCTGGATACGCTTTTGGAAGACGCCGGGATTTTTGCCGACGAGAAAATGACGGAAGAGGAGATTAATAAAATTTTTAACGAGAATATTAAGAAGATAAAATGTCCGGTTTGCGGCGCGAGCGATTTTACGCCCGGCCGGAAATTTAATTTGTTAGTCCAATCTAATTTAGGAAATTTCACCGGCGATTGGACCAAGGAACCGACTTATTTGCGCGGCGAAACTTGCCAGGGGATTTATGTCAATTTTAAGAATGTCGTGGATACGGCGCGCGTCAAGATTCCTTTCGGCATCGCCCAGATCGGCAAGGCCTTTCGGAATGAAATTACGGCCAGGCAATTTATTTTCCGAACGCGCGAGTTTGAACAGATGGAAATGCAATATTTCGTAAAGCCGGGTGATGACGCAAAATATTACGAGGAATGGAAAAAGGCGCGTTGGGATTTTTATCTCGGTCTTGGATTAAGCGAGGATAACCTGCGCTGGCATAAGCATGAGAATTTGGTTTTTTACGCCAAAGAGGCCTATGATATTGAATACAATTTTCCCTTTGGTTTCAAAGAGCTTGAAGGAATCCATGCCCGTGGTGATTATGATTTAAGCCAGCATAGTAAATTCTCCGGCCAGGCGCTTGATTATCTTGATCCGGCGAGCAATGAAAAATATACGCCGCATGTGGTTGAAACTTCGGCTGGAGTCGGCCGAACTTTCCTGGCGGTTTTAACCGAGGCCTACCGTGAAGAGGAAATTGGTGGCAAGAATAAGCCGGTTGATGCTGGGGCCGATGGATCATCTAAGGAAACGAGAATTGTTCTAAAATTAGCCCCAAAATTAGCGCCGATTAAGATTGCGGTTTTTCCCCTGTTGAAAAATAAACCAGAATTAGTTGGCAAAGCGCGGGAGATTTATGATATACTTAAAAGAAGCTGGCGCTGTGAATTTGATGATAATGGGAATATCGGGAAACGTTATCGCCGCCAGGACGAGATCGGAACGCCTTATTGTTTAACGGTTGACTTTGATTCTTTGGAAAGTAATGATGTGACAATCCGCGATCGCGATACTATGAGTCAGGAAAGAATTGACATAAAAGATTTGGAAGAATTTTTCCGTAAAAAAATGTAAAAATTTTTTTCGGAGATTAATTCCAATTTTAGTTGCTCCGGATGTTCAAGAAAGAAAAAACAAAAATTCCTTTGCTCTCGGAATCGGGCAGAGGAATTTTTTTATGCGGCGGATTATTAGGTGACGGATTTACGCGGTTGGAGATTTTTTTATTTCGGGAACCCTCTCGGGAAATCTCGTTGGCGTCTCGGGCGATTTTTTAAAAAAATGCAGAAAAACTATTGCGCCTTATTTTATTTAGTTGTATAATATAAAGAGAATTTAAAAAAGATTTAAAATTTATTAAATTTAATTTTAAAAATTTTTTCAGTAGATAAAATTATTAAAATCTAAATTTTTTAGAAGGGGGGTGATTACTATGGCTAAGAAAAAAGCTGCGAAAAAGAAAGTCGCGAAAAAGCCGGTAAAAAAAGCTGCTAAGAAGGCGGTGAAGAAAGTCGCTAAGAAAAAAGTTGCCAAGAAACCGGCTAAAAAGAAAGTCGCGAAGAAAAAGAAAAAATAATTTTTAAAATTTGTTAATTCAATTAACGAGTTTTATTGATTTAAAAATTATACAAAAACCGTCTCCGGCCTATTTTAGGAATCGGGGCGGTTTTTGTATTGTTTTAGGGAAATTTTAGCTTTTAATAAAAGAAAAACCGCATCATATTTTGAGATGCGGCTTCGTAAGTTTTAATAAGTTATCCAACGGAGATTTTTTTAACTCCGATAAATTTTTTGGTTCCCGGGATTCGGAGAGCCGGGTCGCCTTCATTAGCGCCGATGATCAATTCATGTCTTGGTTTAACCTCTTCGCCGTTTTTATTTTTTGGAAATATATCCAGGTATAAGACAGCGCCGGTGGATTTTTCCACATTCCCCGGTTCCAGGAATATTTTTTTCTTCACAATAACGTCAGCGATTATTTCTTTTCCTTCGCCAATAAGTTCCGGCGAGGCAAAGAAATTAAAGGTTATAATCTTATGATTAACGTTTTTCCGGCGGCGGAAGTGTTTGGGCAATTTTACATCCATCAGGTATAAGCCATTAGGTTCATCTTTTAAAATGTAAAAATGATGAGGATTAACCGATTGGAGTTTTCCAGCCGATATTTTTACATTCTCTATTTTTTTAATTTCTTTGTTTTTAGAGAATGAAAATACTTCATCCCCCTTTTTTAATTTTTCAAAAACATCCGCGACTTCCGGAGACATTTTAAACGAGGCGCGCTTATCGGCCGTAAAAACCTTTTTGCCATTATGGCCATGGTTATTTCTATCGCCGATTTGGCTACTATTATTACCACTGATTATAGCGGAGTTTTTGCTGTTTTTTCGGGGAGATTGAATATCAATTTGGACTTTTTCACTAGTCCGACTTTTTCCAGTTATTATTCTTTTTCTTTTTTCTTCCATTTCAGTATGTTTTTAAGGTTAATATATAAAATTTATTTAATTTTTAAGGAAATTTTTAGTTCTGTGTCCATGGCTTTAAGCCCCAATTAGAATATTTGTAAAATTAAATATTCGAGTAATTATAGCATATTTAAATAATTTTGTCAATATTTTTATCTTTTCTTCATTAGCCATATTATATAATGAAAGTTCTGTTTAAGATGTCGAAGGTTTTTGACTAAAAATATGGGGGCATTTCAGTCCGAAATACGGAGAATAATGAACCATAATAAATTCTAAAAATGAAAATCTCTAAAACAAGAAAAACAATCCGCAAAATATTTTTATTTGGGTTCGCCCTAATTTTTGTTTTTAGTGTTTTTAAGCCCTTAACTCGCGCCTTCTGTCCGAAAAATTTGGATAAGCCCGGCGTAATATTTTTTGATGTTGGCCAAGGTGATGCGATTTTAATAAAAACGCCGGATAAAAAAACTATTTTATTGGATGGCGGTCCGGATAATCTGGTTTTATGGCGTTTGGGGGAATTTTTACCTTTTTATCGCCGCCGGATTGATTGGCTTATTTTTAGCCATTATCATGATGACCATATCGCCGGCTTAGTCGAAGTTTTAAGAAGATATCGGGTTGCTAATATTTTATATGCGCCGACGGAATTTTCTTCGCCGATTCTGGAAGCTTTTCTGGCCGCGGCCAAAGCGGAAGAGGCGAATATTCAACTGCTTTCCGCGACCGCCCGTTTAGAATTTGGTTCGGATTGTTTTATGGATATGATTAATCCAGAGTCCTTGGGAATCAAAAAAGATGAAAATAATTCTATCTATGCTCGCTTAGATTGCCGCGAGCAAAGTTTTCTATTTACCGGCGATAGTGACTTTCGGGCGGAAAAAGCGCTTTTATCTTCGGGCTGGCCGCTTGAAGCCGATGTTTTAAAAGCTGCGCATCATGGTTCTAAGACAGGAAACAGCGCCATCTTTCTAGAAGCGGTTGGCGCGGATATTTTTGTTGTTTCGGCCGGCGCGGACAATAAATTCAATCATCCGCATCCGGAAATTCTAGAACGGGCGGAGGGATTCGGCCTAAAGATTAGGCGGACGGATATGGAAGGGAGTATTTTTTTTGATTTAGAATAGCCCCCCTATTTTTACCTATCTTCCCCTATTTTTTTCCATTTTTTCTTAGATTTTTTAGTTGACCGCGATTTGATGCTTTGTTATAATAAGGGTAGGTTTGAGGGACCTTTTTTTACTTAAAAGCGCATTATTAAAGCTATGATTATTACTTGGCAAGGCCATTCTTGCTTTAAAATCCAGGATAAAATCGGGCCGGATGGTGTGACGGTCGCGACCGATCCGTTTAATAAAGAAAGCGGATTAAAAGTACCGAATTTTGAAGCGGATATCGTAACTGTTTCGCATCAGCATGCCGATCATAATAATATTTCCGCCCTGCGCGGCGACCCTTTTATTATTGATTGTGCCGGTGAATATGATTTTAAAGGAGTTTTGATCGAAGGGATCGATTCTTATCATGATGAAAAAAGGGGCGCGGAACGCGGCGATAATATTATTTATCGGATTGAGATTGATGATATCTCTATCGCGCATTTAGGTGACTTAGGCCATATTTTAGATAATGCCCAGATTGAGAAGTTATCCGGTACGGATATCTTATTAATTCCGGTCGGCGGTGTTCATACTTTAGACGCGGCCAAGGCAGTAGAAGTCATTTCGCAGATTGAACCGCGAATAGTTATCCCGATGCATTACGGCGTTAAAGAATTAAAATGGAAAATTGATCCGGTAGAAAAATTTATCAAAGAAATCGGCCTAACGCCGACCTATGAAGAAAAATTAAAAATTTCTAAAAAAGAATTGCCGGCTGAAGATATGGAGTTGGTGATTTTAAAGTATTGATTGGCGTTTTAGAAAAAAATATAAAATAATAAAAAATATGAATCATCCGAAAAAAGAAAGAACTTTAGTAATCCTTAAGCCGGACGCGGTCCAACGCGGTTTGGTCGGCGAAGTTATTAGAAGAATAGAAAATACCGGTTTAAAATTAATCGCGATGAAAATCGCTATGGCGACCGAAGACCAGCTTTGGAAACATTATAATAAAGATGAAGAATGGTTTTTAAAGAAAGGCGAAAGAATGATTGCCGACCGTAAAACCGCCGGCATGCCGATAGAAAAAGAAGCGATTGAATATGGAAAAGATATTATCCGTTTATTGGTTAATTTTATGATGGCCGGTCCGGTCGTGCCGATGATTTGGGAAGGTAACCAGGCGGTTGGAATCGTTAAAAAAGTCGTGGGCTCGACCGAACCTTTAAGCTCGGAATGTGGCACGATTCGCGGAGATTATACTTTAGATTCTTTTGAACTCGCGAGTTTTGACGAACGGGCGGTTCGGAATCTTATCCATTGTTCCGATCCGGCCGAAGAAGCGGAGCGGGAAATTCCGCTTTGGTTCACGCCGGAAGAAATTTTGAAATATCGCCTAGTTGCCGAGCAAATCTTGTATGACGTTGATTTAAACGGAATCAAGGAATAATTACAAACACGATGGCCTTCGAATAGAATTAGAATGAGCTTAAAAGATTGTGAGCGGGCGATTATTTTGTCGATGAAAATCGGTTGGTGAAATTAAAAGTAAAAAATAAAATTTTAATAATGGAAGAAGAACGAAAGAAAAAAATATTTTTATTGCGCGTCGGAGTGAGCATTCTGGCGGTTTTGATTTTATTTTTTTGGATTTTAAATTTACAGGGCCTTTGGCGAGTGGCCGGAGAGAAAAATGGAAATAGTAATCAAGAATGGGAAGAGATGCAGGCGGAGTTAGGGCGGACAATAGAGGAGATAAATATAAAGATGGATAACTTAAAAACAGAAGCGGAAATCGTGGCGGCGGAAAAAGCGGCTGAAGATAAAAACGAGGCCGGAGATAAAGCCGAAGCCGGCGAAGTGCTGATCAATGATTTAATAGAAAAGACAAAAGCCGACAATGATTCCGGTGCGGATGTCGGGCTTGAACCGGATCCGGACGGCGTGCTTATTCCGGCCGAGCCGGAAGAGCCAAACTCGGATGGTGTATTTATTCCGGAAGAATCGAAAAATTTAACAGAAAATCCTAATTGTCCGGCTTATATAAATTGCATGCCGACTTATGATAGCCCGCCGCGGCCCTGCGTTATCCCGCCGGGTTGCGAAGGGATTACGCAGATTGCCTATTAGTTTTTATTGTTTAGATTCTTAGTATTTAGAGAAGGAAATTAATTTTATGCCAAAAGTTGTTAAAGGAAAAATAAAATCATCGTCAAAAAAGGATGCCTTGAAAAAAGGAGCGGCTAAAAAACCGGTTTCTGGCGGAAAGGAAGTTTCTAAAAAAGAAACTTCTAAAAAAGGAGCCCCGGAAAAGGATTCCGCGATTTCGCCAGCCGTTGTAACCCCGGATGAAGTTTTAGCTAATGTCCGGAAGCAGACGGCCTATGGAACCGTAGAAGAACAGCCGATTGTTGAAGAAATGCAGCGGGCTTATTTAGAATACGCGATGAGCGTTATTGTTTCCCGTGCTTTACCGGATGTTCGCGACGGGATGAAGCCGGTTCATCGCCGGATTTTGTATGCGATGTGGAGCATCGGATTAAAGGCGAGCGCGAAATTCAGAAAATCAGCGACGGTTGTCGGTGAGGTCTTAGGTAAATATCATCCGCACGGCGACTCGGCGGTTTATGAATCAATGGTTCGCATGGCTCAGGATTTTTCCATGCGCTATCCGCTGGTCCGCGGCCAGGGGAACTTCGGTTCTATGGACGGTGATAACGCGGCGGCAATGCGATATTGCGTTACCGGCGACACCTTGATTTTAAGCGATCAAGGTATCTTACCGATTAAAGAAATTTCCTCCAAAAGTGAGGCGAAAATTGATTTGCAAGTTTTAAATTATCGCGGCGAAATAAAGAAAGCCAGTAAGTTTTTTAATTCCGGAAAACATAAAATAATTAAAGTAACAACCGCGCAGGGTTATGAAATCAGTGGTTCTTATAATCATCCGCTGATGACCTGGGGGCGCGACAATTTCGGCCGGCCGGCTATCGCCTGGAAGATGCTGGCGGAAATAAACGAACAGGATTATGTTTTAATCAATCGTAGTGCGGGCTTATTTTCTAAAGTCAATCCGAAATTAGCAAAGTTTTATCCTTTTAAAAAGAAGCGTCAGAGCGCTATAGGCCTGCCGAAAATAATGAATAAGAATTTGGCTTTTCTTTTGGGCGCGCTCGTGTCCGAAGGAAGTTATAGTCGCGGGCAGATATCTTTTAATAATTCAGATTTAGCTTTTTATAATAAAGTTAAGCGCCTAATTTTGACGGAATTTTCCGGGGTTAAATTATATGAGCGAGAAATCAAGGGAAATTGTCGGGAATTAAGTATTTATCAGGAGCAAGTCGTGGAATTTTTACATAATCTTGGTTTGTCGTTTGAAAAATCAGAAAAAAAAGAAATTCCTTTTACGATTTTAGGCGCCAAAAAAGAAGTGGTCGCGGCGTTTTTACAGGCGCTTTTTGAAGGCGACGGTTCAATAAATTATAATAGCGACAAGCGCCATAGCGGCAATTCCTTGGAACTGGCTTATCATTCCAAGAGCGCTAAACTGATTAAACAATTAAAAATCGTTTTGCTTAATTTCGGTATTGTAACTTCGGCTTCTTATCAGGATAAACGGAACGCTTGTTATAAATTGATTATTTCCGGCGTAGCCAATATTTTAATCTTTCAAAAAGCCGTCGGTTTTTGGTCGGAGCGCAAGAAAGCGATTTTGGCCAAAGTCAAGACGCTTAGCCCGGATCGCTTAAGCCGGAATGATTTTATTCCTTTTATTAACGACTATCTGCGGGCGAATTATAAAAAATCTTTTATTCAACGGAATAATTTTGACCGCTATAATAGTTTAAGAAAAAATTATGCCGGTTTGAAAAAGATTTTAACGCCAAGCGATTTGAATATTATTGACTGGTTGCTTGCGACTAAATTTTTCTTTAATCAAGTTAAGACGCTTGAGCATAAAACTACCCAGGAAACCGTTTATTCCGTTAAAGTAGATAGCGCTTGCCATTCATTTATTGCCAACGGCTTTGTAAACCATAATACCGAAGCAAAATTAGCGGCGATTGCTGAAGAAATGCTTTTTGATATTGATCGGGACACGGTTGACTTTATTCCGAATTACGACGGGAGTCATAAAGAGCCACGACTCTTGCCCTCGAAATTACCGAATTTATTATTAAACGGAACTATGGGCATCGCCGTCGGCATGTCCACGAATATTCCGCCGCATAATTTACGCGAGCTGGCCGGCGCGATTGACCTTTTGATTACTAACCCGGAAGCAAGTACGGAAGATTTGATGGAATTTGTTAAAGGGCCGGATTTTCCGACCGGCGGAATGATTTATGACAAGAAGGAAATCTTAGCCGCTTACGCGACCGGCAAAGGCGGAATCGTTTTGCGCGGCCGGGCGGAAATAGAGGAAGAAAAAGGCGGCGGCTTCCGAATCATTGTTTCCGAAATTCCTTACCAAGTCAATAAAGCGGATTTGGTTGAAAAAATCGCGACTTTGGTTAAAGATAAAAAACTTGAAGGAATCAAGGCCTTACGCGATGAGTCCGATAAGGACGGCGTGCGAATCGTGATGGAATTAAAGCGCGATTCTTACCCGAAGAAAATTTTAAATAGTTTATATAAACATACTTCTCTCCAGACAACTTTTCATTTAAATATGCTCGCGCTCGTGGACGGTATCCAGCCGAAAGTTTTGACTTTAAAAATGATTTTGGAAGAATACATTAAGCATCGCGAAGAAATCGTTCGCCGCCGGACCTTGTTTGATCTTAATAAGGCAAAAGACCGGGCGCATATCTTAGAGGGCTTAATGATTGCTTTAAAAAATATTGATGCCGTGATTAAAACGATTAAAGCGTCTAAAGATAAGGAAGTGGCGAAAGTGAATTTGATCAAGAAATTTAAATTGTCCGAACGCCAGGCGATTGCGATTTTAGAAATGCGTTTGCAGAATTTAGCGAATTTAGAGCAATTAAAGATTGAGCAGGAACTTAAAGAAAAACAAAAATTAATTAAAGAGCTGGAAGCGATTTTGAAGTCGGTCGCTAAGATGCGCGCGATTGTTCGTGATGAATTAAAAGCTCTAACCGATAAATACGGTGACGAACGCCGAACTCAGGTCGTGCCGCACGGCGTCAAGGAATTCTCAATGGAAGATTTAGTGCCAAACGAGGAAACGGTCGTGATGATGACCCGCGACGGCTATATTAAGCGGCTTGAACCGGATACTTTCAAAGTCCAGGCCCGCGGCGGCAAGGGCGTTATGGGGCTTACGACGAAAGAGGAAGATACGGTTGAATTCATGTTCTCGACCCAAACCCATAATGATGTTTTATTCTTTACGACCAAGGGCCGCGTCTTTCAGCTTAAAGTTTATGAAATTCCGGCCGCTTCGCGCGTAGCCAAGGGTACGCCGGTCGTTAATTTCCTACAGCTTATCGGCGGCGAACAGGTGTCTTCTATCCTGCCCTTGGATAAAGCGGTATTTAGTAAATATTTATTTTTTGCGACGGCTAAGGGTTTGGTTAAGAAAGTAGAGCTTAGCGCTTTTGCCAATGTCCGCCGTTCGGGGCTCATCGCGATTAAGATTAAAGACGACGATAAATTAATCTGGGTTAAACCAACTTCCGGCAGTGATCATATCCAACTCATTTCCGCCAAGGGCCAGGCGATTCGTTTTTCAGAAACCGATGTGCGCGATATGGGTCGCGGAGCGGCTGGCGTTCATGGCATTAGATTACATAAAGATGATTTAGTTATCGGCATGGGGATTGCCAAGACCGATAAAGAAAAGAAACGTCACTACCAGATTATTACGATTATGGCGCACGGTTTTGGCAAGCGCACGGATTTTGGCGCCTATAAAGTCCAAGGTCGGGGCGGGAGCGGTATCAAAACCGCAAAAGTAACCGACAAGACCGGCGATATTACCAACGCGTTTTTAGTTAATGCCGATAATATGGAAGGCCGTGATCTGATCGTTGTTTCGGAAAAAGGCCAGGTGATTCGCACGCCGTTTAAATCCGTGAGTGAACTCGGCCGCGATACGCAAGGTGTGCGTGTCATGCGTTTCAAAGAAGAGGGCGACAAGGTGGCGGGGGTGACGTGGGTTTAGGAAGTAGTATAGAAGGAGGATTGTGAGGCGAGAGATCTTTTTGCCAGTAGAACGTAAAGTTATATAACAAAATTTTGTATAATAAAAAAACTCCGATTTTATTGGGAGTTTTTTTAAGCTAATATTAAGTAATATATTGAATTATCATAAATTCGGCAAGTTAATTGCTCGTGTTATAAAGCATTGAGGTCAAACCGGGCTAACTAGAGTTTTGCTGCTATTGACTAAAATTTAATTTTGTGATATAATGATTTAACGCTAGTAAAAAATTTATTCGGCGTTCCTAATCTCGCCGGGAAGTGCGGGGAAAAGTTTTTTAACAAAAAAATCTGTAAAAATGGGAAAAAAAGTAACCACAGAACAGATTCCTGTAATCGCGGCTAGAGTCGTTGAATTTCAGGAAGAATTTGGATTAAATGGTTTGTCCGTAGAAGACGGACAATTTGTGATCCAAAACCCGAGAGAAGCGGTAAAATTAATGGCTTTAGCCGTAAAGAACCGCCAAGAATCCGTCGGGCTTTTCAAGAAGCTGGAAACAGTAGTCGTGCCTCATTCAACCGAGGAATTTATCGTTAGAAATAAATTTATTGTTAATACCGGTGATGATGCCGATGTAAAAATCTCTGGTTTAGGGGATTATTTTTGTGAATGTTTTTTAGGCAAAACTGAAGAATCAACCGCTAAAGATTCGGCTATTGATTTTAATGAATTATTAAAAGCATCGGTTGACGGTCTAATTATTGAAGGACTGGGCGAGAAAGAAAAAGTGCCGACCACTTTAAGAGAAGTATATTTTCTCATGAAGCATGGGAAGCTTGATAAGAATAAATGGTATATTTTTTACATTCCCGATGTTAATGGTATTCTTCGCGCGGTGGGCGTGTGCTGGGATGGTGATGGCTGGGATGTGCGTGCGTACTCCGTTGAGGATCCGGACGAGTGGAGTGCTGGCAATGTTGTCGCCTCCCGCAATTCCTTGGCCGCTTAGGCTTTTGGAATTTGTCCCTCTGTTTCTAAGATTCTTTAACCCTTTGATTTTTAAAATAAAATCAAAGGGTCTTTTTTATAACCAAGTTCTATGGTATAATCCATTGAATTGTTGTATTACGGAACGGCCACGGCTTTTTCGTCAATAATTCAGAAATTTTTTTCTCGGAGCCGTGTCGGGTACGCCTAACGCGGGAGTGGAAATTGATTTCTTCAAAAAAACAAGAATTGGTGCGAAAAATTGGCGGACTTTTAGGTCCCGAGTAAGATTCAGCTTCTTTGTATATTCAAAGGGCGGTGTTAGAGAAGATTTTTCGCACAAAAAGCGTGGCGCTTCGCGCGGTGAACGTGAACTGGAATGGTAATGGCTGGAATGTGAATGCGAACTCCGTTGAGAATCCGAACGAGTGGAATGCTGGCAATGTTGTCGCCTCCCGCAATTTATTGTTTTTCTCCTCCCCTGTTTGGCGGAGGAGTTTTATTTATTAAGCCCTTCCGCCAGCCGCCGAGCATACGCCCGATTTCTTCAAGCCGCTCTGATAAATCGGTATAATATTGATTGGTTAAACATTTATTTTCCCAGGCTAATTGCAAGAATAATTTAAGCCCGTCTAATTTGACGACCGCCGCGGTTAATTGGTAATATTTTTTGTCGGGTGGCGAGTAAAGAGCGGTAAAAATACTTTGCAGTAATTCTAAAAAATGCTCTTCTATTTTTCCGCCCAGGTTATAGCGCTGAATCTTTGGAAAGTCAGTTAGAATTTTAAACCACAGCGCGTAGGCCTCTTTGGTTTTTATTAACACCGTCGGTGTTTTTAAAATAGTGGCCATAAAATTATGAAAAAATTTACTAAAAAATACGAAGAAGTTGTCACCGTCGCTAATTTGCTTTTGGCCTGGGAAGAATTCTTGGTTGGTAAGAGAAAAAGAAATGACGTGGCAATTTTTCAAGGGCGGTTAATGGATAATATTTTTAATTTGCGCCGGGATTTACTTAACAAAACTTATTGTCATGGCGCGTATCAGGCCTTTAACATTTCCGATCCGAAGCCGAGAAATATTCATAAGGCGACGGTGCGGGACCGCTTACTCCATCATTTGCTTTATCGGGAGACCTATCAGTATTTTGATCGGCATTTTATTTATGACTCTTATTCCTGCCGTTTGGACAAGGGAACTCATCGTGCCCTTAGGCGATTCGCCGAATTCGCCGGGCAGGTTTCCATGGATAATAAGCGGACGGTTTGGGTCTTAAAATGTGATATTAGAAAATTTTTTGCGAGCATTGACCATCGGATTTTAAAAAATATTCTTACCAAATATATAAATGATCCGGATTTATTATGGCTATTCGGTCAGGTAATTGATAGTTTTAATACGCCGGGGAAAATTGGCGTCGGATTACCTTTAGGGAATTTAACCTCACAGCTTTTAGTTAATGTTTATATGAATGAATTTGATCAATTTATAAAACGATTTTTGAAAATCAAGTATTATGCGCGCTATGCCGATGATTTTATTTTCCTAAGCGAGAAGAGAGATGATTTAACTAGTTTGCGTCCGCATTCTGATAATTTTTTAAATGAATGCCTTAAATTAAACATGCATCCTAAAAAAGTTTTTTTAAAAACGCTGGCCAGCGGGGTTGATTTTTTGGGCTGGGTGCAGTTTACCGATCATCGGGTTTTAAGGACAGTGACGAAAAATAGAATGTTTAGAAATATTAAAGGTGGCCCGACGCCGGAAACTATAGCCGCTTATGATGGTTTATTAAAACACGGGAATACTTATAAACTTAGCCGCTTAGTTAATGAATTTTTTGAATTCTCGCGGAAATAATCGTTTTATTATAAAATAATTTTTAATTTCTGTCAACTATTTTTCTATTGACTTTTTATAATCTTTATGTTAAAGTGTCTTAAGGCTAGAAGAATGTTGTTCTAGCTGTTCCCTAATCCGGCCTAACCGGTCCGGAACGGGATTAGTTGTTTAACAAAAAATTATTGACCATGGAAAATTATGACATGCTCAGGAAAGCGCTCCTAAAAATAAAAGGACCGTTTAAGCAGTTGTTCGCCAATCTTTGCGGAAATGACGGCGAAATTTGGTTTGAAGAATTAAAAAAATTTCTGCGTAAAGAGCCCTGTTGGGTTAAGAAAACCGCGCCGGCTAAGGTTTCGCCGGCCAAAGTTCGTCAGGACATACTCGGCGAAATTGAAAGTACGACGAATATCCCATCATCCGCAAAACCCTTCGCGGTAAAAGAAAATTTTACCGTGAATACCGAGGATGACGCCGAGGTGAAAATCTCTTATGTCGATTTGGAAGAGGATTTGTTAGAGATGATAGAAAACCCTTTGCCGGCAACGACAATAGGCTATCGCAGGCTCTTAAAAGACTCGGCGGATAAAGGAATATTAAGAGTTTTAGGAGGGAAGAAAAAATCCGCGACGACTCTCCGAGAAATCCATTATCTAATGAAATCAGGGGCTTTGGATAAAAACAAATATTATATCTTTTACGTATTCAATCGTAAAGGAAAGCTTCGCGCGGTGTACGTGTACTGGGGTGGTTATGGCTGGGATGTGAGTGCGTTCTCCGTTGGGAATCCGTTCGAGTGGTTTGCTGGCCATGTTGTCGCCTCCCGCAATTTTTTAGCGCTTTAGCCCTTTAGTTTTTGCTCTTTTGAAATTTAGACTCTCAGACCCTTTGTTTCTTTTAATTTTCATAACGAAAATTAAAAGGAACTTAGGGTCTTTTTTATAACTAAGGTTTGAGGTAATGGAATTTTTGGATGCTAAAAAGTCAATTTTATGGCATAATATAGCAAAAAAATAGTTATTTTTAAAATAAATTCCATAAATTCGATATAAATAGATTGACCATCATCCATAAATTTAATATAATCCTCATCCTATTTTTATCTTCAAAATTAAGCTATAATGTGAGTAAAGCTTATAATTTAATTAATAAACCGTGAATTTAGTTTGCGGCGCTTAGATTAATTATGAAAAAATTTTTTAAAGAATTTAGGGAGTTTGCCGTTAAAGGCAATGTTGTTGACTTAGCCGTCGCGGTGATTATCGGCGGCGCTTTCGGAAAAATAATCTCTTCACTCGTTGCCGATATTATTATGCCGCTGGTCGGCCTGATTGCCGGCGGCCTTAATTTCGCGTCCTGGAAATGGATTTTGCGGGCCGATGTTTTAGACGGGAGCGGCGCGGTTTTGCGTCCGGCTGTGGTTATGAATATCGGCGTTTTTGTCCAGAATATTTTTGATTTCCTGATTATCGCTTTGTCGATTTTTTTAATGATTAGGATAATTATCCGGCTTAAGAGCAGGTTGGTTAAAGAGGAAGAGGTCACACCGACCGAAGAACCGAAATTAACGAAAGACCAGGAATTGCTGATGGAAATCAGGGATGCGTTGAAGAAGTAGGATTTTTTGAAAATAGCAAGATTTTGGGCAGATATTTTTTCGCTAATATTGAATAATAAAATCGGTATATCATAAATTTTACACCAAAGTATAAAATATTTGCCTAAATTTTGTAGTTTGGTATAATATTTAGGTGGACATTAATTTTTTAGTTTAGGGATTATGGAAAAGAGATATTTAGCAAAATTTATAAAGAGCGATCTAAAGGATAAGATGGTTTTTATCGGCGGGCCGAGACAGGTCGGCAAGACCACTTTAGCAAAAATAATTGGACAAAATTATTTTAAAAATCCTAGTTATTTAAATTGGGATGTTTATGATGATCGGAAGATGATTGAAAAAAATAATTTACCCGCCGCGGCCGATTTGTTAATTTTTGATGAACTACATAAATATCGGCGTTGGAAAAATTATATTAAAGGAGTATTCGATAAGTATAAAGATGATTTTAAAATTTTAGTGACCGGTAGCGCCCGTTTAGATTTATATCGTCGCGGCGGTGATTCTATTTTTGGCCGGTATCATTATTATCGGCTCCACCCCTTTTCTTTAGCCGAGCTATCCGGCCGGATATTTTCCGGAAAAATCGGGAAAACCTTATCTTTTACGGCTCCCGACAAGAGAACTGAAAAGGATTTTAACGATTTAATGACTTTTGGCGGTTTTCCGGAAGTGCTTTTTAAAAAGAATATTAACGATTTAAAACGTTGGCATAACGCCAGGAAAGATCTTTTAGTTAAAGAAGATATTAGGGATGTAGAAATTATCCGTAATCTATCGGGGATGCAATTATTAGTTGATATTTTACCGGAAAAAGTTGGTTCTTTGTTGTCCGTCAATAATTTGCGTTTAGATTTAGAAGTTAATCATAAGACTGTATCTTTGTGGGTTAATATTTTAGAAAATTTTTATTATAGTTTTCGAATTTATCCCTTTGCTTTCTCTACAGTGAAATCTTTAAGAAAGGCGGCAAAATTATATCTTTGGGATTGGTCGCAAGTTGACGAACAAGGAAAACGCCTAGAGAATTTAGTGGCGTCTCATTTATTAAAATTTACTCATTTTTTGCATGACGTAAAAGGCGATCAAGCGGAGTTATTTTTTTGGCGCGACTTAGAGGGCCGGGAGGTGGATTTTATAATTGCGGTCGATAAAAAGCCTTGGTTGGCGATTGAAGTAAAAAGTAATAGTCGGGAGGTTTCTAAAAATTTAAAATATTTAGCGGAGCAAAACAAATCTCTTTTAGCCTTTCAGTTAGTTTTAGATGAGGTTGATTTTATGGTCGATAAAATTAGAGTAATGAATATTAGTAAATTTTTATCAGCTTTAGTGTAAAATTTTATATCTGAGTTATGAACAATTATCTTATTTATTTTTTCTTAATTATCTTAGCTGCCGGCGTGGCGGCGGTAATTTTTTTATTGCTTCGCCGTAAAGAAGGCGGAGGCGATCAAAAAATTGACGCCGTAACTGAACGTTTAATTCAACAATCGGAAAAGCTCGCCCAGCTCGCGACGCAGAATAGCGAGTTGCGCCAGGAATTAGATCGAAAATTATCGGAAACGCACCGAACGAGCCAGGAACAATTCGGCCAGAACGCGAAAATTATCCAGAATATCACTTCGCAATCGTCAAAACTCATCGCCGACGTGACTGAAAAGCTGACGAAACTGGATGAAACCAATAAGCAAGTGGTTAATTTTTCTGCTCAATTGCAAAATTTGCAGGATATTTTAAAAAATCCGAAACAGCGCGGCGTGCTCGGCGAATATTTTTTAGAGGAAACTTTAAAAAATGTTTTGCCGCCGAAATCTTATCAGATGCAATATCCGTTTAAAGACGGCACGATTGTGGACGCGGTGGTTTTCGTGAAAGATAAAATTATTCCGGTGGACGCGAAATTTACTTTGGAAAATTATGAAAAATTATTGAATACCAGTGATCCGGAAGCGCGCAAGAAATTAGAAGCGCAGTTTAAGGCGGATTTGAAAAATCGGATTGACGAGACCGCGAAATACGTTAAGCCGTCGGAAGGAACGATGGAATTCGCGTTTATGTTCATTCCTTCCGAAGCGATTTATTATGATTTATTGGTTAATTCGGTCGGAGCGGTCAAGGTTAACACGCGCGATTTAATTGAATACGCTTTCCGCGACAAGAAAGTGATTATTGTTTCCCCGACTTCTTTCTTAGCTTATCTCCAGACGGTTTTACAAGGCTTGAAAGCGATGCAAATTGAGGAGAAAGCTAAAGAGATTAGAGCGAATATTGAAAAACTTCAGCGGCATATGGGCAGTTATGACGAATTTATGAAAAAATTAGGCGTGTCTATGTCCACGACGGTTAATCATTATAATAACGCCTACGCCGAGTTTAAGAAAATTGATAAGGACGTGACGAAGATTACCGACAAGGAAAGCAAGATTGAGGTTTTGAAAATCGAGAAGCCAAAGGGGAGTTGAGGAGGAGCATAGTAAAAATATATATGAATTTAAATGGTAAAATTATTATAATCACTGGCGGTAGCCATGGATTTGGCGAAGCTCTTGCCGGTGCTTTTATAGTCGAAGGAGCAAAAGTTATTATTAGTAGTCATGATAAAAATAGTTTAGAGCTTGTCGCGAAAGAATTATCATCTGATTACTTTTTAGCCGATGTAACTTCGGCGGAAGATATGGATAAGCTTAGTAATTATGTGTTTGAAAAATATGGCACGATTGATATTTGGATAAATAACGCCGGGATTCAAATAGCGCCGAGTTTAGTTGAAGAAGTTGATATTAAAAAATTACACCACTTATTTGATGTTAATTTTTTTGGATATTTTTATGGTTGCCAAACCGCCTTGTTATATATGAAAAAACAAGAGAAGGGCTTGATTATAAATATTAATTCAACCGCCGGGCTTAATGGTAAGCCAGGGATTTCAGCCTATTCAGCATCCAAGTTTGCCATTAAAGGATTAACTGAATCAATTCGCCAAGAGTTGAAAGATTCCAACATAAAAATTTACGGAGTGTTTCCTGGGGGAATGCAGACAGAAATATATAAAGAAAAATACCCAGTAGATTTGAATAAGTATATGGAGGTTGAACCTGTCGCTAAAAAAGTAATTGAAAATTTAAAGTTAGATAATCCGGAGGTTGATCTAATAATTAAAAGACCGCTTAAATAGTATAAGCCTAGTACCTGAATTTTGTCTTAAAATTAAGGCGCATAAAATTTTTGTGATGGTTGTGACCAGGGCGCTTACTCTCTCCAGCAGACAACATTTTTTATGAAAGAATTTAATCTCAAAATTTGGGGGGAAAGTTATAGATGGCAATATGAAGCCTATCCTTTATTTACATCTGTTTATCAAAAAGTCGCCCGCCCAACTAATGAAAAATATTTTACCAGGTGGGTGTATTTTTTAAATTATTTCCACGAGGCTCAGTTAGAAGGATATGTTCCGCGAGAGCCATTTTTGAAGACTGGAAAGAGAATAATAAATGAATTATTGGCTGGCAATGATAATTTTATAAAAGATTTTGATAGAGTGCATCGGGCGATGAAAAACGTAATAAATTTATGTCTTGAAACAAGAAAAAATAAAAGTCATCAGGATTTTAAAAAATGGTGGGTTCCTGCTCAAAAAATACTGTCCGATTCAGCGGGAATTTTATTCGGTTTTGACTACGCGCTAGACGAATTTTTAAAAAACAAAGAAAAAAATAACTCAAAAGAGCTAGAAAGTATTAGGAGCAATATATTTACTAAAGAAAAATCTTTTATAAGCAAGGCGCATGAGGAATTATTAAAGTTAGAAAAACTATACAATGGGGATTGGGATAAAATTTCCCTTAAATTTATAGAAAAATACGGATGGTTTCAAAATTCTTACAAAGGCAAATTTAATATAACCAAAGAGTGGCTTTTAAATTTTGCGCGACGTGAAGAATCTGTAAATCGTAAACGTAAAAAACAAAAAATAGATAAAAAATTTAGTCTTTTAGTCGAGGCAAGCTCAAAGGCGATTACTTTTAGAGACGACAAGAAAAAACTTTTTTTAATTGTGGTTGATTTAATGGAAGCGTGGCTTAATGAGTTATGCGTTCAAAAAGGGTGGTCTTTTAATGAATTAAAGTGGCTGGCAATGGATGAAATTATAAAAATTTTAGATGGGGGCGATACTGAGATATTAGAGAGCGCGAAAAGATATGCAAAAAATAATGCAAGATACGGAATAATGGCTGAAGATGGTTTTATAGAAGCCAGCTCGAAGTTATGGCTTGGCGTGGAAAAAACATTTTATGGAGACAAGGGCAAAATTAAGGAAATAAAAGGCATGGTAGGGAACGGCGGGAAAAATATCATAGGTAAAGTGAGAGTTGTTTTTGATTCAAAATTTGCTAGTATAAATAAAGGAGACATTTTAGTCACCTCAATGACTAGACCAGAATTTTTACCTCTAATGCAAAAAGCGATTGCTTTTATTACCGATGAAGGCGGTATTACTTGCCATGCCGCTATAGTAGCCAGAGAGATGAATAAACCATGTATTATTGGCACTAGAATAGCTACAAAAGTTTTAAAAGATGGTGATTTGGTTGAAGTAAATGCAGATAAGGGGATTGTGAAAAAGTTATGATAATTAAAGATAACATTCATCAAGACAGCTTAACCCAGGTGATCCTTAAAACGATTGCTTTCTTTGATTTGTTTAATTATCCTCTGACCGCTTTTGAAATTTATCAGTATTTAGGTAAGAAATTCGCATTAGTGGAAATCATGGAAGTTTTAGCTGATGGTGCCGCTGGTTTTAGCGGCCGGATTGGGTCCGAAAACGGCTTTTATTTTTTAGCCGGCCGAGAAGAAATAGTTACCATCAGGCAGGAGCGTTATAATTACGCGCGGCGAAAAATCAAAAAGGCGGCTCGTTTTGTCCGTTTGTTTTCCCTGGCCCCTTTTGTAAAAGTCATTGCCGTAGCAAATTCTTTAGGCGCCCATAATTTGCGCGATGGAAGCGATATTGATTTTTTTATCATTACCGCGCCGCGCCGTTTATGGTTAAGCCGTTTTTATTGCGCCGGCCTGGCAAAATTATTAAATAGCCGGCCGCGAGCCGGACAGAAGCGGGATAAAATCTGTTTGAGCTTTTATATAACCGCGGATTATCTGAATCTTGATGATTTAAAACTTCCTGGCGGCGATCCCTATTTTGATTATTGGCTAAAAGATTTAGTTTTGTTGTATAATAAGGATAAGGTTTATGAAAATTTTCAGGCGGCGAACGGCTTGGGCGACAAGGCACCGGGGAATCGGGAAACAGCGACGGATAGACGGCATTTTTCGGATGATGTAATAGTTGATGCGCCTGGGTCGGTAATGGCTGAAAGTTGTTTTTCGAAAATAGTGTCTACGCCGGGTGCGCCAATAGCCAAGTCGAATCCCTTTGGTGACCGCCTAGAAAAAATTTTAAAAAAATTTCAATTAAAAATAATGCCGTCGGCTTTACGGGCGGCCATGAATAATTCCGACGGCGTTATTGTTAACGATTGCGTGCTTAAGTTTTATTTGCGCGACCGGCGCCGGGAATTTAAAGAAAAATATGGACACAAAATTAATGAGATTATGCCGGCACGCGATTGAATACCTTTTTTATCTTTTTATTTTTCTTTTACCTTGGCAAACCAAGTTGATTTTGCGTTCGGCTGATAATAACTTTAATGAAATAGCGGTCTACGCCACGCATGTTTTGCTTTTGGTAATCTTAATCCTTTTCTTTGTCCATAAATTACGTACTCGTTCTGGTCAAGAAAAGATTAGTGCCCTATGGATTTCTTTGTGTGGTTTAGAAGTTTTCGTTTTAATTTCTTTCTTTTTCGCGCCGGACCAGGTCTTAGCTTTTTTCCATTATGTTTTATTTCTCGTCGGTGTCGGCTTGTTTTATCTTTTGCGGGAAGGTATCCGGCCGGCCGCTTATGATGAAAAAGGTCTTAATCGCGCTACGATAATTTATAGTTTTTTAGCCGGAATATTTTTTCAGGCCGCGCTCGGCATCTATCAATTTTTAAGCCAAAGCGCTTTTGCCTGTAAATATCTGGGCTTGGCGGCTCATCATGCCGATATTTTAGGCACGGCGGTTGTTGAAACGACGTCCGGGCGCTGGCTAAGAGCTTACGGCGGCTTTGACCATCCGAATATTTTCGGCGGCGTTTTAGCGATTAGTATGATTATTGCCGCGTACTTATTGGCGAAGAAGAAAATAATCGCCTCGGCGCGGGAAATCAGCGAATCGATTTTTTTATTTGTTTTTTATTTTGTTTCTTTGTTTGCCCTTTTCTTTACTTTTTCCCGTTCGGCTTGGCTTGCTCTAGTGTTCGGTCTGTTGGTTCTGCTAGTGGTTTTGATTATCCAAAAGGATCGCTGGATTATTGATCGTCTTCTCGCGCTTATCTTCTTTTCGGCAGTAATGTTATTTGTCGTCGCGATGCCTTATAAAGAATTAGTGCGGGTAAGAATAGTCGGCGAAACCCGGTTAGAAGAAAAATCTTTAAGTGAACGACGAGAATATTTGAGCCAATCTTTTACCTTAATCAAAGAAAAACCGGTTTTCGGCGTTGGTTTTGGTAACTATTCCCGCGCCTTAGAAGTTCGCGATGAGATTAAAAAAGAATCCTGGGCCTATCAGCCGGTTCATAATGTTTTTCTTTTGTTCTGGGCGGAAAGCGGAATTATGGCTTTGATGTTTTTTCTCGGTTTTCTGTTTTTAGCTGTTAAAAAACGCCGGAACCTAGTGGTCCCCGGCGCAGTTTTTGGTGCCTTATTGGTTTTAATGGTTTTTGATCATTGGCTTTTAAGTTTGCCCTTCGGTTTGATTTTCTTGTTTCTTATTTTAGGCCTGCTTTGATTTTTAGGTTTTTTTGGATTTCGATTTTTGCCGTTGATTTCGGCCTGGCTTAGATTTACCGTTGGTTTTTGTCCGAGTCGAAACTTTTTTACTTTGAATTTTTGTTTTGCTTCTAGCCCCCGCGCCTTTAACTTTTTTCTTATTTCCGACTTTGCGTTTAACCGTTGCTCGCGGATGGATTCGGTAATTTTTTTGCAGAAACATTAGATCTTCTTCCAGATTATCAAAAGCCCCTAAAAGAGCGGCGTTTTCAGCGCCGTTTTGTTTTAGCCGATGTTTTAACAAGCTTAGAATCGTGGCGGTCGTGCCGAAATAATCGTCGCTTTTAATATGGAATTTAACACTTTTTTCATCCTTTACATACCAGACGAGCGGCGTGATTTTATATTTTTTCATATTATACTAGCAAATTTATTTTTACCGATAATCAGATGGTCCAGGACTTCAATTCCTAGAATATTGCCGGCTTCAATTAGTTTATTCGTAATTTCAACATCGGCCCGGGTCGCCTTTAAGACGCCGGAGGGGTGATTATGGGCGATAATTATAGCGGCGGCGGAGTATTCAAGCGCCGGCCGGAAAACTTCGCGCGGTTGGACAATCGAAGAGTCAAGGGTGCCGATTGAGATTACTTCGTCATGGATTAGCTGATAATGAGTATTAAGATAAAGGCCGCGGAATTGTTCCTTATTAAGACCGCCCATATCTTTTAAATGTTCAAAGGCTTGTTTAGCCGTGCGGATTGTAATTGAGCCGCCGGGTTTTTTCTGGTAGAAGCGGCGGCCGAGCTCAAAACAGGCGACAATCTGGCAGGCCTTGACCGTTGGAATTTTTAAGTCCCTTTCAATTATCTTCGGATCTTTTTGGTAAGCAATGCCTTTTTCGCCATATTCGCGGAGCAGGCGGCTCGCCATTGAGAAGACCTCTTCTTTTTTTGTGCCGACACTAAGCACCACGGCTAAAAGTTCGGCCGAGCTTAGGACGCCGGCCCCTTCTTTAATCATTTTTTCGCGCGGTTTTTCGTCATCGGCCATGTCTTTGACGCGCGGAATTTTATATTGTTTGCCGCGATTTAAGACGAAATTGCGGTCGCTAATTTTGTAAGGCATATTATGAGTTTAAAGTTATCAAGTTATCAAGTTTAAAGTTATCAATGAGGGATTTTTTTGTTTATCTTTTTCCTCACCTTTAAATTATATCAGAGATGTGTTAAATTTAAAATACGAGAGAACGCGCTAAAATAAAATAAAAAATAATTTATGAACAAATATAAAATAGATATTTTGTCAAACAAACTTCGTTTAATTACGATTCCCTTACCAAAAGCACCGACCATGACGGCCCTGGTGATTGTTAAGACCGGTTCTAAATATGAAAATCGCCTTAATAACGGGATTTCGCATTTTTTAGAACATTTATTTTTTAAAGGAACAAATAAGCGGCCGGATACTTTAGCTTTATCAAGCGAGCTTGATTCTTTGGGCGGCGAATATAATGCCTTTACCGCCAAAGAATTTACCGGTTATTGGGTTAAAGTAGCCGCCGCAAAAGCGGCGCAGGCTCTGGATATCGTAAGCGACATGTTGCTTAATTCGCGTTTTGACGCGGCGGAAATTGAAAAGGAAAAAGGTGTGATTATTGAGGAATTAAATATGTATGAGGATAATCCGATGATGCATATTGAAGATGTTTTTGAAACTTGCTTGTACGGCGATACCCCGGCCGGCTGGGATACAATTGGGACTAAAGAAAATATTCGGCGCTTTAAACGGGAGGATTTTATTAAATATCTAAAATCGCAATATGGCACGCGTAGCGTTTATGTAGTTTTAGCCGGCGGAATAGACGCGGCAACGAAAAAGGCAACCGCGAAATTATTTTCAGTTTTTAAGAAAAATAAGTGGCAAGATAAATCGCCGGTTAAAGAAAAACAGTCTGCGCCCCGTCTTTTAACGGTTTATAAAAAGATTGATCAAGTTAATTTATCGCTCGGCGTTCGCGCCTATCCTTTCGGTCATCCCGATGAATTTAAGGTTAAGCTTTTAGCGATTATCCTCGGCGGGTCGATGAGCTCGCGCTTATTTACGAATTTGCGCGGCCGTAATGGTTTGGCTTATTATGTCCGGACCATGACGGAATTATATTCTGATTCCGGATATTTAACGACTCAGGCCGGTGTGCCGATTGCCCGGGCCGAAGAAGCGGTTAACATTATTTTAGCCGAGTATCGCCGGATTAAAGAGGCGCCGGTGAGTGTCGCGGAACTAAAACGTGCCAAAGATCTTTTGCAAGGCAAGATGTCTTTGCAGATGGAAGCGACTGATAATCTCGCTAATTGGTACGCGCGTCAAGTGATTTCGCGGCCGAAAATTTTAACTCCGGCGGAATTTTTAACGCGAATCAAGAAAATCACAGCCGCGGATTTGCAAAAGACGGCGAAGAAAATTTTTGTTAACCGCGGTTTGAATTTAGCTTTAATCGGCGCGGTTAAAGGAGAAAGGTTTAAAAAGATTTTAAGGTTTTAGGAAAAGGGGGACAAATTGTCCCCTACTTGAAATGATTATTAAAATCGGAAAGCAAAAAAAGATTAAAGTAGATTATTAAATGTAAAATGAATCAAGAATCATTAAAAAATCTAAACAGTGCCCAACAGGCGGCCGTTATCCATGAGGCCGGTCCGCTTTTAATCGTGGCCGGCGCCGGTACCGGCAAGACCACGGTTTTAATTAACCGCTTGGCTTATTTAATTACGGAAAAAAAAGTTTCAACCGAGGAAATTTTGCTTTTAACCTTTACGGAAAAAGCGGCCGGCGAGATGGAGGAACGGGCGGATAAGATTTTGCCTTATGGTTATGTTGATTTATGGATCAGTACTTTTCATAGTTTTGGCGAGCGGATTTTACGGGAATTTGGTTTAGATATCGGTTTAAGCGCCAGTTTCCGTTTATTAAATACGACTGACCAATGGGTTTTAATTAAGAAAAATTTGAATCGTTTTAATCTTGATTATTATCGGCCACTCGGCAACCCGACAAAATTTATTTCCGAGCTGATTAAGCATTTTTCCCGCTTGAAGGACGAAAATATTTCGGCGGCCGAATATTTAAAATACGCAGAAGAACTAGAGTCGGATAAAGATGAGAGATTGAGCGGGAAAAAAATAAGTCGGAAAGCGAAAGCGGTTCCGAAAAAAAAGATCGAGAAAGTTATGGCCGCGGAAGTCGGGACGGTCGGGCGAAAAAAAGCGGGCGCGGCTGATGATGGCGAAGCCGATGATGACGATGACGGCGAAGAAATGGAAATTGGTCGGATTAAGGAATTAGCTAATGCCTATCATATTTATAATCAGTTATTATTGGAAAATAATTATCTTGATTTTGGCGATTTGATTGTTTATACCTTAAAATTATTCCGGGAGCGGCCGAACATTCTAAAATTTTATCGGGATAAATTTAAGTATATTATGGTTGATGAGTTTCAGGACACGAATTGGGCGCAGTATGAATTAGTGAAGATTTTAGCGGCGCCGAAGAATAATTTAGTGGTCGTGGGCTGCGATGATCAAGCTATCTATAAATTTCGGGGCGCCTCTATTTCTAATATCATGCAATTTAAAGATGACTTCCCTAAGGCCGAGGAAATTGTTTTGACCGAGAATTATCGTTCGCGGCAGGAAATTCTTGATTACGCTTATAAATTTATTCAACATAATAATCCGAATCGTTTAGAGGTAAAATTAAAGATTAATAAGAAGTTGGCGGCCAAGGGCGCGGTTGCAAAAAAGCCGCGAACCGAGCCGGCGGTGAAGTGGCTAAATTTTGAAGCGGCCAGTGAAGAGATTTCTTTTGTCGCGCAACGAATTAAAGAACTTTATGCCGCCGGACAGGATAAGGCGTCCGCGGAAGAAGCGGTCAGTTGGTCGGACTTTGCGATTTTAGTCCGGGCGAACGATACCGCCGAGCCTTATGTTAAGGAGTTAAATCGTCAAGGCTTGCCTAACCAGTTTATGTCCTGGCGCGGGCTTTATTATAAACCATTGATTCTTGATATTCTCGCCTATTTTCGCCTGCTTGATAATTATCATGAATCAGCCGCTTTATTCCGGGTCTTGAATATGGAAGCTTTTAAGGTCTCGCATCTTGATCTTGTTAATATAAATAAAATGGCGGCGCGCAAGGTCTGGTCGCTTTATGAAGCTTTAAAGAATATTAATGCGATTCCGGGCTTGAGCGCTGAGAGTGTGAAGAATATTAATAAATTATTAACGCTTATTGATCAGCATTCGCAACTGGCAAAAGATGCCAAGCCGACCAAGATATTTTTACATTTTGCTTATGACTCCGGACTTTTAGCCGGTCTGGATCGCGATCGCGACTTAGAACAATTTTCTTATCTTAATCAGTTTTACCAGAAAATAAAAAAACTTGAAGAAACCGAGCCGGATTTGCGCTTAAAAGATTTTATGACCGCGATTGATTTAGAGTTAGAAGCGGGCGAGACCGGCGCTTTGAAGTTAGATTTTGCCGATCACGATACGGTTAAAATAATGACGGTTCACGGGGCCAAGGGCCTGGAATTTAAATATGTTTTTATTGTTAATTTAGTTGATAAGAAATTTCCGACTATTGCGCGAAGTGAAAAAATTTCTATTCCCGAGACCTTGGTAAAAGAAAAAGTCGCGACCGAGGGCGAATTTCATTTAGAAGAAGAGCGGCGTTTATTTTATGTAGCGGCGACGCGGGCCAAAGAGGAATTATATCTGACTGGAGCGAAAGATTACGGCGGCGCGCGCGAGAAAAAGCCGTCACGTTTTATTGCCGAGATGGGCTTAAGCAGCGAAATTGTTCCGGAAATTTCTTTAAGCGATAAAAATGAATTTTTACGCGATTTGCATTATCTAAACGCTCGGGAAATTTCGGCGGTTCGGGAAAAAACACCAGAAGAAAAATATCCGCTTCCGGAAAAATTTTCTTTTTCGCAACTGGCCGCTTATTCGGTTTGCCCCTTGCAATATAAATTCGCTTTTATTTTAAAAATTCCCGCTTCCGGGGATAAAGCCTCGTTAATTTTTGGCCGCGTACTTCATAATACTCTATATAATTTTCTTTTACCGACCTTAAGCGAGCGGCGCAAGGTCCAGAGCGATTTGTTCGCCGCGCTTAATGAGAAAAAAGGCGCTAAGAAAAAAAGTGAAGCGGAAATTATGGCTGAATTATTTAGTGAGAAAAGATTAATGGAAATTTATGCCGAGTTTTGGCAGACGGACGGTTATCCGAATAAAGAAGATCGGGAAAAATATAAAAATAAAGGCCGGGAGGCCTTGAAGAAATTTTTGAAAGATTACCAGACCGCTCCGCCGGCCGAAATCTTATTCTTAGAAAAGAAATTTTCTTTCAAGGTCGGCGAGGATGTTATTAAAGGCACGATTGACCGGGTAGATAAGCTTGGCGACGGTACTTTGGAAATTGTTGATTATAAGACCGGAAAGGATAAAAAACTTGATTTCGCGACTAAACGCCAGTTAATTTTATATCAATTATTTTTAGAAGAATTTTTAAAGATTAAAGTGAGCCACCTTAGCTATTATTATTTAGAGAGCGGCGCTAAAGTTTCCTTTGTCGCGACGGAGAAGGAAATTGATAAGCTCCGTTTAGAAATAAATGCGGAAATCGCGGCGATTAAGAAACGTGATTTTGCGCCGACCCCGTCGCCGATGTGCAAATTCTGCGATTTTAATTCCATTTGCGAGTTTCGGGAAGTTTAGCTACTATTATATATATGTCTAATGATAAAGACCGCTTAATCAGTCCGATTGAACGCCAAGGCGATGAGGCCTTGGATCTTTCTTTACGTCCGAAGACCCTCGGCGAATATGTCGGGCAGGAGCGGATTAAGAAAAATCTGGAGATTACTATTGCGGCCGCCAAAAAGCGTGAAGAGCCGATTGAACATGTTTTACTTTACGGCGCCCCCGGACTTGGCAAAACGACTTTGGCGCATGTTATTGCCAATGAAACCGGCGCGAATATTCGGGTTACTTCCGGCCCGGCGATTGAGAAAAGCGGCGACTTAGCCGCGATTTTAACGAACCTTGAAGCCGGCGATATTTTATTCATTGACGAGATTCACCGGCTCCATAAAACCGTGGAAGAAATTTTATATCCGGCCATGGAAGATTACGCCCTAGATATTATTATGGGCAAGGGGCCGAGTGCTCGGACTTTGCGCCTTGATTTGCCGAAGTTTACGATTATCGGCGCGACGACTTTAGCTAGTTTGCTTTCGGCGCCGCTTCGCGATCGTTTTGGCGTTACGCATCATTTAAGTTTTTATGAGAACGAGGATATTGAAAAAATTATCGGTCGGAGCGCCAAGATTTTACAAACGGAGATAGAACCGGAAGCTATGGGCGCGATTGCTTCCCGTAGCCGCCGGACACCGCGCATCGCCAATCGCTTGTTAAAGCGGGTGCGCGATTATTGCGAAGTCAAAGGCGATGGTCGGATTACGGTTGATGATTGCCTGGGCGCCTTTGAATTATTGGAAGTAGATGAGCTCGGTTTGGATTTAATTGATCGCCGGATTTTAGAGACAATTGTTGATAAATTCAAGGGCGGACCGGTTGGACTTAATACGCTTGCCGCCGCGACCGGCGAGGAAATGGATACGATTGAAAATATTTATGAACCATATTTAATGCAGCTCGGTTTCCTTGATCGTTCGCCGCGCGGCCGAATCGTTACTGCGCTCGGCTATCAGCATTTAGGATTAAAAGAACCGGGAATGGGGAGATTGGTTTAATTTTATTCCAGATGAACAATTATAAAATAATCTTAGGGGCCGTCGCTTCCATTGTTGCTGTCCTAGCTTATATCCCATATTTTCGGGATATTTTTAAAGGAAGAGCCAAGCCCCATATCTTTTCTTGGTTAGTTTGGGGCTTATTAGGAGGAATAACTTACGCGGCGCAAGTGGTTAAAGGCGCGGGCGCCGGGTCTTGGGCTAACGGAACAACGGCTTTAGTTTGTCTGATTATATTTGCTTTGGCAATTAAAAGAGGGGAAAGAAATATTACCTTGATTGATAAATTGTCTTTTGGGGGCGCAATTTTAGCCTTGGTTTTATGGCTATTAACTAGTAATCCTTTATCCGCCGTTATTTTAGCAATTGTTATTGATACCCTGGCCTATGTTCCAACTTTTCGTAAAGCTTATTATAAGCCGCATGAAGAAACTTTGCCGACTTTTATTATAACTACGATTGGAATTATCTTAAGTCTATTTGCCCTAGAGGCTTATAATCCGACGACCTGGCTTTACCCCGCCGCCCTGGTCGTTTCTAATAGCGCTTTTATTGGACTGCTTATTGTTAGGCGAAAAATTACGGTTAAAAGAAAAAATGTTTAAATCTATGTCCTATACTGTATCCGATTTTGATTATAAATTACCTCCCGAGCTCATCGCCCAAAAACCGGTTAAACCGCGAGACCATTCGCGGCTTTTGTTATTGAATAAAAAAACCGGGGCGATGGAGCATAAACATTTTTATGATTTAGTCGATTATTTTAAGCCCGGCGATCTTCTAGTTTTGAATAACTCTAAAGTTTTTCCGGCGCGGCTAATCGGACGGAAAGCGGAGACCGGCGGGGCGGTGGAAGTTTTTTTGCATCGTAAATTAAGCGATAGTAAAGCGTCCGCCAATGTTTGGGAGTGTTTAATCGGCGGACGGGTTAAAGAGAGGCAGGTTGTGGAATTTTTGCTAACATCAAACACGAACAAAGTGATTGCGGCCGGAAAAAAAACAGTCGAACGGAAACGAGCTGGATTAAAAGCAGAAATTTTAAAAAATAATCAGGACGGCACTTGGCAGGTAAAGTTTAATCAAGGCGGGGCGGCTTTTTGGAAAACGATTAACAAGATTGGTATTGTTCCTCTGCCGCCCTATATTAAGCGCAATAAAAAAGTTGTCGGCGATAAGGAAAATTATCAAACCGTTTTTGCCGACGAACATAAAGTCGGTTCGGCGGCCGCTCCGACGGCCGGATTGCATTTTACTAAAGGCCTGTTGAAGAAAATAAAAGCTAAAGGCGTAAAAATAGTATATGTGACTTTACATGTCGGGCTCGGGACTTTCGCGCCGGTAAAAACGGAAAAAATCAATGAGCATAAGATGCATAGCGAATTTGCGGAAATAAGCGCGGCGACGATTAAAGCAATCTTAGCGACGAAAAAATCGGGTGGACGAATTATCCCGGTCGGGACGACTAGTTGCCGGGTTTTGGAGTCGCTTGATTGGCACGATGGACAAGACGGTCTTAAATCTCGCTCTTTATGGACCGATATATTTATTTATCCCAGCTATGAATTTAAAATCATAGACGCGCTAATAACTAATTTCCATCTGCCGAAATCAACGCTTTTAATGTTGGTTTCCGCTTTAGCCGGCAAGGAGCATATTAATCGCGCCTATCAGGAGGCTATCCGCCGCCATTACCGCTTCTTCAGCTATGGGGACGCAATGTTTATTTATTAAATATCAGCTAAAATAAGTCAATATTAAAGCGTTTTATTCTTATGTTTGACTTATTTTTTTGTTTGTGGTAGTTTGATAAGAATTATTAGCCCTTTAACAAAAATAATGATTATTTACTCATATTTAATTATTCTTTAAGTTTCTGACATCTTCTTCAGATCACTTTATTTTCAGGGGCTTAATGAGTAATTAAATATAAGTATTAATTAAAAATTAAAAATGATGAAAATAGTATTATTATTAAGTTTTAGCTTAGCAGTTGGTAGCGTATTAGCTCATACGAGTTCTGATTTTTCAGATTCGGTTCGGATTAATAGTATTTCAAATCTTCCTGCTGCCAGTATGGCTATGAGTGCGATTGACGATAGCACTGTTATTGTTGCTATGGGAGATGGTTCAATTTTGATTGCTGATGGAAATGAAATTTCTGTAGAAAAAATTTCTGAAGAAGCAATAACAAATATTGTTGTCGCCGAGCAAATAAAAGAAATTTTAGCGATTAGCGCTAAGGGGGAAATATTTAGAAAAAAACAAAACACCCCCTTTATTTTAGATACTATTATTAAAAGCGCTCGAAGTGCGGCTATGTTAGATAATAAATGGTATTTAATCGCTTGGCGATATGGCGATTTGCTTCCAGATACATCCTTAATTTTTTGTTTAAATGGGGATGTTTGGGAAAAAGAATTTGACACTACCGGGACGGTAAGTCCGCGAGGAGAACATTATTATGCTTTTTTTTCTGATTGTATTGCGCGATGCGGAAAGCTTTATATAGTTTTTTCTGATTACTATAATACCTGGAAAGTGCGGGAATATTGTAACGGAAAAACCATTTATAGTGAGGATTTTTTCGGGTTAAGAGGGGGGAGACAAATTATCGCCAATGAAGAAGTGGTTATGATGTTTAACGGAATGTGGCCAGGCGGGCAAGGAAAATATTTAGATACTATATTTGTAGTTAATAATACATCTATTTTTTCTCTTTTTTCTCTTTCTTCTTCTCCTGATAATATATTATTTAAAGGAGGGCAAGAAGGTTTAATGTATTCCTGTTTAAAATCCGGTCAGACTAATTTTTTTAGGAATGAAGAAACTGAAACCTACCAACCACTTTTTCAAAAAGTTTGGAATGGCGAAGTTGATAATCTTGCCAGTTTTGGGAATACGGCTTTTTTCATCAGTGGCGATTCATTATTCAAATTAGTAATTCCGCCGTATAATGTTGCAGAGATAGATTCCGCCGGTAATGATCCGGTTGTTGATTCCTCGGCTGTTACAGAAGACACATTACTAAGTGTTGGAAGAAATGAAATATTAAAGGAGGCAATAAAGGAGGCAATAAAAATTTTTCCGAATCCATGT
This sequence comes from Patescibacteria group bacterium, assembly GCA_041649315.1. Classification (GTDB taxonomy): domain Bacteria; phylum Patescibacteriota; class Patescibacteriia; order Patescibacteriales; family UBA12465; genus UBA12465. Next base: position 244,719 of record JBAZNJ010000001.1, on the reverse strand, counting down.
ATCGCCGGCGCCGATGAGCTAACTATAGTTGTAAATAATGGTCATGAGTGTCAAATACAAATATTTGATATTTGTGGCCGGAAAGTCGTCTCTTTTTTTGAAAAAAATGAGGTTACTTGGAAGCCAATAGAAGCCGGAGTCTATATAGTGGCGGTCAGTAAGTATTTGTCGTCGGGGTGGCAAATACAAAAAATATTAATTAATTAATCCTGCGGGTTTGTCGCAGGAGGAATTTGTAAATAAGAAGCGGCTAAAATTGTCGCTTTTTTTATTTCCGCTTTAGCCGGCAAAGAATATATCAATCGCGCCTATCAGGAGGCTATCCGCCGCCATTACCGCTTCTTCAGTTATGGGGATGCGATGTTTATTTATTAAATATCAGCTAAAATAAGTGATTTGATTTTTTTTTATTTTTCTGATATACTAAGAGCTGATTGTCGTGTTTTTTAAGGAACTTAGGATAAAAATAGTATTTGGCAACAGGTTTCGTATTAAGACCGGCTGCCAAATCTTTAAAGATTATTTTATTTTTTATGAGAAAATTTCTTATATTTATTTGGGAAATAACTAAAGTGGTCGCTATTTCTCTAGCGATTATTTTACCGGTGCGTTATTTTTTAATTCAACCTTTTTATGTCAAAGGTGCGTCTATGGAACCGAATTTCCATGACCATGAATATCTGATAATCGATGAGCTTAGCTATCGCTTTACGCCGCCGGAACGCGGCCAGGTTATTGTTTTCCGTTATCCCCGCAATCCGCAGGAATATTTTATTAAAAGAGTAATCGGCTTGCCGGGCGAGAGTATCCAGATTAAAGACGGCCAAATTAATATTTTTAATGAAGAAAATCCGACAGGGCTTGTTTTAAACGAAGAATATTTGCCGGAAGATTTGACGACTTTTAATAATAGTGAAGAAAAAATTACGATTGGCTCGGATGAGTATTATGTTTTAGGAGATAACCGCAATGCCTCAAAAGATTCGCGGAGTTTCGGCCCGGTCCATAAAAGTTTTATCACGGGAAAAATTTTATTCCGCGGTTGGCCTTTAGATAAGGTAATGGTTTTTAATAAAGATTATTGGCCGCAATATAATTAAATTTTATATGCCTAGACCGAAAAAAAATGCTCCGGAAACGGCGCAAAAAATTGAAAAGAAAAATAATAAAACTTCAAAGCGGCTTTTAGGCATGAAAGATTTTGTTGGCCCGGAAGCGCGTTATTTTGAATTGGTGTCTGATAAGCTTTTAAATTTTGCCAAGATCTATAATTTTTCTCCGATTAAGACGCCGATTTTAGAAAGTTTTGATTTGTATAAAAAATCCACGCGCAAGAATACGGATAAGGAATTTTATTTTGTTGAAGGGGAAAAAAGTGAACGGGTAATCTTGCGGCCGGAAATAACCCAGGGCGTAATCCGCGCTTATTTAGAAAATAATTTGAATGAAAACGCCTCATTAGTCCGTCTTTTTTCTCTCGGGTCGATTTTCCGCCATGAGAAATTGCAGACCGGTCGTTATCGTGAATCAACGCAGGCTAATATAGAAATAATCGGCGAAAAGAAACCTCTATCCGAGGCCTTGTTGATCGCGGCGGTTTATAATTTTTTTGCGGATTTGCAGATAAAGATCCAGGTTCAGATCAATAGCATCGGAGATCTTGATTGCCGGAAAGATTATAGCGCGAAACTTTTGGCTTTTTATAAGGAAAGAGGACGGCGTTCAAAATTGTGTAATAATTGCAAGAAGAACTTAGGCAAATATTGCTTGAGCTTATTAGATTGCAAAGAGGACACTTGCGTTAAGGAACGGGAAGAAGCGCCGCAGATTGCTGATTTTTTGTCGGCGGAAAGCCGCGAGCATTTTGCCAAGACCTTGGAATTTTTAGACGAGCTTGATGTTAATTATAATTTTAATCCTTATTTGGTTCGCGGTTTGAATTATTATAATGATACGGTTTTTGAATTCTGGCCTTTGAATGAAGACGGCGCGGTCTTAGGCAAGATGGCGCTGGCCGGGGGCGGACGCTATGATTCTTTGGTTGAAAATTTAGGTGGCCCGGAAACGCCGGCTGTTGGTTTGGCGATCGGCCTGGAACGGACAGTGATGCGAATAAAAGATAAGCAATCTTTGTTTGATAAAAAAGAAGAAGAAGTTATTTTTATCGCTCAGCTTGGTGATCAGGCGAAGATAAAGTCAATGCAATTATTTAATGATTTACATCAATCCGGTTTTAAGGTCCGCCAATCATTCGCCGCGGATAGTTTAAAGACACAATTAGAGGAAGCGACGGCTTTAGGCGCAAAAACTGCCTTGATTTTAGGGAAAAAAGAGATTATGGACGGGACTATTTTAATGCGCGATATTGATTCCGGGGCACAAGAGACCGTGGTTTATAAAAAGATTAAGGAGCGTTTAGCTAAGAAAGATAAGTTAATAGAAAAGAAAATAATTAATAGAAAGGAGGGTGGGTTATATGGCGGACTTTAAGAGAAAGCCGGGCGAAAGTTTTGAAAGTTTTTTACGGAAATTTAAGAAGGGTTTGAAAAACAGCAAGCGTTTGGAAAAAGCACGGTCTAAAAAACATTTAGAACAGAAGACCACTAAGCAGAAACAGAAAAAACGCGCGTTAACCGGCCTGGCTTTAAGTCGTAAAAATGAGCATTTACGTCGTATCGGCAAGTTGCCGGAGAGCAATCGGCGCTCGTAAGCTATGATAGAGTTATGATAGAAATTTAAAATCACTCCCGAAAAGGGAGTGATTTTGTTAAGGGGTTTGAAATATATCAGTTTCTTATTCTCGATTCATTCCCGGGATGAAGCGCTTGATAGTTTCCAGGCGGGATTTTTTAGTATATTGCTTGATGCGTTCGCGCGCTTTCCGGGTACGGACGAATTTTAGCCAGTCGCGATTCGGGTATTCGCGGTTTTTTTCCGTAATGATTTTTACGAAATCGCCGTTTTTTAACTCCTGGTCAAGTCGGCCGAGCTTATCATTGATCAGGGCGCCGGAAGCCTTGTTGCCGATATTGGTATGGACAGCATAAGCAAAATCGACCGGGGTCGCGCCTTCCGGGAGCTCGAAAACATCCCCCTTTGGTGAGAAAACAAAAATCCGATCTCGAAAAATATCTAATTTTATTTTTTTTACCAATTCGTCCGTATTACTGATTTCTTTTTGGATTTCAATTATTTCTTTAACCCAATGCGGGGCCGCGTAATTGGTTGTTTTAGTTTTATTTTTGTAATACCAATGGGCCGCTAAACCGTAAAGGCTCTCTTCGTGCATTTCCTTTGTCCGGATCTGGAATTCTGTGGCTTTGTTCTCCGGGCCGATAATCGTGGTATGGATGGACCGATAGCCATTAGGTTTAGGGACAGCGACATAATCCTTGAAACGATGCGGCTTTGGTTTCCATAAAGTATGGATTATGCCCAGCGTCTTATAACAGTCATCAATCGTCGGGACGATGATGCGCAAGGCGAAAACGTCGTAAATCTCATCGAATTTACGATTCTTTTCCTGCATTTTTTGATGGATGCTATAAAGATGCTTGAAGCGGATTTCAATTGAGTGTTCAATTCCGGTTTCTTTTAATTTCGGGACGATAATGTTTTTAACCTTTTGAAAAAAACGATTGCGCTCGACTTTTTTTTCCACTTCGTATTTATATTCTAGAGCCTGGAATTCATCGGGGTAAAGGATTTTAAAACAGATGTCCTCCATTTGCCACTTTAACCGGGCGATTCCTAAGAGCCCGGCAATCGGCACATAGATTTCCATGGTTTCTTTAGCAATTCTTTTTTGTTTTTCCGGTGGCAGATTTTCTATCGTTCGGAGATTATTCAAACGATCACAAAATTTTATAAAGACTACCCGTAAGTCATTAGTCATGGCCAGGAACATTCTTCTTAGATTTTCGCGGTAGCGTTCAATGCCACGATATTTTATTTTTCCAAGCTTAGTAATACCGCCGACTAAAGAAGCAATCTCCGGCCCAAAAAGTTCGTCAATCTCTTCAAGAGTATGCGGCGTATCTTCCGGGACGTCATGAAGTAGCCCGCTCGCAATAGTCGCTAAATCCGCCTTGATTTCCGCTAAAATATAGGCGGTATGGAGCGGATGTTGGATATAGGGATCGCCGTTTTTTCGAGCTTGGTCCTTATGGGCGGCGTTAGCAAATTCAAAGGCCCGGTAAAGAACAGCGACGTCCTCGCCGGGGTGGTTATCAGAGAATTTTTTAACTACGCGGTCAATCGTCATAACCCTTTTTTATTTTTCTCTTTTTATGTTATAATAAAGCTATATTATTATAGCATAGACAAGCATAATTTTAAATTTTTACTTAGAAATCCAATGACTAGAAAAGTAAAATCGATTATGATTATTTTTGCTTGGCTGGCCTTAGTTGCGGCGGGCGGTTTTTTGTTTTCTTTACCAGTCGCGGCTCAGGATTTTGGCGTAGAAGCGGTGGAAAGCGGCTTGGGCGGGACCCTGTCTTCGGCTGACCCGCGGATGATTATCGGCCGGATTATCCAGATTGCCTTAAGCTTTTTAGGAGTACTCGCGGTTGTGATAATAATGTACGCCGGGTTTATCTGGACGACTTCGGGCGGCGATGAAGAAAAAATAACGAAAGCGAAAAATATTCTCAAAAACGCGGTTATTGGCCTGGTTATAGTTTTGTCTTCTTGGGGAATAACAACTTTTTTACTTTCTCGCTTATCCGACGCTTTAGGAATTACTGGCAGTCCGGCCGATTCAAATCGGGCCGGTATCTCCGGCTCTGGCACAGCGGCCATCGGTGCCTGCGCGGTTGATAGTGTTTATCCGGCCGACGGCCAAAAGGACGTGCCGCGCAATACTTCAATCATGGTTACCCTAAAAGAAAAAATAAAAACCGACACCCTTTGTATTAATAGCCAGGCAACGCCTTGCGTTTGTGATAAAGAAGATTGTAATCGCCTTAATCCTTTAGCGGTCCGTTTGTATAAGAGCGCTTTAGGCGATTCTTGTTCGGCTTCTTCTTGCCCGGAGGAGAACGCGAATGTGACCGATGTTTTAGTAACGGTTACCGGCGAGGATAAAACTTTTATTTTAAGCCCTTTGAGCTTTTTAGGTTCGGCCAGCGGGGAAACCGCTTATTCTGTTAAATTAAGCGATTATATTAAGAAAACAGACGATTCTTCAATGTTCACTGGTTGCAATGTCTCCGGCGCTCAATGGGAATTTACAGTTAGCGATAAATTAGATCTAACCCCGCCTTTAGTCGTCCCGACCGGAGTATTTCCGATTCCGGATAATATTAAAGATATTTATCAGCAAATAACTCCAGCCGCACCGGCTAGCGCGGCGATAACGGTCCTGGGTGAGCCGGCGGTTTATGCGCCGGCCGAAGTGATTTCGGTTACACCGGCCACTCCGACGACGCCGAGTGGCGCTTCGGTGATTTTAGATTATCATGGAAGCGTTTCTGATTTTATCGTTTCCGTGCCTGACGGCGCCGATGACAAAGTCCAGCTTTTTGACGGTGCCAATAATCTTTTAGGTATTGCGGATTTGGTTTCCGGCCAGGCGGTTTTTAATAATTATTTAACCTTTAAATCAGATTCGGTTAAGGCAGAATATCTATGGAATATAAAAATCAGCCCGGAACGCTTAGCTGATACCCTCGAGGTCGGGGGGGAAATATATTCTTTTGCCGCTTCTGGAGAGAATAATAATATTTTAGTGCCGGATAGTTATAGTAATGATGAATTAGCAAAAAATATTACGGCGAAATTAAGCGGCCGGGAAGATTTGGAAGTTTTTAAAGAAGGAGATAAAGTGATTTTAACGGCGCGGGTTGCTGGCGAGGACGGTAATAATATTTCATTAACGACAACGGCTGTTTCGGTTTTAGGATTGAAGTCGTTTTCTGGCGGCACGGATTTAGAAAAAACCGATGAGCCGTTGGATAAAAAAGATCGGCCGATGAATTCTGTAATCCAGGTTAATTTTAATGAAGCGATTAATCCGGCGACCGTTTCCGGCACGGCCGGAGAAGTGGCTGGCCATATCCGGGTCGTTAATGCCGCTACTGAAGCTTTTCCGGCCGGTGCGGCTTGCAGCGCGGCCTCGGAATGTCGATCTTATAAATGCGAAAACAATGTTTGCGTCGGTGATTATTTGGGCGGGAAATTCGTCGTGAGCAATAATTATAAGACCTTGGAGTTTATTTCCGATGTTAAATGCGGCGTCAACGGTTGCGGCGAGGAAATTTATTGTTTGCCGGCTAATAGCCATTTAGCTATGGAAATGCTGCCGGCCAATCTTAAGACCTGTGAAAGCGATAGCGACTGTTCGGCTTTAGTGCCGTTTATAAATTGCCGAGACACTTCTTTGGGTTATAAGACCTGCCAGGATGACGCCGGCCAGAATTATCCGGCTGGAAATTTAAGCTCCTTGGACGGGATCGTGGACGCGGCAATCAATTCTTTTGACGGCGATCGGAGCGCCTATGCCGACGGGCCTTTGGATTTTTATCATGATAATTATGATTCAATAGTTAACGCTGGGAAAAAGGATAAATATAAATGGTCTTTTTACATCAACGATCAGATTGCTTTAGACCCGCCGGTGATCACGGAAATAAGCCCTTCGGCCGGGCAAAGCGGCCTGCCTTTGGTTGAGCCGGTTAAAATTAAGTTTAATACTTTAATGATGAATAGCACTTTGCAAAGCGGCGGCTTAAAGGTAAAGAGCGGAACTTCTACGGTTGAACATAGATTGATTAATTTAAGCGCGGCTTCGCCGTCCCCGCTCGGATATTGGATGAAAGTAGATAATTTAGATGTTGAACCTTTGGATGGCGAGCCGGATTTAAGTATTGTTAATATCTTTCATTCACCTTTTGCCGAGTCCATGACTTATAAAGTCCAGGTCGGCTCCGGCGTTAAAGATATTTATCAGAATTGTTATAAGCCAAGTATCGGTCCGGGTTGCTCGGCGACCGACGAATATCCTTCTTGTTGTTTCGGTGTCCCGACCGATATACTTGGCACGAATGGAAGTTGCCAATAATTTTTGTAAATACTAAATTTAATCTGTGCGAAAAAAAATCAGTAAAAATTTATTATTTTTCTTACTCATTGCCGGTGGGCTGCTTTTAGCGCGTTTGGTATTTGCCCAGGACTTCGGTACGGAGGCGGTAGAGAGCGGTTTGGACGGTGCTTTGGCGGCTGGTGATCCGCGGACGATTGCCGGTCGGATTATTAATATTGCTTTAGGGTTTTTAGGAATTATCGCGGTCGGTTTCGTGATTTATGGCGGCTTTATTTGGATGACTTCCGGCGGCGAAGAAGAAAAAGTAGAAAAAGCCAAGAAAATTTTAAAAAGCGGCGTTATCGGCTTAGTGATTATTTTGGCGTCTTGGGGAATTGCTACTTTTATTTTAACGCGTTTAGGTAACGCAGTTAGCGGCACTGGGGGCGGTTACGAAGAAGGGAGCTTGGCGCCTTGCGGCTGCGGCGGTTCAATGCTTTATTCTAATGGATCATGGGGTCCTTGTGTCGGGTCGGATTGTTCCGGCGCCGGAATCGGTAATCCGACTAGCTGCGATTCCAGCCCGAATCCCGGTTGCCAGGCCGTAAATCAGATTTGCGCGTCTAGCGATTATTGCGATGAAGCTAATTGCGCTTGCCGGCCGCGCGGCGGTTTGGGAGCATCTTGTGATGGGGATTTGAGTAATGAAACCTGTGAAGCCGATAATGATCAATGCGCGGAATATTTAAGTTGTAATCCAGAAACTTGTCTTTGCTATGGGCCGCCGGTGATTACGGAGATAAGTCCTTTAGGCGGTTTCTGCATTGATAATCCTAATCAGTCATGTATTTCTGACGATGATTGCTCGGGTGTTTGCGACCTTTTAACGCCGAACGGCGCGGTTGATAATTTTATTACGATTTTTGGAAGAAATTTTGGCGAATACGCGGATGGCGCCAGTAAAGTTCTTTTTACCGGAAGCGGCAATCCGGTTGAAGGAATTGCCCCGTCAGTCCTTAATACCTCCTGTTCGGATTTTTGGCGCGATGATCAAATAATTATTGCGGTTCCGGCTGGCGCGATTTCCGGTCCGATCCAGGTAGTAAGCCAGGAAGGAGCGAGCGATTATACCGACGATGATTTTGGTCCGGAAATTCCGAATTTCCGAGCCAATAATATTGTTCGTCCGGGTTTATGCTATCTTGATCCTAATCGCGGCGCCTTAAGTTCCGAAGTTAATTATCAAGGAGTTAATTTATATTCAGCCGCCGCTTATTTTGGTAATTATAAAACTAATGTCCGGGCGATAGAGTCAGTTTTTACAAATCCCGAGGGCTTAAGCGGTACTTCGCTTACTCCGAATATTAAGGCCGGGGAATCCGGCAGTTTCGTGACGGTAAATTTATCCGGCCAGGCCGAAAAAAGCAATTACCTTCGTTTTGTAAAAGAAAGCGAAGCGGGCGATGGACCTTTTATTGCGTCTTTTTCGCCGCTTAGCGGCGCTCCGGGCCAATATGTTACTATCCGCGGCGACGGTTTTGGCGGCGCCCGCGGCACTTCCCGGGTTTTTTTCGGCGCGACCGAAGCGACTTATGATTTTCCGGAAATGTGCCTTAATTCGGTTTGGAAAGATAATCAGATCGTTGTTAAAGTTCCGGCCGGTTTAGAGGACGGGTCGCAAGTTATCATGGTTGATTTAGGGGACGCTGTAATTAATACGGAAAAATTAAATCCCAATATTTTCTTAGCGGATAAAAATGCTCCGTTGGCGCCGAGTTTATGTAAATTAGAACCGTTGAGCGGTCCGGTCGCGTCGCCGGTAACCCTTTGGGGAGAATATTTCGGTCGGGAAGACAGCGAGGGCTTAATAAAATTTAATTATGATCGGAATGCAGTCGGGATGATTGAGCTTGATGGGCGGGCGGATATGATTGAAACCGAAGTTCCGGCTGGCGCGATTTCCGGCCCGGTTTCAGTAGTTAGCAATAGTTTAACCGGCAACGCCCTTGATTTTGCTGTGGAAGAATGCCGGGTTGACGCGGATTGCGGCACGCAGGTTTGCTGTCCGCAAAATACTTATCGAAAAGGCCGCTGCGTTGATTCTTTAAATGATTGTTTCGTTGATATTCCGACTTCGGTTTTTGAATGGAAATTCAGTACCGGTTTTGGTGATTTAGTAGAAAATCCTTATGCTTATAGCTGTGCCGGTTTATCTGAATACTATGGTACTTGCCAGACCAATGATTATTGTCCGAATACGCCCGGTCTTTGTTCTCCTTATGCCGGCGGGCAAAAAGCGATTGCCGATTGTGATTTTAGTTGTATCAGCGTTTCTGGTTGCGGCGGCTTAGGGACGAATGGTTGTTCTTATGATTCTACGGTTAATCGCTGTCTTGAGAAAGGCGCTGACGCGATCTGCGATTTAAGCCAAACTTTTTCTTATACTTTGAATAGCCAGGAATACGAAGCAGAAAAAGTTTGTCAAAATATTAGTGAGGAAATAGGAAACCGTTGGACAATAGAAAGCGTTACTTCCTGTCCGGATGGATGGGCACGAGGGAATGGTAATACTTGTATAGATCCAATTTCCGTTTGTTCGCTTTGTTCGGAAGAATTTTCTTGTATAGAAGTAAATGGATCCGGCTGTTGTGCCTCGGAAGAAATTTGCCCGGGAGATTCAATTTGTGCGGAAACTAATAAATGCTTAGAGCCGATTGCCGCCAGTTGCGACTGCTGTTGTACAATCGGGGAAAGTGCGCGCGATTGCTGTGCCGGCTTGCAATGCGAGGGGACTTGCGGTAGTGATATTTCATTAACAGATGGCCAAAATAATACAAATATCGGCCTAGGCCTTTGTGGCGGTTGTGCTTCGGCCGGCGAAGATCCCGGAATACGCGACGCGACTTGTAATTGTTCCGGCCATAGCGGCCAATATTGCGAAATAGATAATGATAATTTCCCGAACGGCTTTTGTGGCGATTGCTCTAGTTTAAGCGCGGCCGGATGTTTAGAACATGCCGGTGTTTGTTGTTTGGATTCGCGCGGCACCAGCGATTCGGCCGATGATATTTGCCGCGGCGGCAGCGATAATAACGGATTAGTAAGCGCTGATCCGTCCCATCCGGATTTTGGCTATTGCGCTTATTATGATTGTTCGGCCACGAATGCTAATGAATGCGCGGCGACCAATCCGCTAAAGATCGGGCCTTATAAAAGTTTAGAAATTTGTGAAAAAACCTGTCCGCAGAATGACCCATGCCCGGGTTTAACGGATTTTGGTGATTGTCGAGCTAACCCCCGTTGTTGCTTTGATTCCGATAGAACAACGGCAACCGATGATGATATTTGTCGTTTAGGAAATCAGATTGCCGAGGGGGCGGATGCCGGTTGGTGTGCTTATTATGATTGCTCGGCCAGTAATCCTAACCAATGCGCATCTTCAACTCCAGTTAGAGGAACAGAAAATTCTTTTAGCAGTATTTCCGCTTGCGAGCAATATTGCCCAAATAAACCAGCCGGGGCGGGATTGATATGTACAGCCGGCGATACTTCTCTTTGTGATCCTGAGGTTTGTAATGTTCAAGGTTTTGGCTGTTTTTCTCCGGAAGGCAATCTCGGCGGGTCTTCTGCGGATTGCGGTACTTGTTGCTGCCAGCCGGGCGAGCCGATAACAGTTGAGGGAGTGGAATATTCTGATGCCTGCGCCGCCCGCAATTCTAAGCTTAGTTGTGAGGCAGATAAAGGTAATTGTTCCGGCGATGATCGCGGTTTATGCTGCGGCTGTACTAATGATTTAGATTGCGGTTCGCCGGAAAATATCGGCTGCGGGCTTGATACTTGTTGTCAGGCGCGGCCGAAGATCGATTTAAGCTCCCCTAAGCATTTAGATAATAATGTTTGTCGGAATGCCGTGCTTAAGGTTGATTTTAATAAGAAGATGGATACGAATAGTTTTAACGGGAACGTCTTATTATTAGAAGAGCGGAATTATGGTGAAGGCGTTTGTCCGGCCGGTACTTTTATCGCGACCGGAGAATCATTGGCGGAAATAGCTTTGGATAATAGCGATAGCGATTCATTTTCTCTAGAATTAAAACAAAGCCGCTTAGTCCGCTTATCAAGCCGTTTAGCGTCTTTATGGTTGAAGCTATTCGGGCGTTTTAACGATTCGGCGTTAGCTGACATGCCGGATCCGAATAAATTATATTGCGCTGTTCCTGGTGATGTTTCTAGCGAGAATAATGGCGAAAGTACTTCTTTGCTTTTTGTTCCGAAACGATTATTATCGCCAGCCGCTAATTATTATTTGATAGTGCTGGGAGATACTGAGTTAAATAGTCGATCCGGAGTTTTAAGTATGGAGGGAATTGGCCTTAACGGTTCCGGCTACCTTAATGTGAGTAAGGAAGATTATGATGGCGGTAATTATAGCAGTAACGATTATGTTGAAGGAGAAAATATTTTCTTTAATAAGCGGACATATAAAAATTCACAGATTATAAAATTCACGACTTTATCCGGTCAAGATCCGACTAGCGGAATCTGTGCGATTGATGAGGTTTTGGTTAGTCCTTCGTCCTATCTTTTTAAAACATCGGAAAATAGTTTAGATGAAAATGATTCCGATCCGGCCGCTAAAACTTTTGATACAGAAGCGGATCGGGATAAAGTTTTTGCGGCTCGGGCTTATAGCGCAAACGGTCAGATTTTACGACCGGTTTCCGGGTATTTCTGGGATTGGGAATTCGATATCGCTAATGGAGAAGTTGCTTCCCTTGAAGAAGTTTCTTCTGACCGGATTTTGGTAAGAGCTGAGCCAGGAATTACCGATGGTGAAACCATGATAACCGCTACAGTTAATATGGAGCGCTTTTTGGATGAAGGAAATTGTAATGATAATCTAAATTGCGTTTGCGAGGGCGAAATCTGCTCCAATAATTGTTGTAATTTTTATACCGGCGGCGATAAGTTTAATAATTTTTCTAATATTTATCTTTTTCTTTGCAATAATCCCTGGCCACCAGTCGCGCCGGACGGAACCTGGGAGCCGTGGTTTGATAATTGTCCGGCCGGCTTAGGCGCGAGTTGCGCCGACTATAATTATAAATTTTATTACTGTCGCGATGCCGGCGCGGCCGGAACGCTAGACGATTTGCCGGCTATTATTGACCAGGCGGTTATTCGAGGGATAAGCAGTAATTTGATTTGTAGTTCCGACCAATCGCCTTGTGTTTCAGCTGGAGAAGTTTGCGGGGCGGACAAAAATGGCGATAGCGTCCCAGATGGTATTTGTATTTGGAATGTTTTGAAAGAATCATATTTTTTCCGCGAGGCACTACCTGCCGGCAGCGAAATAATCGAGGCGATCGATCGGGAGATCGGCGGCACGGTCAGTTTAGCTTGGCGCTCGGAAGCCGCCCAGGTTTATTCTTATAAGATTTATTATTCCTCGGGTTCCGGGGAAATGTTTTTTAAAGAGCTGAAAGCAAGCGAAGTTTGTTCCTTAGTGGATGGATCTTATGAATGTAGGTCCTTAATAAACAATTTGGAAAATAATATTCCTTATATTTTTAAAATCAGCGCTGTTTCGGAAAGCCGGACGGAAAGCGGCCTTTCCGGAGAATTAAGCGTCATGCCGACTGATAAAGTACCGCCGGCCACCCCAGCGGCGCCCAGTTTATCAGTCGTTGATTCATTATTAAAATTTTCTTGGCCGGCTAATGCCGATAAAGTTTCTTTTTACCGGCTTTATCGGGGGGTTTCGGTTAAGGCTTATGGAGAATCTTTTGATTCCGCCGGGCCGAATACTAGTTTAAGTTTCCCTTTAAATCAATTTTCTGTCGGTAATAATTATTTTTCTTTATCGGCTTTTGATGAATATGATAATGAAAGTATAAAATCAGATGAATTGTCATGTGAGCTTTCTTTACGGGAAGGTTGTGAAGATTTTAGCGCGTCGGATTGCGGCCCGCAATTAGATTGTTGTTCTAAGGATTGTAGCGGCAAGTGCGGTGGCGCACCTGACGGCTGCGGCGGAACTTGTACGGCGGATTGTCCAGAGTTTGAGAAATGCGTTAATCAGGTCTGTGAAGCTTGCGTTCCGGATTGCGCCGGTAAATGCGGGGGCGCGGTTGATGGCTGCGGCGGCTACTGTGATGATGCTTGCTCTAGCTCAGGCGAGGCTTGTATTAATCAGCGATGCCAGCAGATTTGTACGCCGGATTGCGCTGGTAAATGCGGCGGCGCGGTTGATGGCTGCGGCGGAACTTGTACTACGGCCTGTCCGCAGGGGCAAGAATGTATTAATGAAGTTTGCAGAAATATTTGCACGCCGGATTGCGCCGGTAAATGCGGCGGCGCGGCCGATGGCTGCGGCGGAACCTGTATGGCGGCCTGTCCGGGGTTTGAAAAATGCGTTAGTCAGGTTTGCCAGGCCTGCGTTCCAAGTTGTGTCGGAAAAGCGCCGTGTGCGGATAATGGCTGCGGCGGGACTTGCGCGGTACCTTGCAATGGCGATGACCCCTGTTTACAAATAAGCGTTGATAATTTTTACGAAGTTTATCTTAATGGAACCAAGGTTGCGATTACCTATCCGTCTTCTAGCCGTGAATATATTGATGTATATAGTGAAAATGGAATGGTTTCTTCTCGATGTAGTAATGATATGTGCTGGACAGATATCCGCCCTTTGCCAGTTACGTTGCGTACGGGAAATAATGTTTTAGCTATAAAAGCCATAAACGATGGCGGTGTTTATGGTTTAGCGGCCCGTTTGGTTGACGGTTGCAATACTGTTATCTCAACCAATAATCCTAATAATTGGGTGTGTACGGAAGTTACGCCGGCGATGAATTGGATGAATACTAGTTTTTCAACAAATAGTTATTGGCGCGCCGCGATTGAGACCGGAAAAACGGGTAACGGGAACCGCCTTTATCCGGCTGTTAATCAGCTTTGGGCAACGACAGCCTCGGGCGCTAAGAGTACGGCTGATACGATATATTGCCGTTATACTTTTTAAATAGATTATTATTACATTTTAGTATATGAATAGAATTAAAAAAATAAGATTTAAGTTAGCGGCCATGGCGGTTGTTGGATTATTGTTAGTTTCTTTTGCTGTTGTTTTGAAGCATTCCGCCGCTCAGAGTACGGCTAATCCGGCGGACAGCGCCGATGCGATCGCGGTCCGCATCGTGCCAAACCCGAACCATTATAGCGTCGCTCGTTGGTATGTTAGTCAGGGTTTTGCTGGTTCGCCGCAAGCGCTTATAGTTGACGGTTATGAAGCAATCCGCGACGGCCGGACGGTTTATGTCGGAGCCGCTAATGTTGACTATAATTCGGAGCCGCCAAAAATCTATACTAATATTTATTTAATCTCTTATAATCAAGATCCGGCGCCTAATACCGTGGATATTTTAGGCCAGATTGTTAAATATTGGAAATTTAATACTAATCTTCCGACCGATCAGGTGAATACCTGTTCAATATCTTCATTAAGCTGTTCAAGCGATGCGGATTGCGGCCCGGGCCAATATTGCGCCGGCGAGGAAGCTGATTTAGCGGCTGGTTCCTGCTTGCTTAAGGAAGCAAAAAATTGCTTAACGGATACTGATTGTCCGGATAATTTCTTCTGTGACAGCATTAAAGCGAAAATAACTCGCGATATAAAACGGATTGGCCAATTAGAAGAATTGAAAGAATATTTATCCCGATTTCGCTCGGTAAATAATAAATATCCTTTATTAAGCGCTGGTACTTATTTAAACCGCCGGAGCATTTCGGTTTGGCCGAGCTGGTCCCAGGCCCTTTTAACCGAATTGGCGGCTGGTCAGAATTTTTTCGATCCGATTAACCGTTTAGGTCCTTGTCCGGGATATAGCGCCGCGACTTGTTGGAACGAAGAATCCAAGAGATTTGTGAATGATCCCGAAGAAGATTCTTTGTCTTTGATTTTACCGGCTGGCAGTTATGCTTTCGCCTATTCGGCGGATCGGACCGGCTCTAATTATAATCTTTGTGCGACTTTAGAAACCGCTGCCGCGCCGTTAAATTATGTTTTTTCTCCGGCTTATGAATCGGGTTCGGCCTGCGTTATCGCTGGAGCGAGCACGATTGGACAAGCCGGTAATAATCCGCCGGAGTTGGCCGATGAATTTTTAGTCGGAGCGGTTGAACAGGAGTTTAGCGGTTTTATAAAAATGTCAGATGCGGAAAACAATCCTTTGACTTGGCTTTTAGACACGAGCGGGACTGATTGGACAGGTTGGAAAGAATTGCCAAGGTTAATAGATACTAGCGATCCAAATCAGAAGAAAGTTTATTCGTCTCAAGCCGGCCAAGCCGGGACCTATGATGTAAAATTAACAGTAACCGACGGACGAGGGGGGACTACAGCAATAAAAATTCCGATTACTATCGTCGGCTCCGCGCCTTTTATTGAAGCGGAGGATATTGAATACACCCTTGATCCAAAAATACCTTTTAATTATAGTTTCTTTTTTTCCGGCGCCAACTTTACGCCGCCAGTTTTGGAATCGGTCTCATTAACAAAGACCTCTGGCGTTTTAAATCAGATTTCTCCAAATACTTTTAATGTATTTAGCTATATGGAGAAGACCGGAGTCGAAGCCGGCGTCAATCGTTATCAAATCAATCATAATGGTTTGATCCCGACCTCAGTTAAATTTACCAGTGATGCAGAATTGAATTATCGGATTTCCGTAACTGATAAATATAATGTTTCTTCTTCTAAGGATACAAAGATTAAGTTTAAAGTAACGCCGCCAGAATTAAATTTTAATTGTCCGGAAACCGCGCGGCTCAATAAGGATTATTACTGTTCTTTAGGATTAGAAAAACAAGGTAATTATACGATTAAGTACACGGCCTCAGGTTTGCCGGATGGTTTAAGGATTGCCCCTGGGCCGGATAAGGCCAAACAGGATATTCTTGGCGCCCCTAAGGTCGTGTCAGCTGGCCAGGAGATAACTATCCAAGGAACAAATGATTATGGCACTACAGCTTCTAAATCTTTTACTTTAAAAGTTAATTCTTTCTGCGGTGACGGCGAAAAACAACGGCCGAATATGGAGGCACAAGGCGGAATTTATAATGACGGCTATGAAGATTGCGATGGCCTAAGCGGGGTCGCAACTAGTCCGGCGGGAAGCAGTATTAATAATCAATATGGCTGTACGACTAAAGCGGGAGAGGAAACTCCGAAAGTAATTTTAAATAACACCTATTGCGTTTATAAGTCGCCGTTATTTTCTTCGCCGGAAGATTTGGGAGGATATTGCGGCGACGGTTACTGCCAATGCTTGCAGAATTCGGACGGTAATTGCACCTGGGAGACCTGTAGAAATTGCGCTAAAGATTGCGGAAATTGCGTCGGGACAGTTGAATCTTATGCTAACCAGAAGCAAATAGCGTACCTAAATAATTCTGATCTTTATCGGACATCCTCAGCCAGCACTTTAGGCAAGGCCACCCGGACGCTTTTAACTGGAAAGAATGTTTTAGGGTTCTTCATCGGTTCGGCGGTTAGCAACCAAGGGTTGGCCTATCGGATGTTAGTCGGTCCGACCAACGCGCCTTATGATGTTATTGACTCAACTAATTCTCATTTGCGTTGCGCGCCGGTTACCGGACAGGCCCTGACTTACAGCCAGTCTTCTTTCGACACCTTTGATGCTGATAGCACTTTGCTCGATTCGGATGGTTATAGATGGACCGATATTAAATTTACGGAAAATAAGAGTGCCACGACTTTTAATGATTCCGTAGTTTTAAACCGAACTAGTTCATTAGGGCAAAAAAATATTCCAAATTACCAAGTTAATTCGGCTTATCTTCCTTATGTCTGGGGGAAAAGCACAATTTCCGGCTATGAGGCCTATTATTGTCGCTTGGTTTATAATTATGATTTAAGTAATTTTGACGTTTGTCGTCCGCGCTGTGAGGACCGAACTTGCGGTCCGGATGGTTGCGGCGGATATTGTAATAATTGTGGAGTTGATAAAACTTGTATGTATAATGCTGATGAGAGCTATCAATGCTGTCCGGTTTCCGCTAATATTCAAACTAGCGTTGATAATTATCAGACAACTTATTTTAATGGAGCGAAAGTTAGTACGACTGATCCTCAGGATCTTTCTAACCCGACTTGTTCTAGCTGCCCGGGGGGGATATGCTGGAAATGTATACAGGAGTTTGATGTTACAATCCAGCCGGGCAAGAACGTCTTAGCGATTAAAGCAAGAGATACAGGGACTAAGTTTGGTTTAGCCGCCACACTTAATCAAAGCCCTTGTAACAGTATGACCACTAGTGCAGTTACGGATTGGAAATGCACAGGAACCTATTATAATGGTTGGAATGCTATTAGTTTTAATGATTCCAGTTGGCCGACAGCGACTTCAGTCAAACCTATAAATGATCAGAACGGAGGAAATGCTCTTTATCTTGATGGCGTTTATCAAATTTGGGCGGAAGACGCTTATGAATCTGGTACTACTGTTTATTGCCGCTATACTTTTTATGCCGGAGAATTCAATCCTACGGGGGCTGTCGCTACTAACCCGACTACTCCAACCACTCCGACTACCCCGACGACCCCAACTACTCCAACTACCCCAACTACTCCAACCACCCCGACCGCTTCAACTTGTACCTCTTTTACTTATTCGAATTGGAGCCGTTGTACATCAGAAGGACAAATAGCCACTCGAGAAATCCTCACTAGCTCCCCGGCTGGTTGTACCGGTGGCCACCCTCTTACCCAGATGGTTTGTTCTGGCTGCACCTTGAAATGTAGTCCTAATACTTGGAGTACCGGCCAGACATGTCCGATGAGTTGTGGCGATAAAATATGTGTAGGAGGGTCATGTATTGAGCAGTTAAGAGATAGTCAATATTAAGGTTATTTAAGTTAATCACTATGCCAAAAAACAAAAAAATAATCATTTTGATTTTAACCACGGTTTTATTAATAATTCTGGTTGTTTTTGCAATTTTGATCTTTAGAAAATCGTTATCTGATCAAATTGATAAAAAAATTATTCCGACGGCCAGGTTTTTAGATGGCGAAGACAAGGCCTTGCTCGGGCTACCAAGTGATATTGAGGTCGAGGTGATGGAGAGAGATGAGGACGGAGCGATTATGGTCTATAAAGTTAATAGTCCCTTGCTTGAATCCGAGGAGGAATTGGAGCAACCCGAAGAAACAGCGGAAAACATCCCAGAAGAGACGACCGTCTCAGAATAAGGAAAAAAATAATAAATCCGATGGGAATAATTAGCCAAAAACGTGATTATTGGGTATAATTAAAAAAGATAATTAAATTTAAATATATTGTAGAAAATAAATAAAGAAAAAAATATGTTTAATGACTTAAACAGTCCTCATAATCAAAACCAATCGCCGGTAGATGATATTTTCGCGGAAACCGAAAGCCAGGAATCTGCGTCCGAAATGGCTAATAATTCGGCTAAAGCCAGAGTCGCGCCAGGTTTGTCGGCTTCCGGGCCGGCTGGGTTAACTGGTGCCGCGTCAAATTCGGAAATTGAAACGCGACGGATGGGGCTTAATTCCGCTAGCGAAGAAGACGGCCAGGATGAAAAGTCCGGCGGTCCTTGGTTCAGGATCGTCTTGATTTTGATAGTTGTCGCTATTGTTGGTTTAGGCGGATATTTAGTTTATAGTAAATTTTTTAGCGGAACAGGGTTTAATTTAAATCCGACGCCGACGCCGACAGAAACTATCGTTGAAACTCCGGCTGAAGAAATGATTCCGGAAGTTTCGGAAACGGCCGATCTTGAATCTGGCGCGGATCTTGGTTCTTTTGTCTCTCCCGGAGAGAGTGAAGAATTAGCGGATAATATTGAGGTATTAACTCCTAATGAAACAATATCTGAAGATTTTATTTACCCTATGGTTGAAGGCCAGGATAATGAATTTGTAGAAGAAAACCCGATTTCTTTTATTGATTCCGATGGCGACGGTTTAAGCGATGATGAAGAACAGACATTAGGTACTAATCCTAACCTGATTGATACTGATAATGATGGTTTAAGCGATTATGAAGAAGTGAAGATTTTTAAGACCGATCCTTTAAACCCGGATACGGATGGTGATGATTATTCGGATGGCGATGAAGTAAAGAATGGCTATAATCCGCTGGGTGCCGGAAAATTAGCCGATACGGCCGCGGAAGTCCAATAAGATTTTCGGTTCAGAATTTTGTTTTTAAAATTAATTATGTTCAACGATAAGGCAAGCGATAAATCATTATTAGATTCAGCTTCTTTAGCTGGAGCGAAGCTGGAATCTAAAACCAAGGCCTCGCGTTTGTCCTTGAAGCTGCATACGATGCCGCGGACCTCGGATAGCCATTTTAAAAAGTGGTTGATTTTAGGTATATTAATGGCCGCTTTAATGGTTTTAATCGCCTTTTTGGTCTTGTGGTAAAAATTTTTATGTCCGAAGAAAATAATAAAGAGAATAATCAAGCTAATGAAGCGGAAGTAAAAGAAGATTTTTTAATCCGTAATATGCCCGCCGCAGAGCGTTTGAGCGGTCGTTTTTTAAATCCCGATGCTTTAAAATCCGGCGGCGGTTCCGGGGTAAGCAATGTTAGCCAATCCAGTGTTTCCGCTAAGCATAATTTTAAAGCGGTCGGTTTGATTATTATTGTCGGTGGCCTGATCGTTATCGGCTTTTTAATTTTTCTTGTTTATCGTTTTATAATTTCTCCTGCCGCTCGTCCGGCTACACAGGAAGTTCCTTCCGCGGCAATTGAAGAAAAAGCGGTCGAGGAGCCGCTTGAAGCACCGGAGCCGGAAGTTAATTTAGTTCCGGAGATTGCCGAAGTCGATACAGCCGAGCCGGTTATTATGGAACCGGATGTTGAAAATGAGGCCGGAGCGGAAGAAGAAATAATAATGAACGAGGAAACGCCTTTAAAGACCGCTATGGATTTGCCCCCGCTTTTAGACAGCGATAATGACGGCTTAAACGACGATGAAGAAGCGGTTTTTGGCACCGCTCTTGATTTGAGTGATAGTGATAATGATGGTTATGATGATTTAGCGGAAATTAAAAATAATTATAATCCGGCCGGCGAGGGGCGCCTGGAAAACAATTCGGCTTTAGAGATTTATATTGGCAGTAATCCGGCTTATCAATTGTTATATCCGAAGAATTGGCCGGTGCTTGATGCCGGCGACGGGTTAACGATTTTTACCGCGCCTGATGATTCTTTAATCCAGATTTCAGTCCAGGATAACCCGACTGGTGCGAATATCTTAAATTGGTATGAAAGTTATTTTTCCGGCGAGACCGTTTCTTATGACCGCTTGAAAAGCGGGGAAACCTGGGAAGGCATTGCCGGTCCGGACGGTTTTAATTTTTATTTGACTGACAAAAATCAAAAGAATATTTTTATAATTTCATATATTTCCAGCGCGTCCGGCCGGATGACCTATGCTAATATCTTGGAAATGATGATTAATTCTTTAATGATTGAATAGGTGGATTGGACGCGGGGCTAAGAGGTAGGACTTTGAGCGCCACCTCATGTTCCGTTATCCGATTAATTATCATAAATTTTTCATAACAAAACGCTCGTCTAAGCACGAGCGTTTTTTTGATATTTAGAGCTGGTTATAAGAATAGTTGTTTACGTTTTATGAAAGCGGGATTATATATTTCGTGAAAACGGTCGACACATGCTTTATTCCCGCGTGTTTTATTTTTTAGAGATTATTTTATCAATAATGCCGTAGGCCCTGGCTTCCTCTGCGCTCATATAGCGGTCGCGATCACTATCGTTTTCCACGGTTGCGACTTTTTGTCCGGTATGGGATGCTAAGATTTTATTCATCTTATCTTTAGTTTTTAAGATATGTTCCGCGCGGATTTTAATGTCCGAGGCCTGGCCTTCGGCGCCGCCCATGACTTGATGGATCATGATTTCGCTATTAGGTAGAGCAAAGCGTTTCCCCGGTTTTCCGGCGGCAAGCAGGACTGAAGCCATGGAGGCGGCCAACCCGACGCAAATCGTTGAGACATCGGATTTTATGTATTGCATCGTATCGTAAATCGCCAGGCCGGCCGAAACCGAGCCGCCGGGTGAGTTGATGTAGAATTTAATGTCCGCGTCTTTGTTTTCGGCATCGAGAAAAAGGAATTGGGCAATAACGATATTGGCGACATGGTCGTCAATCGGCTCGCCTAAGAAGATAATCCGGTCTTTTAAGAGGCGGGAATAGATATCATAGGCCCGCTCGGTTTGGCCGTCTTTTTCAATAACGGTAGGAATTATTGACATATTTTTAGGGTTTAATTTTAAAAATTATAGTAATCAAGGGTAAAATTATTATAAATAAAATAGGGGGTTTTGTAAAGGAGTATGTAATTAGGAAAACTGAAGTCAAAGCAGCCCTTGTTAAATGAAAAGACCATTCTGGCAGAATGGTCTTTTTTTATTTTTTTTATTTCTATACCCCCATTTTTTCTTTTTGATATGACTCCAGAGTTTGTCCGGTTAACCATTCAAAAATTTGGAGATAGCGACGGGTAGTTTCCGCTTTTATGTCTTCCGGGATTTCCAGATTGCCGACGAATTTGAGATGTTCTTCATTCGTTGGATCAAGCTGGTTGATTCCAGTAATTTCGAAAGGAGTTTCGACTCCCATTAACCAGTCGCGCACCAGTTGTTTGTCGTAGAAATAAGGATCCCGTTTTTCCGCCATGGCTCTCTCCCAGTCATCTTTCAAAGCGAAGCGAGAAGAATCCGGCGTTAGGACTTCATCGACGATACGGCGCCTGGCGACTTCGAATTTAGTATCTAATATTAAGATACCTTTGGCCGCGGCGTAATCATGAGCGGTTGCATAGGCGTGAGCAACCATTTCTTCGGTTTCTCGCCCTTCTTCGCCCATTTTTTCATAGTAATATTTAGCGTCGATATTAATATCGTGGCCAACCTCTTCTTTGGTCGAAGGCGTAAATATTGCCTTGTTCAATTTTGACCATTTAGGAAGATTAGGAGGCAGTTCGTGCCCGCCGGCCTTGCCGGTTTTTAAATATTTTTTATAGACCGATCCACCGATGTATCCGCGATAGATGAGTTCGAAGGGGTAAACTTTACCACCCAGGTTTTCTACTACTAAGCAACGTTCGACAGGTAGCCCCGGTAAGCTATTTTTAAATAGGTCATAGGCGGTATTGGCGCCCGGCATTTCCCTGGATTTCATAAGGTGATTAGGGAATATGCTCAAAGGACCATTAAGCCAAAAATGAGTAAGCGCCGTCAACACCTCGCCCTTTTTAGAAATTAGCGCGTTAAGTACGAAATCGAAGGCGCTGATTCTGTCCGAAGCAATCATCAATAAGAATGATTGAGCGGGCGATGCCCAGGTATCTCTTACCTTTCCTTGGTTTATCAGTTGGAACCCGTTTAGCTTTAAATATTTAGCGAGCGGCGCGCCAGCTTCTTTGATTGTTTGAGGAATTTTTGCCATTTCAGTAATTTTTTAGTTAAACAATAAATATTTTAATATTGAGCCATTATTAAAGCTTCATCTAAGTTAAGGTCAGCGATTTCCTTCGGCTCCGGCAATTTTATTTCCGGAAGTTGGCGCATGGTAGCAAATTGACAGGCGCGGAAAAAGCCGTTTGGGCCGATAAATTGTCCGCCCTCGTCCGCAAAGATAACCTGGGTTCCTGGAACCTCGGATACCGACAGCATCGCGGCATGAGTATGTTTAGGATAGTCATCGTCCTGTAAGGATACTCCGACAACCACCGGCTTGGTGGCTCGCAAAGTATAGCGCAGGTAAGCGTCAGTACAACCGCTTAGATGGTTAGCCCAGCCGGCCGCTGTGATAATTACATCGGTTCCGGATAAACTTAATTTCTTTAGTAAATCGAAAAGTGACAGAGTATTACGATGTACGCTCCGAATGTAGACTTTAATAGTAGTATTTTTTAAGACCGACTCTTCAAATTCTTTTAAGAATAGAAGGCCGTCATAACATTGTTTCAGGTCGGACTTAGATCCGAGAATTACAGCAATTTTTCTTTTTCTTTTCATTTCATTATGTTTTGGTGAATAAATTTTTAAAGTCCAAATACAAGGGAAATAGCAGAAGATTAGTAAATTTCATCACTTTAGCCTTGTTGCTATAAATTAGCATTTTCTAAGATTTTGTCAATTCTTTTTTAAAGTAGGCTTTTGGTGGCTTATTTGCGACTTGTCCATCTTGATTTTTATTTTAATATGTTCTAAGATATATTAAAGTTTAAGAAAATTATAAATTAATCTTTTATTGGCCGGTTTTCGGTCTTATTTTCATCTAACCTTATGTCACTTGCTAAAAATTTTTCCCGCTTATCTTATCGCGCCAAAGCGCGGTGGATTCTCGGCCTAATTATTGTTTTTGCGATTGTAACGACTTTAGCTACAGTTGGCGATTCCTATAATAAATTTTCCGGAGTTTTAGCGGAAAAAACCAATAATATTGTTGTCTTGCCGAAAATAAATCCAATTCCTTTCAGTTTAGGATTGGATTTACAAGGCGGTGCGCATCTTGTTTATCAGGCAGACGTAAGCAATATTCCGGAAGCGGACCGCTCCGGCGCTTTAGAATCGGCGCGTGATGTTATTGAACGGCGCGTTAACGCTTTTGGCGTTAGCGAGCCCCTGGTCCAGGTTAACCGGAATGCGAGTGGTGATTATCGGATTATTGCGGAACTAGCCGGAATAAAAGATATTGACGAAGCAATTAAGATGATTGGCGAGACCCCGATTTTAGAATTTAAGGAAGCCGCAGAACAGAGCTCAGAGCAGACCCTTGATCCCGAGTCCGGAGAAATAAATATTGACTTAGGAGAAGAATGGAAGAATACCGAGCTTACCGGAAAATATTTGAAACGTGCTTCGGTCCAATTTAATCCGAACGACAGTTCGCCCGAAGTTTCTTTAGAGTTTAACGCCGAAGGGGCGCAATTATTCGAAGATATCACCGGCCGTAATATCGGCAAGCCAGTAGCAATTTTCCTTGATGGCTATATTATCAGCGCTCCGACCGTAAATGATAAGATTACCGGCGGCAGTGCGATTATTTCCGGTAATTTTAATTTAGAAGAAGCAAAATTATTAGTGAAGCGCCTGAATTCCGGAGCTTTGCCGGTACCTATTTCTTTAGTATCTCAGAAAACCGTGGAAGCGAGCTTAGGTTCAAAATCTATTAATAATAGTTTAACGGCCGGTTTAATCGGTTTATTACTCGTTTCTCTATTCATGATCTTGTATTATCGCTTACCCGGTCTCCTATCAGTTTTTTCTTTAGCGGTTTATGGCTTAACGGTTTTAGCTATTTTTAAAGCTCTGCCGGTTTGGATAGCTCTGATTATCGTTTTAATCATTATCGGTTTGATTTTTTATATTTTTAGCGAGCTTAAGATTTTTACCGGTGGCTTAGCGCTGTTATTCGCGCTTATCGGCTTATTATTGTTCTTTTATGCGATTAATCCGATTACCTTAACTCTTTCTGGTATTGCGGGTTTTATTTTATCTATCGGCATGGCGGTTGACGCGAATATTCTTATTTTTGCCCGGATGCGGGAAGAATTGCGGGCCGGGAAATCGGTTCGGCAGTCGGTTGACGACGGCTTTAAACGCGCCTGGCCCTCAATCCGCGACGGTAATATTTCTACTATTATTACCTGTTTGATTTTGATGTTTTTCGGTTCCTCAACGATTCAGGGTTTCGGTACGGCCTTATTTATCGGTATCGCCATATCCTTATTTAGTTCTATTGTAATTACCCATATCCTTTTAACGGTCGTCTTGGGCCGTCGGGCCGAAAAGCATACCTGGCTCTTAGGCGTTCGCCGGCCGAAGCCGGTTGAGTCCGATAATATTAAATAATCATATGATTTATAAAATAATTCAAAGAAGAAAGATTTTTCTATCCATTTCGATTTTAGCCGTAGTTGCTTCAATAGCGGCTTTAATTGCTTGGGGTCTAAATTTCGGCGTTGATTTCCGCGGCGGCAGTTTGCTTGAAGTCGAGTTTACCGGTTACCAGCCGACAATCGCTGAAATCCAGGATAATTTAGGCGCGGCCGGTCTCCATAACTTAGTTATCCAGCCGACCGAAGATTCTTTTATTTTACGTTTTAAAGAAGATACGGAAGAAGCGCATCAAGCGGCGTTAAGCGGTATAGAAACCTTAATTTCCGGAAAAGAAGAAGCGTCTTTTCGGGAATTGCGCTTAGACGCGGTCGGGCCGGCAATCGGTCAGGAATTAAAAAGCAAATCGTTTAATGCCGGATTTATTGTTTTAATCATGATTATCATTTATATTTCCGCGGTTTTTCGAAAAGTATCAAAACCGGTTGCTTCCTGGAAATATGGCGTTACAGCGATTATCGCCTTAACGCATGATGTCCTTATAACCTTAGGAGTTTTTTCGCTTTTGGGCCATTTTTACGGCACGGAAATAAATACGCCTTTTATCGCCGCTATTTTAACAGTGTTAGGTTATAGTGTTAATGATACGATAATCGTTTTTGATCGGATCCGAGAAAATCTGCCTAATAGTCGGGAGGATTTTGAAAATACGGTTAATCGCAGTGTTAATCAAACCTTGTCTCGCTCGATCAATACTTCCGCCTCCTCGATTTTAGTTTTATTGGCGATTATATTTCTTGGCGGGGCGACTATTAAAGATTTTGCGTTAGCGCTCGCAATCGGTATTTTTATCGGAACTTATAGCTCGATTTTTGTGGCTAGTCCGGTTTTGGTGATTTGGGATAATTTGGTTCGGCGGGCCCGAAAATCATAATTAGTATTTGTTTACCGATAAGATTAATACGGACAGAGGTTTAGAAAGAATTTAAAAATAATTGTTTTATTTTAGAAAAGAGGCGGTTTGTTCGCCCCTTTTTTATTTGGTATAATAGGATTATCATTTAATACTCAAAAAATATTTAATGATAGCCCTAAAGCTATGAAAATCCGACAATCTTTACTATTTTTTTTACGTGTTTCGCCTGTCCGGCGCGAATTTTCTGATCTACGCGCTTCGATCAAGCGACGTGGGTTTTCCGGTCGCCGCGTCCTGGATTTTTTAATCGAAAGCGCTTATTTGGCGGTGATTTTTTTTATTCCGCTTTGGTTCGCTTATTTTTTTCCGACTTACCATATTTTTGAATTTAATAAAATGATCTTATTTCGGATTCTTTTAAGTATTTTAGGAGCACTGACGGTAATAAAAATTATTTTTTATCCGCCGCGCTTAAGAGTTTCGCCGCGAGAGTTTTTTAAGAAGTATTGGCTAATACCGATAATTTTTATTGTCGGTCTGTCTTTAACACTATTTATTTCCGATGATCCGCTCCGATCTTTCTATGGTTCTTTAGAGCGCCAAGCCGGGTTAAGAAATCATTTTTATTATTTTTTGTGGTTTATTTTGGTCGGATTTAATGTTTTAACGGTTAATAAACGCGAAGAAACGGGATGCAAGTCGGATGAGGAAGGATTAAAAGTGAATAAAAAATCAGAGAAAACAGTCCGGAAAAATATCAGACGAATTATTATCAGTGCGGTTTTATCCGGCCTAGTGGTTTCAGTTTATGGAATTTTACAGTTTTTAAATATTGATTTTTTAACCTGGCCGGAGCCGCCGTTTTTAACCAAGCGGATTTTTTCTTCTCTTGGCCAGCCTAATTTTTTAGCGTCCTGGCTCTTATTAGTTATTCCTTTGAGTTTTTATTGCTTATTCAATAGTCGTCGTTCAAGCGGTCGGATTTTTTTTATTTTAGTTTTATTGATCCAGTTGTCAGCTTTATTTTTAACAGCTAGTCGCGGCGGACTTTTAGCGCTTTTTTTAGCCGTTTTTTTATTTCTTTTATTTTTTCTCTTTTCCTGGCGGTCGCGTCGAAAAAAAGTTATTATTATTTTATTTTTTTTAGGATTAGCGGCTATATTCTTAGTAGCGCTTAATCATTTTCTGCCGAATCGGGTTTCCTCTCTTTTAGATTTTAAATCTGGGAGCGTTGCCGTGCGCGCCGGTCTTTATTCCGCCGCCGCCGATGCGATTAGCCGCCGCCCGATTTTTGGTTATGGCCTGGAGAGCGGTACTGAGGTTTTTATCCGTTATTACGAGCCAGATTGGGCGATTGCCGGCGATGTCGGGCAATCTGCTGATCGGGCTCATAATCTTGTCTTGGATATTTTAATAAATGCGGGTTTTTACGGCTTAATACTTTTTCTTCTTTTATATTATTTTATTTTTTCTTTGATTCGAGATAATCTTAAAATAAAAACCGGAGATAATCTTGGGATAAATCAAAATTTTGAAATAAATCAAGCCGGACAGAGAGATAAAATATTATCTTTAGCTTTAGCTTTCGGTTTATTGGCCTATCTTTTATCGCTTTTATTTAGCTTTGCCATAGTGGCCGGGGAAATTTATTTTTGGCTTTTTATTGCACTATTAGTTGTTATTAATTTTTTAACAAGGATAGAAAACGAAATTGAGGGAGGCTTTTTACTTAATCAGCCGGTTGAAAATCAGACAGATAAAGCCAGCTGGAAAGGAATGATAATAAAAATTATCGCGGTTGTTGTAATAATAATCGCGGCGGCTATCCCCGTGAAGCGCGCTTTTAAAGAGTTGATTGCCGACTATTATTTAAATGAGATTTATTTTAATTCGGCGGCCAAGGCCGAAGAAAATAATCATTTTTTCGCTTTGATTTTAGTAAATAATTTGCGTGAGCTTAAGATTAACCCTTTTAATCAGGTGATTTATGATATTTCTTTAGCTAATCGTTTAAGCGAACTTTATCCGGCGACTTCAAATATAATTTTAAAGAATAAAATACGCTTGGAGTTGGAAAATTTAAGGGAGCTTATGCCGGAACAGGGATATCGAAATTTGTTAGCTAAAGCGCGGATCAATATTGCTTTGTCGGATTTTTCCGCCGCCAACAAATATATAGAACAAATTATAGAAATTAGTCCTTATTGGCCGATAGTATATCTGGAGGCTGGAAAATCTGCCGCGGCCGCCGGTGAACCCGGGAAAGCTCTGGCCGCTTATAATCTTTTGCTTTTAAATTTACCGAAAATTGAAGAATACCCTTTTGACGATCTACACCAAAGATTGGCTCGGCAATATTATTATTTAGCTTATTATAAGATGGCTAAACTTTTTGACGCGGCCGGTGATTGGCCGGCAGCAGAAAAATATTATCGCTTGGCTTATAGCCATAAC
Source organism: Patescibacteria group bacterium (assembly GCA_041649315.1). GTDB lineage: Bacteria > Patescibacteriota > Patescibacteriia > Patescibacteriales > UBA12465 > UBA12465. Next base: position 216,398 of record JBAZNJ010000001.1, on the reverse strand, counting down.
CCTTTTGATTTCACGGTTTTAAAAAATATCGCTGATACTTATTATCGTCGCGGCGATTTAGCCACCGCGATTAAATATAATCAGCATGGTTTAGCGCGTAATCCAAAAGATTATAATTGGCTGGTCGCTTTAGCGGCCTTGTATTATGAGAGCGGCGATTTAAAGAATGCCGGCGAATACCTTGATCGGGCTTTAGAATTAGCCCCGGATAAGAAGGAAATAAAGGAACTGGAAAAAGAATATGGTTTAGGAGAAATAGAAAGGTTAGAAGAAATAGAGAAATCTGATGAATGGTTATTAAATTATTAATTTTTTATTTATGATAATTTTACCGGAAATTTTTGTTTTTATTTTTGGTTTGATAATCGGCAGTTTTTTAAATTGTCTGCTTTGGCGTTTACATGAAAATGAAACGATCGCTGGTCGTTCCTATTGTCCGAAATGCCGGCAGGCCATCGCCTGGTACGACAATATTCCGGTTTTGAGTTTTATTGCGCTCGGCGGCCGTTGCCGGCATTGTCGGAAGAAAATTTCTTGGCAATATCCTTTAGTTGAATTAATCACCGCGTTTCTTTTTCTCCTAAGTTTCCGCTCAGTTTTTAATCAGCCTCAATTCTCCCTTCTTTTGGCGCGCGATTGGATTTTAATCAGTACTTTAATCATAATTTTCGTTTATGATTTTCGCTGGCAGCTCGTGCCTATGAATTTGGTCTGGCCGTTAACCGCAGTTATTTTTATTCTTAATTTTTTGCTTGGTGTTTCCTGGATTTCTCTTTTGATTTTTGCCGCTTCTGGCGCCGCTTTTTTCTTGATTCAGTATTTTTTAACCAAAAAAAGAGGAATCGGCGAAGGCGATATTTGGCTGGGCTTGTTTTTAGGCGCGGCTTATCCTAGTGCCGGGCAATTACTATTAATATTGATTCTGGCCTACGGGGTTGGGGCTCTAAGTGCTTTAATCCTCCTGGCCGGCCGGAAGAAGGGTTGGAAATCCCGGATTGCCTTGGGGCCGTTTTTGGCTTTAGGAGCGATTATTGCCTTAATTTGGGGGGAACGCTTGATTACTTGGTATTTAGGACTGGTTTAGGAAGATTTAGGAAGGGTTAGGGGGTGATTGGATAAAATTCAGACCTAAAACAATTGTTAAATTTCTCTAAATTTTGTATAATATAAATAACGATTGTTTGGCGTTATTTTTATTATAATTTATTATAATATTCTTTTCCCTTTTATTAACTTTTAGGCCCTTTATCAGGGATTTAATCACATGAAAGACAATATTATTGCCGGTTTGGATATCGGCTCAACCTCGATTCGCCTGGTTGTCGGGCAAAGAATTGCCGGACCGGCCGGAAATGAATTACAGATAATCGGGGCGGTTTCCGGGCCGACTATTGGCGTTAGCCGTGGCGTGGTCAACAGTATTGAAGAGACGACTTCATCTATTTCCGCAGTTTTAGAAAAAGCCGAACGTTTAGTTGGCGTGCCGATTAGTCGCGTTTGGGTCAGTATTAATGACCCCCATATTAAATGTGATCATTCTAAGGGAGTAGTAGCAGTCGGCCGGAGTGATGGAGAAATAAGCGAAAATGATATAAATCGGGCGATTGAAGCGGCTCGGGCTTTAGCGGTGCCGGTTAATTATGAGATTCTCCATGTTATTCCTATAAAATTTAGCGTTGATAACCAGGGCGATATTAAAGATCCGATCGGCATGAACGGTATCCGTTTAGAAGTAGAAACCTTGATTGTCCAGGGTTTAAGCACTCAGATCAAGAATTTAACTAAGGCAATTTACCGCACGGGCCTAGAAATTGAAGATTTGGTAATCGCGCCGATTGCCGCGGCCGAAGCGGTTTTAAGCTCAAAACAAAAAGAGTTAGGCGTGGCTTTGATAAATTTAGGATCGTCAACGACCTCCTTAGCGGTTTATGAGGAAAGAAACCTTATCCATACCGCGGTTTTACCGATTGGCGCCGAACATATTACTTCCGATATCGCGATTGGTTTACGTTGTCCGATTAATTTAGCGGAACGGATTAAGGCCGAATACGGCACGGCGGCCGCGGAAGATGTTGACAAAAAAGAAGAGATTGATGTGAGCCAATTAGTCAAGGAAGAAGAGGTTAATGACGATATTAGCGCGATTTCTCGTAAATATTTAGCGGAAATAATCAATGCTCGAGTTGAAGAGATTTTTGATAAAGTTGATGGAGAATTTAAACGGATTGATCGGTCCGGCCTACTCCCCGCTGGCGTAATTTTTGTCGGTGGCGGTGCGGAATTAGATGGTTTGGTAGAAGTGGCGAAAAAGAAATTACGGTTGCCAGCGGCGCTCGGCGCAGCTAAAAATATAAATTTAGTAATCGATAAAGTAAAAAATCCGGAATTTTTAACGGCTTTGGGGTTGGTTTTATGGGGGAATAATTTAGAAGCGGATAGCGGCGGCTTAGGGGATAAATTTAGGAAATTCTCTGGTTTATCCGAAAAGATTAAAGGATTATGGAATAAGATAATGCCGAGATAATAATATAATTTTATGGCGGAAATAAAACCTGACATTGAAACTTTTGCTAAAATTAAAGTCACCGGCGTCGGTGGCGGCGGCGGGAGCGCGATTAATCGAATGATTGCTGGGGGTATCAAAGGTGTTAGTTTTGTGGCGGTTAATACTGATGTCCAGGCGCTTCATTTTAATAAAGCGAATGAGAAGATCCATATCGGGAAAACCGTAACGCGCGGTTTAGGTGCGGGCATGAATCCGGAATTAGGTAAGAACGCGGCCGAGGAGTCCCAGAATGAGATTAGGGAGGCCTTAAAAGGTTGCGATATGGTTTTTGTAACCTGTGGCTTAGGCGGCGGTACTGGCTCGGGCGCTTCGCCGATTGTCGCCCAGATTGCGAAAGAACTTGGCGCTTTGACGGTCGCGGTAGTTACCCGACCCTTTGTTTTTGAAGGCGGCCAACGAAAAAATATCGCTGATCGGGCTTTTACGGAATTAGCCGACAAAGTTGACACGATTATTACTATTTCTAATGATAAATTACTCCAGGTTATTGATAAAAAAACTCCGCTCTTAGAGGCCTTTCAGATTGCCGATGATGTTTTGCGTCAGGGCGTTCAGGGGATCGCGGAAATTATTACTGTTCCCGGAATCATTAACGCCGACTTTGCCGATGTTAAAGCGGTGATGTCTAACGCTGGCTCGGCTTTAATGGGTATTGGTCAAGCGAGCGGCGAAAATAGGGCGGTTGAGGCGGCAAAAGCGGCGATAAATTCAAGTTTACTTGATATGTCAATTGACGGTGCCCGCGGTATTGTCTTTACGGTTACCGGCGGGCCGGATTTAAGCATGACTGAGGTGAGCGAGGCGGCTAAAGTTATAACTTCGGCCGCGGACGAGGAAGCGAAGATTATTTTCGGGGCGGTAATTGATGAAAATATGAAGGACGAAATCAAGATTACGGTCGTCGCGACCGGTTTTGACGGCCATGAGAATTCAAGAAAAAGCGAATCGTCTAAGGCCTATACTCCGAATGCCTTTATTGAGAAAGAAAAAAGCTTTGGCGGGTTTAAAGAAAAGGAAAAGGAAACGGAATCAACAGAAGAAAAGCCAAAAAGCAAATTTTCCGTTTTTAAGAGTATCCCAATGAAACCGGCCTTAGAGAAGAAGGCGGTTAAGCTAGACGAAAAAGAAGAAGATGATGATTTAAGCGTTCCGGCTTTTATTCGGAAGAAAATGGGGTAAACTTTATAAAATAATTTGAGCGATAAAATAAGGCGGTTTCCGCCTTGTTTTTTTACTCTAGATTTCATTTTTCCGAAATTTCCGTGGACTTACTAAGTATTGACAAGTAATTTGTTTTATGATATAATGTTTTTATAAAATTTTAGTTGTTTAACAAAAACCTATAATCATGAAAAGAATTATATTTTTATTAGCCATCTTTGTGATGGCCATAGGAGCGGCTCAGGCCCAGTTTCCTTACGCTAAAGAGATAAAAGTCCAAAAGCATAAAAAGGCGCCGAAGTCGAAGAAATCAAACGCTAGCTGGATGCATAACAACGTTCTTCAGAATCCCCCGCCTTCAGCCGGAAGATGGAACGAAGGGCATGAATTAGAAAAAGCCCCTAGATATTCCTATGATTGGAATATACATAATAAGAAGAAATCCAAGAATGGGTTTCTCGTAACCATTGTTGACGGCAAGCGTCAAGTTAAACACAAAGAATACATATTCTATAAAAGAAACGGCCGGAATATCGGCGTTATGACTAGAATATATAAAAAAAAGTGCGATGCTTATTAGGCCACACTTTTAGAAAGTATAAAAAGTCCTTATTTAAAGGGCTTTTTCTTTTACCCTTTTTAGCCTTTCATTTCTTTGTTTTAATTATTCGGCCTTTATTAATCTATTTATTTTAAGTTTAATCTTTGCCGATATTTTTTTGATCGATATTTTCATGTTTAAAGTTTTTTTAAATTTCTGTGGATAACTTTAGAATTTTTAATTATTTTTTTGAAAGTTAGCTAAATTGACCCATAGGTAAAAATTTGCTAAAATACTAATAGACACAATATTTAGTGGTCTATTTACTAAGAGAGCCCTAAATATGGTAATTTTGCGGATAACCCAATTCTTATGAAATGTCCAATTTGTTATTTTTTAGACACAAAAGTAGTTGATTCTCGGGTTGCTCCGGACGGCTTGTCTATCCGCCGCCGCCGCGAATGCTTAAAATGCGGTTTTCGTTTCTCGACTTATGAAGAAATAGAGTTATTGGACTTGATTATTGTTAAACGGGACGGCCGGCGAGAATCTTATAGCCGGGAAAAGCTGGTTAGCGGTTTAAAGAAGTCCTGCGAGAAGCGGCCGATTACCGAGGATCGTTTTAAAAAGCTCGTGAACTCAATTGAGCGGGATTTACAGCGTTTAAAGAAGACCGAAATAACCTCAAAGCAGGTTGGAATGGCTGCAATGAAGAATTTAAAGAAAATTGATCCGATTGCCTATATCCGTTATGCCTCGGTTTATGAATCTTTTAAAGATGCGCATGAATTTCGCAAAGAGCTTAATAAATTAATTAAAGAAAAAAAATAATTATCTTCCCTATGTCAGAAACTATCAGCAAAATCATTAAAAGGTCCGGAGAAATCGTTGATTTTGATCTGGATAAGATCGTTAAAGCTATTTATAAAGCCGCTTTAGCCGTAAAGATCGATGATCGCCATTTAGCGAAAAAGATTGCCGATCAGGTCTCTTTAAAGCTTAATAAGAAATTCCATAAAAACAGCATCCCGGCCGTGGAAGAAGTTCAGGACATTGTGGAAGAGGTTTTGATTGAGAATAAACTGATTAGTATCGCTAAGAATTATATCCTGTATCGGGAACAGCATCGTCAATTGCGGGATATTAATTCCGCGACCGTTGATGATAAATTAATGGAAGATTATTTAGGCCGGGCGGATTGGCGCTTGAAAGAAAATAGTAATATGAGTTTTTCGGTCCAAGGACTAAATAATTATGTAGCTTCAGCGATTTCTGCCCGGTATTGGCTTAATAAGATGTACCCGGAGAATATCAGGGAGGCCCATGTTAACGGTGATTTTCATATCCATGACCTTGGTTTATTAGCGACTTATTGTTGCGGTTGGGATCTTAAGGATCTTTTGATTCGCGGTTTCCGCGGGGTGAGCGAAAAAGTCCAGAGCGGCCCGCCTAAACATTTCCGCAGCGCTCTCGGCCAGATCATTAATTTCTTCTATACGCTCCAGGGCGAATCAGCCGGCGCACAGGCCTTTGCGAATTTTGATACTTATTTAGCGCCGTTTATTCGTTATGATCATTTAACTTATAAAGAAGTAAAACAGGGTTTACAGGAATTCATGTTTAATATCAATGTCCCGACCCGAGTCGGTTTCCAGACTCCGTTTACTAATATTACTTTGGATGTTACGCCGTCGCCGATGATTGGCGAAGAGAACGCGATTATCGGAGGCGAGATTATGCCGGAAAAATACAAGGATTTTCAACCGGAAATGGATATGTTTAATCAGGCCTTTGCCGAAGTGATGTTGGCTGGCGATTCGACTGGACGGGTCTTTGGTTTTCCGATTCCGACTTATAATATTGATAAGGAATTTGATTGGGATCGGGAAAGCTTGAAGCCGGCTTGGGAGATGACGGCGAAATATGGGATTCCTTATTTTTCTAATTTTGTTAACTCGGATATGAATCGCGATGACGCCCGGTCAATGTGTTGCCGTTTACGGCTTGATAATCGGGAATTGCGCAAGCGCGGCGGCGGTTTATTCGGGGCTAATCCTTTAACCGGATCAATTGGTGTCGTAACTATAAATTTACCGCGCCTCGGCTATCTTTCTAAAGATAAAGAAGAATTTAAAAAGCGTTTAGCGGCGACAATGGATTTAGCTAAAGATAGTTTAGAAATAAAGCGCAAGATTTTAGAACAATTTACCGACGATCGTCTTTATCCCTATTCAATGTTTTATTTAGAAAATATTAAGGCGCGTTTTGGTTTTTATTGGAAAAATCATTTTTCCACGATTGGCATCAATGGCATGAACGAGGCAATTTTAAATTTGATGGGGAAAGATTTAACGACTTCGGAGGGACAGGCCTTTGCTATTGAAATTCTGGAGTTTATGCGGGAAAAATTAATGGATTTTCAGAATGAAACAAATAATCTTTATAATTTGGAAGCGACGCCGGGCGAGGGCTGTACTTATCGTTTCGCGAAAAAAGACCAACAGCTTTATCCCGGGATAATTTGCGCTAACAGTGAAGCGGTTAAGACCCAGGGCGCGGACCCTTATTATACGAATTCAACGCATTTACATGTTAATTTTACCGATGATATTTTTTCCGCCCTTGATCTGCAGGATAATATCCAGACAAAATATACCGGCGGCACGGTTTTACATGGCTATTTAGGCGAACGTTTGTCGGACGGCGAGACCGCGAAAAAATTAGTGAAAAAGATTGTTGATAATTATCATCTGCCTTACTTTACGATTACCCCGACTTTCTCAATTTGCCCGAAACATGGTTATATTTCCGGTGAGCATAAATATTGCCCGAAATGCGATGAAGAAATCGGTTATGAAGAAAAAGTAGAAGCCGGAATAAAACAAGACGGCGCGGAAGCTCAATAATTAAAAAATAATAATTTATTAATTTATAATAATATTAATAATAACTATATGAGTCCGATTCAAACTCAACGTACTGAATGTACTGTTTACAGCCGTGTCGTCGGCTGGCTAACTCCGGTAAGAAACTATAATCCGGGGAAAGCGGCTGAATATAAGGATCGTAAAACTTTTAAGATTAAAGATTAAAAAATTAAATTAAGGCCTATGATTATTGGTGGTTTTGAGAAATTAACCCTTCTCGACTATCCCGATCATTTGGCGGCCATAATCTTTACTGCTGGGTGTAATTTTCGTTGTCATTATTGTTATAACCCATTGCTTGTCCTGCCCGGTGAGGGAAAGGACGAAAAAAATATAAAAAAAGAAAAAGGTTTTCCCTCGGTTTCCATTGAAAATCTTTTTCTTTTTTTAAAGGAAAGATTCGGCCGTTTAGACGGAGTAGTTATCAGTGGCGGGGAGCCGACTTTATATCCCGACTTGCCGTTTTTTATTAAAAAAATAAAGGAAATCGGTTATTTAGTAAAGCTTGATACTAATGGGACTAATCCGAAAATGCTAAAAGAATTGATTAAAAAGGGTTTAATTGATTATATTGCTATGGATTTAAAAGCGCCTTTGGAAAAGTATGAATCCGTGGTCGGGGTTAAGATAAATTGTGATAATTTGCAAAAAAGTGTTAAAATTATCATGGAGAGCGGATTGCCCTATGAATTTAGGACAACCGTTGTTCCCGGGCTTTTAGGCGCGGCCGATTTCGCGTTAATGGGCCAGGCGATTAAGGGCGCGGCTAAATGGTACTTACAAAGCTTTAAATCCGATACGGGCTTAGTTAATAGCGCGTATCAAACGAAAAAATCTTATACGCGAAAGGAAATGGCCGAGTTTGCGGCTATTGGCCGGAAATATGTTGATCTTTGCGCGGTGCGTGAGTAGGATATTAGTAGAAATTTTTATTAAATTTGTATTAAAACCGTTCGTCGGCAATACTCCTTCGCTTCGGTAATTTCTGTGGCAAAATTCACCGCCTCTTCTCCGGTCACCCCGGCCAGCTGGCGGAGGCGACCGGCCGGCGATAAATTTTACTCTACGAAATTACAGGCGCTCAGGAGCATTGCCGACGAACGGTATATTAGCCAATAAAATATGTCTGAAGAAAAATTAGATAAAAAAATAGAAAAAAAACCGGCGGAGATTTTAACGGAAATTTTAGAAACGAATCGAAAGATTTTAAAAGATGTTAAATTCATCAAGAATTATTTTCATGGTCAAGTTATTTGGAACGGTATTAAAATAGTGCTTCTTATCGGGATTTTTGTTTTAGGAATAATATCTTTCCGTTCCGTGTTTTCTTACGCTAAAAATTATTTAAATAATTTTTCTACCCCCTTAGAGATGACGAAATAAAAACAATTGCACCGTAAAGGAATAGTCAATTTACCCAGGAGAAGCGCGATGGCCAAGTAGGCCTGATAAATAATCCAAGAATTATGAAAGACGTCGCGGTTTTTGCCCAAACAACTTATCGCAACGAATTTAAAAAATTCGGAATTAAAACCGACGATCGTCGTCGGCATATGTATTTGATTGGAAAAACCGGTATGGGCAAGTCAACAATTTTAGAGAATATGATTGTGGATGATATCCGGGCCGGACACGGCGTTGCCGTTGTTGATCCGCATGGCGATTTAGCGGAAAAGATTATTGAATTTATCCCGAGCGAACGAATTGAGGACGTTGTTTATTTTAATCCGTCAGATATTAATTTCCCGATTGCTTTCAATGTTGTGGAACAGGTTGAACCGCATTTGCGCCATCTAGTCGCTTCGGGTTTGATTGGTGTTTTTCAAAAACTTTGGGCTGATTCCTGGGGGCCGCGTTTAGAGTATATTTTACGCAACGCGATTTTAGCGATCTTGGATTTTCCAGGCTCGACTCTTTTGGGCGTTGTCCGGATGTTATCGGATAAAAATTACCGGAAGCGGGTCGTGGCTAACATCAAAGATCCGGTGGTTAAGGCCTTTTGGGAAAGAGAATTTTCCGGTTATGCCGATAAGTTCGCGGCCGAAGCGGTTTCCCCTATCCAAAATAAAGTCGGGCAATTTTTATCAAGTTCTTTGATGCGGAATGTTATCGGTCAGGTTAGATCCTCAATTGATATCCGCGATATTATGGATAAGGGCAAGATTTTAATCATGAATCTTTCCAAAGGCCGAATTGGTGAAGATAACTCCGCTCTTTTAGGCGCGATGATGATTACCAAAATTCAGCTGGCGGCGATGAGTCGCGTTGACGTGCCGGAAAAGGAACGCCGTGATTTTTATCTTTATATTGATGAATTCCAGAATTTTTCCACGGATAGTTTTGCGAATATTTTATCGGAAGCGCGTAAATATCGTTTGAATTTAATTTTAGCGCATCAATATATTGAGCAATTAAGCGAGAAGGTAAAGCCGGCGGTTTTTGGTAATGTCGGCACGATGGTTATTTTTCGCGTGGGCGCGGCTGATGCTGAAGAATTAGTAAAAGAATTAACCCCGACTTTTACCGAAGAAGATATTGTTAATTTGCCGAAGTATGAAATGTATATGAAATTAATGATTGACGGCATTGCTTCTTCGCCCTTTTCCGCTCAAGGCTTGCCGCCTTTATTAGAAGAAGAAAAAACTGGCAACACAGAAAAAGTTATAGGTTATTCGCGAGAAAAATACGCTTCGGATCGGGAAACGGTTGAGGAAAAAATTATGAGTTGGCATGAGAGCTATATTGAGGAAACTGGTGCGCAAAATGCCGGCGCTAAAGGGGCTAAGCCATTCCGGCCGGCCGGCGCCGCTTCTTTGGCTCCCGCCCCGGCTTATGCCCCTGTTCAAAACGGCTCACCTAGCCGACCGGCTTTTAATCAATCCGCCCCAACGGCTTCGCCGGCGCCCGCCAATGATTCAGTGGCGCCCGGAGCTTATCAAAAAAATATAAATGCGTCTCGAACTACTGCGTCTCAGAACGCGCCCCGGTCTGTCGCGTCGGATAATCGTTATGCTAAACCGGGTTATAGCGCGATTTGTTCCGGTTGCGGCCAGTCCACGACAACGGTTTTTGAGCCGGATGGCGTTCGTCCGGTTTATTGCCGGGAATGTTTGTCTAAAAAAAAAGAGGAAAAACGGCTTGAGCTTGAAACAAGGCGTTTAGCTAAAGAAGAAGAGAAAAAGCGTTTAGAACGCGTCGTACCAAAAATACCGGACGGACCGGCTTTGTCTTTGAGCGCTTTAAAACAAGCCGCGCCAGTTGATTTTCGCGGCCGGCCGATTAAAACAGCGCCTTTAAAAGCCGTTCGGGACGAAAGCTCTGAAGTAGTTGCGGCTGATTCTTATCGTAATGATGAGGAAAAAGCCGTTGCGGATCGTTTGGATGCCGCTTTTGCCTCCGCCCCTTCATTTTCTTCTCCGCAATCGCCTTCTTCTTCTTCTTCAATTCCGGTTTCGGCCGCTCCTGTTTCTTCCTTAGAAAAAGAATTTTCTGAAGGCGAGGAAATAACTATTACTAATAATAATTTTTAGATTATGTATTTATTTTTTGATACGGAAACAACCGGTTTGCCTCGTAATTATCAAGCGCCGCTTGATGATTTTTTAAATTGGCCGCGGATTGTCCAATTGGCCTGGAGTTTGTATGATCAAGAGGGGAACCAATGGGAAAGCCAAAATTATATTATTCGGCCGGTCAATTTTGTTATTTCTGATGAGGTTGCTAAAATCCATCGAATTTCTCAGGAGCGGGCTTTAAAAGAGGGGGTGGAACTGCGCTTGGCTTTAGAACATTTTTTACGCGACCTTAAAACCACCTCTGATTTAGTGGCGCATAATATTGATTTTGACGAAAAAATCGTCGGTTCGGAATTATTAAGAGAAAAATTAGGAAATTTGCCGGCGGTAAATAAAATTTGTACCATGAAATCCAGTGTGGCCGTGACTAAGATTCCGAGTCCGCGCGGCGGTTATAAATGGCCGAATTTAACCGAATTATATCGCCATCTTTTTTCCCGCGATTTTCCGGAAGCGCATGATGCCGCTTTTGACGTGGCCGCTTGCGCGGAATGTTTTTTTGAGCTAAAAAGAAGGGGCGCGGTTTGATTTAAGGGCTGTCGCTAAATCCCATTTTTGTCCTATTTCCGATATTTTGGTAAATTTTGTAAAATATTTTTTCGCCCATATTAATAATTTCAGGCACGGAAGCATAAATGATCTATGGAACAGACTGAGCAGAATATTAATTATCTTAAAATCGGCAAGGCCACCGATCTTTTTGGTCATGACCGGAAAATCTATCGTCTTTTGGAAATTTTCCCCGGAGTTTTATCTATCGCTACTCTTTTAGTTTTAATAATCCTGTCTTATTTTAAACCGGTCTGGGTCGCTTATTTTATTATCGCTTTTGATGTTTATTGGCTTTTACTGGTTATCTATATGGCGATTTTTTTAATTGCCGCGTATCGCCGTTTAAAAAAGGGTTTGCGAATAGATTGGCGGGAAAAGTGTGAACAGCTTAAAGTTAACCCCGGCGCGCCTAATTCAGATGTCGCGCCAAAATCCTTAGCGGCGCAAGGCGTGGCCTGGGATGATTTGTGGCAACTAGTTATTTTACCGACCGCGTTTGAGGGCGTGGAGATTATTAGGGGTTGCTTAGAATCTATTTTAAAAGATAATTTTTCATCAGCCCGGATGATCGTTGTTTTAGCCATGGAAGCCCGGGCCGGAGAAGAAGCTTATCAGCGAGCGGAAATTATTCGCGCGGAATTCGGCGATAAGTTCGGGCGCTTCTTAATCACTTTTCATCCGGACGGCCTGCCGGGCGAGTTAAAGGGCAAAGGAGCTAATCAGGCCTGGGCGGCGCAAGAAGTTAAGCGCGAAATTATCGATCAGGAAAAACTTGATTATGATAAGATTTTAGTCAGCGTTTTTGATATTGATACGGTTATCCGGGCCGGTTATTTTTTTGCTTTAACTTATAAATTTCTAACGGTTGACGACCCTTATTATGCCAGCTATCAGCCGGTGCCGGTTTATCATAATAATATCTGGAATGCGCCTTTTTTCTCCCGGGTAGCCGCCGCCTCCAATACTTTTTGGCAGATGATTATGCAGGTTCGGCAGGAAAGCTTAGTTACTTATTCCTCTCATTCCATGACTTGGAAGGCTTTGGTTGAAATCGGCTTTTGGTCAACTAAAAATGTTTCCGAGGATTCACGGATTTTTTGGCATTGCCTGATGTTTTATAACGGACACTATCGGGTTGAGCCGATTCATTACCAGGTTTCAATGGATGTCACCTGTGACCAAGGGATAAAGCGGACGGCAAAAAGTTTATATAAGCAGCAGCGGCGCTGGGCCTGGGGCGGCGAGAATATTCCTTATTTAATATTTAACGCCTGGAAAAAACGCGGCGTTCAGGGTTTTAAACGGGGAATTATTCGGGGACATATTATTATCCAGATTTATGGTTTCCATGCCTGGGCGACGAACGCTTTGATTATTGGCGTTATTGGCTGGCTGCCCATGCTTTTAGGCGGCGATCGTTTTAATTCTACGGTCTTATCCGGCAATTTGCCGGCAATTACCCAGAATTTGATGAACGTGGCGATGATCGGTTTGATTTTGTCGGCTGTTGTTTCAACCCTGCTTTTGCCGCCGCGTCCGAAGAATTGCCGTTTTGGTAAAAAAATCTTAATGACTCTCGAATGGATTACGGTTCCGATAACGATTATTGTTTTCGGAGCGATTCCTTGCCTTGAAGCGCAGGTCCGCTTGATGTTCGGCCGGTATATGGGGTTTTGGGTGACGCCGAAGATGCGGCCGGGAGAAAAGAATAGTTAGTCAATAAGGTTTGGGATTTCTCGGGCTTTAAAGCTAAGAGATTAAATTATTTAGCTATATTCTAATAATAGATTATAGCTTTTTTATTTATTGTCGCTCGCATAGCTCAAAACACAATTTTTGATTACCGCCTGGATGTTTTATAACACAATTTTTATTTAATAATAGCTAAAATATATTAAATATGGGCTTGAGGTATTGACAAAATTATTTTAATATGCTATACTATTGGTAATTAAAGATGATATTTTATTTAGATAATGTCAATATTGACATTAAACAAATAAATTAGCACATTAAAAAATAAAGCTCTGAAGTTAAAAAAACTAAGGAGTTTAAAATAAAAATTTATTTACTAACCAAATATTTAAAGTCATGACACAAATTCAGCAAAGAAATTACGAACAAAGGGTTCGTAGAGCTAATAGATTCGGATGGATCGGTATAGCAATTGTTATGCCCCTTGTTATTATCGGTAGTATACTGATGTTGAACGCCGGTAAAATTGATAATGACAATAGTGCAAAAAATTCTGTTCCTACCACTGTTGACCAAGTGGTCTTAGCAGATAATAAATAAATTTTTTAAGGTCAAGCAAGCCGTATTATATTATTATATAATACGGCTTTTTTTATAAATTGCGGTTGGCTCCCGTTTCCGATTATGTTATAATAAAAACCATGAAGTGAGAGTGAAGATAGCACTGAATTCAATCAAGGCGGCCGAATAAACTAATATATTGGGAAAATGAATAAGTATGGACATAGCCGCCCGGTTTATCCAGAGACCGCGGCCTCGGAACACGGCTTTTTCTACCGCCTGGTTTCCAGCCAGCGTTTTTTGGCGATTATCGGCTTAGCTTTTCTAGTAATCATAATTTTCCCTTTAGCCCGGGCACATAGCCAAAAGCTTATGGTTGAACGGGAAATCGCGGAAGTCAAACGTCAGATTGAGGAATTTGAGACCCAGAATCAGGAATTGAAAGATTTAATGGCCTATTTACAGTCCGATCAATCCTTAGAGGAACAGGCCCGTTTGAATCTTAATTTAAAAAAACCCGGCGAGGCCGTAATTGTGATTGAAGATAAGCCCTTGCCGGGAAAAGAGGTTATAAAAAATGACGCCACGCCCGGGAGCAAGCGGGAGAAGTGGTTAAAATATTTTTTTGATTAGAGTCCTTTAGTGAGCCGAGAGCGGGAATCGGACCCGCGACCTACGCGTTACGAGTGCGTCGCTCTACCAACTGAGCTATCTCGGCGTTGATGGTTATATCCTTAATGTAAAAACGGGTGAGCGGGTGAGCGGAATCGGACCGCCTTCCTCAGCTTGGGAAGCTGATGTAATAACCATTATACGACACCCGCGGTAAATGGCCAAGCTTATCTTTTAAAAACCATTACGATTTCTATTATAATCTTAAAGAAATAACTTAGTCAATGCTTATGTTTAAAATGATTAAATTTAAGAGTAATAAAAAGATTTTATCGGTCTCAACTTTAGCCGCTTTTTTAATCGCCGCAGTACTAACGGTCGCGCCGATTTTGGCTCCGTCGGAAGCGGCAACTTCGGCTGGACTGGAAATAAATTATCCGGCGACGGCGTTTACGGCGCCGACAACTTTAAATATTGCGGCCGAAGCAACAGCCGAGGGCTTACCCTGGGAATTAAAAGCGCTTACTCCGGTTTATGAGTATTCTTTCTCAACTACCGGATTATATGATCCGATTTGGCCTTTAGAAATAAAGATTCATTATTCAGAGAATAATAATAAATTCAAACAGATTTATATTTATGATGAATTGTCGGATATTTGGCGGCCGGTTGCGACGCGGGATTGGCCACGGGAGCAATACGTGAGCGCGGAAACGAAATCTTTATCCGGCCGTTTAGTGGTTTTAAGCAATCCGGAAATAATGACGGTCGGTACGGCAAGCTGGTATAAATATAAGAACGGCTTGTTTGCGGCTTCGCCGGATTTGGCCAAAGGGTCGCTCGTCCGGGTTTATAATCTTGATAACGGGAAATTTGTGGATGTGACGATTAATGACTGGGGACCGGAGCGGGACAAGCATCCGGATCGGGTAATTGATCTTGATTATGTGGCTTTTTCTAAAATCGCTTCGCCGGGCGCCGGACTAGTTTCGGTTCGGATTGAACCCTTAAAAATTGTTATTCCGGAAGTGAAAAAAGCTGTACCGCAGACCACGGCGGATTTAAATATTACGGCGGCCTCGGCCGTTATCTTATCGGAAAAAGACGGGAGCGTCCTTTGGGGGAAAAATGAGGCTGCCGTGGCGCCCTTGGCAAGTTTGACGAAATTAGTCGCGGCTAAGATTTTTTTGGAAACCAAACCGGATTTAAAAAAAGTTGTTGCTTATAAATATCAGGATGAAAGATATAATTATGAATATTGTAAGCCCTGGGAGTCGGCGAAGCTAAGAGTGAGCGAAGGTGAAACAATGACGATTGAGGATTTATTGTATAGTATCTTAGTCGGCTCGGCTAATAACGCCATGGAAACTTTGGTGCGAGTAAGCGGCTTGAGCCGGGCGGATTTTATTGCCCGGATGAATGAGCGCGTTAAGGAATGGGGGGCGAGCGGAACGCATTTTGTTGAGCCGACTGGATTAGCGCCGGCCAATGTGAGTTCGCCGCTTGATTATGCTATAATAACTAAAGAAGTATTTTCCGATCCCTTGATTAGTAAAATCAGCACGACCCGGCGTTATACTTTTACGACCGTGAACACAAAAAAGAAGCATACCCTTAATAACACGAACCAGCTTTTGAAAAATAATAATTATTCCATTAGCGGTTCAAAGACCGGCTATATTGATGAGTCCGGCTATACTTTAATGACTCGGGTAGCCACGCCGCAAGGTAATTTGATTGCGGTTAATTTTAATTCTAAAAGCAAGGCCGAGAATTTTTTAGATAATGAGCTATTAATCCGTTACGGCCTGACTTTGCTTAAATAAACAGATTAGCCCCGCATTTATGATTAACTTATCAGGCGTTTACAAAAATTACGGCAAAAAGAATCGCGTTTTAGAGGACGTTAATTTGAGTATCGCGCCGGGCGAATTTGTATCTATCGTTGGGCAATCCGGCGCCGGTAAGACGACTCTGGTCCGGCTTTTGATTGGCGAGGAGCGGGCGGACGAAGGAAAAGTTTTGATTGGCGATTGGGATATTACGCGGCTTAGTCGGCGGGAAGTGCCGTTTTTGCGAAGGCAAATCGGCGTAATCTTCCAGGATTTTAAATTGTTGCCGAAAAAGACCTTGGCGGAAAACGCCGCCTTTGCCTTAGAAGTTTGCGCCGGCAAGACCGCGAAGATAAAAAAAATCGTGCCGAGCGTTTTAAAGATTGTCGGTTTAGAAAATAAAGGCGACCGCTATCCGCATGAAGTTTCCGGCGGTGAACGCCAGCGGGCGGCGATTGCCCGCGCCTTAGTCCATCAGCCGAAAATTTTATTAGCGGATGAGCCGACCGGAAATTTAGATGCGATTAATGCTAATGAAATTATTGATCTATTATTAAGGATAAATAAATTTGGGACGACTGTTATCCTGGTAACGCATAATAAAGAAATCGTTAATTATTTGAATAAGCGTGTCGTTACTATGGACGGCGGCCGGATAATCAGCGATCGCGAGCGCGGCAAATATCTATTATAATTAAAATTATGCTTTCTCTCTATCGGATAATAAAATTCAGCTTACAGGATATCGGCCGGAACGCCTGGCTCACTATTGCGACGATTACGATTTTATTGCTCGCGCTTTTTTCCATAAATACTTTAATTACGGTCCGGCTGATTAGTGATGGCGCGGCCGCGGCAATCAAAGAAAAGATTGATATCAGTTTATATTTGAAAGCGGAAACGCCGGAAAGCGAAATCCAGGCCCTGCGCGCTCAAATTGCTTCTTCGCCGCGGGTTAAAAGCGTTTCCTATATTTCTAAAGAAGAAGCGATTGAATCTTTCCGGAAAAAATATGAGAATAATTCCGCGGTTTTAGCGGCTTTAAAAGAACTCGGTCGGAATCCTTTATCGCCAAGTTTAACAATTGCGCCGAGTAATTTTGAAGAATCCGGCTTGTTGATCAATGAGCTTAAAGTGCTTGATAATCCGATTATTGAATCACGGGATTTTTCCGATAATACCGTTATCCTGGCGAAGATCAATACTATAACGAAACGGGTCAACGAGGTCGGCTTGTTCATTATTGGAATTTTTATCTTGACTTCTTTGTTAGTAGTTTATAACGCGATTCGGGTCGCGATTTACACGCATCGCCAGGAAATTGAAATCATGCGCCTCGTCGGCGCTTCAAACTTTTTTGTCTATATGCCTTATATTTTTTCCGCTTTTATTTATGCTTTATTCGGAACCCTACTGATTATCGCGGTTTTCTTTCCTTTTCTAACTTTGCTTCAGCCTTATCTTGAAGTTTTTTTCATGGGTTATAATATTAACATTTTGGCTTATTTTTTAGAGAATTTTTTAATGATTTTCGGCGCTCAATTCATCGCGATTTTATTTATCAATACGATTGCGAGCTTATTCGCCGTCCGGAAATACGCCCAGGTTTAAGGGCGGCCGGATAGCGATAATAAATTTATGAAAAATAATTTTGAAAATTTGTCGCGTGAGCCGATTTTGACCAAGGAAGAAATGGCTTTAGTGAGGGAAGAGGTCGATGTTTTAAGCGCTAACGCCGCCGGCAAGGATTGGGATGCAGTTTTGGACGATTTAAGGTTATTAAACACGAATTCAGTGGCTCAGCTTGAAGAACCGGCGCTTGATAAATTAAGAGAAGCGCTTATTAAGATCAGCGCCGTTTATTCGGAAATCCCGCCGGGCAGTCCGGATAATTACCAGTTACGTAAGGATGTTATGGAATACACGGAACAGCTTAAGCGCCGTTTGGCGAGTTTGCCGGTGTCCGCGGATTAGCGCGCTTTGTCGTGTTTGGGTTTGCCCGGTTTAGTTTAAATTGACAATTAGCTATTTTTTCCATAATATCCTGAAAGAAGGATATTTTGGTATTTGCGGGATCGTCTAACGGTAGGACTCGGGACTTGTATTTTAGAACCACGATGGTATAATTAATAAAACATTAATTGTGGTTCGCATGATATCTAAAACATCCGACAAAGAAAAAGCAGTAAAGTTTAGAAGAAGAGGTTATTCCTATTCCGATATTTTGAAAGAGGTTCCGGTGGCTAAATCCACACTCTCTATGTGGCTGAGAAGCGTTGGATTGAGCCAATCACAAAAGCAGAGGCTCACGGATAAGAAACTGGCAGCCATAAGAAAGGGTGGAGAAAGAAAAAGGGAAATAAGAATTTCTACTACTAAAAGAATTAAAGATGAGGCGCGCCGCGATATAAGTCAATTAAATGATCGGGATTTGTGGCTCATAGGGATTGCTCTTTACTGGGCTGAAGGACAAAAAGAAAGGGGAAGGGGCAGTTTGGTGGCTTTAGGAAATTCTGATCGATTCTTGATACAGGTATTTTTAAAGTGGTTAATCGATATTTGTAAAATACCTAAGAACGATATTCATTTTTGGTTGTTTCTCCATAAAACAGCGGCCGAGAGATTACCGGAAGTGCAAAAATATTGGTCTCAAGCGACCGGGTTCCCTCTAGACGAATTTAAGAAAGTGACCTGGAAGCGCAATCAGATTAGTAGCAACAGGAAGAATCGTGGCGAAGGCTATTATGGATTATTAAGAGTTATCGTGCGCAGAAGCACGAATTTAAATAGAAGAATACAAGGTTGGGTAGAGGGAATAAATATAAATTGCGGGGTCGTCTAACGGTAGGACTCGGGACTTTGAATCCTGCTATCCTGGTTCGAATCCAGGCCCCGCAGCAATGAAATTAATTCTATAACAAAGATATAGAATTAATTTTATCATTGTGAGGATTTATGAATTCAAGGTTTAATGTTTTTATAGCCAAAACCGTGAAAATATAAGAATTTTTGTCAATTTTTTACGGTTATGTTGGCAAAACAGTGAAAGTTTAATAATACAAATAGGCTAGAGACGTAAAAAATCCTCGTTTTGGCGAGGATTTTTGGTTTTTAGGAGTTAGGATAGGCGTTAGGCTATCTTTTTTCTGGCCCAGGCCGCGATTTCAAAGGCCTTGGTGGCCGCTTTGCCAGTGTAAAGCTCCGGATTGCGAAAAAGATTTTTTAATTCATCCGGAATTTTTTCTAAAGCGCCACTTATGTCTTGATTATTTTTTGCCATCTCCTCTAAGTGGTAAATTATCGTTAAACCGCTGGTTTTCGCCATTGGAGTCAGAATGCGATTAACAAGTTCATGAGCGTCTTGAGAATAGCCGGCCAATTGCAAAGAAATATAGATTGGTTCGGCCATTATCAAATTAGCATTTAATGATAAATTATTCTGTAGGCACTCAGTATCAACCTTTATCCGTTTTACAAATGGTTCTCCGGATTGGTCTTTGCGCAACAGCGTATTTAACTGATAAGCTAAATTAACTAAAATTATCGGATAGTCACGCATTACCGAGCTGTTTACAAGATCGCGTTGATGCTCGCTAATCAAAGTATCCATAACTTTGCCAAATTCGTTTTTGTTTTTCAGCCACATTCCTTCCGTATTTTCGAAATTTATTGGATTGCGTTTGTGCGCCATCGTCGAGGATCCGACCTGGCCGGCACCAAAACTTTCAATAATTTCTCCGATTTCTGTGCGCATTAATTGCCGTCCATCGCGGCCAAACTGGGCTAACGCCGCCGACAGCATAGTCGCGCTAAAAAGGAAATAGGCAACTGCTTCTGGGCAGAGAATCTGAGTGCTTATTGGTGCCGGTTTCAAATTCAATTTATGTAGCACCATTTCCTCAAAACTTTTTCCGGTTTTATCGTCATCGAAGCCGAGAGCGACTTGGGCGTTATAAGCGCCGGTAGCACCGGAAATTTTTCCTTTTAGCTTTTCACAATTATTGCGAAGTTCGGAATAATTGTAAGTTATCCTGTATAGAAGCGTCGCGAACCAGAAGCCAACGGTTATTGGCAGGGCTTGTTGGCCGTGCGTCCGGCCGATTTGCGTGGTTGTCGCGAAGGTCTCGGTTAAATCAGCTAAATGGCCGATTAATTCTTTGGCGGCCGGTTTGATGACCTGCTGAAAAGCGTCACGAAACATCATTACATATCCATTGCTTATTTTATCATAACTAGTAAGCGGCATATGGATATAAATTGCTAATTCCGGCGGCAGGACTTCTTTCATTAATCTGTTATGCGCATTAACGTCATGTTTAGTTATTTTGCGTTCTACTCCGTCGGTTTCAGAAGTCGTTATCCCCAAGATTGCCAAGCGATGTTCCTCTGTTAGCTGTTCCCAAACAGCCGCCGGTATTTTTCCGATTTCTTTCATTACTTCCAATTTAGCGATTTCAATTTCGCCCCAAGACCGATAGAGATTATCATAACCTAAGATAGGTTTTAGCTGTTCCGGCTGGTATCTTGGATTTCCCGGTAAATTAAGATTCTTTTCCATTTTACTTATTTATTTGTTCAACAATAGTATTTATTTGTTTGTTAAGGAAATAAATTTTGAGGCGATTTTTTACTTTTTACGCCTAAAAATATTATATTAACTTAACTCATTATCATAATTTAGTCAATTTTAGAAGAAGGATTGCAAAGAGGAAAAAGAGGCGCCATATTCAACAGGGGATAGAAATATCATCCCCAAAAAACTCTTTCCTAAATCTCTCGCTTTCTTTTATGGCATCTTCTAAGGGCAAAATTATTTCTCTTAATAAGCGATTATTAGTGCGCAGTCCGATTGTGTCCGCTAGGGCGCGAGCGCGGCGACATAAGCGGCTGATATCGGCGGCTAATTTGCCGGAGGCCTTGGTCGCGAATAAGAGATATAGAATTTCCGGTTCGCTTTCCGGTTTAAGAGTTAGGCCGTCTCGTTTCGCCGCTCTTAAAACAAGAACATTGGCGGCGCTTAAAGCGCCGTTTTTTAGGTCCTCAAACCAATCAGCCGCGTCATCGGCTAATTGTTTTGCGGCTAAAGCGGCGCGAAAAAATTTAAGAGTGTTTTTTATTTTTTCGCTTTTTGCCGGATAGCCGAGAGTAGAGAGCAGGGCGATTGGGCCAAGACCGAGCGCCAAGGATTTTCGGGATAAGCTTAACGGTTCAAAAAGTGGCAGGCGAGAGGGAATGATTATTTTTCCGTTTTTTGTTTTTATTTTTTCAAGCGCGGCTTCGGCGCGGTTTGCCGCGTCTAAGTCATTTAAGATCTTATTTAATAAGCGATAAAAATCACTTTTTAAATTTAATCGATAATAGCTTTCCAAAAAATGACGATAATAGCGGTTGGCTATAGGCAGGCGCGCTGCCTGCCCCGTGCCATCTAGAAAATCGTCATAAATATTCAAGGCGCGCCATAAATAGAGATTGGCGCGATTAAGTTTTAAGATCAGTTCAGGGTTTATTTTTTTCTTTTCGCTCGCGTTTAATCCGGCCGCGAACCATTCCGGCCAGAAATAAGGTTTTTCTAAAGGCATTTTTTAATTAGGGCTTGTTCTTCGGTTTGATTTTTTAATTTATCATTTCTCGCGACTTGCAAGGGAAATAATAAAGAAAATTCACTGCCTTGTCCAAGTTTGCTTATAACCGAGATTTTTCCTTGGAAATTTTTTGCTAAGATATTTTTAACCGAAGCCAAGCCGATGCCTAAATTTTGCCCTTCGTTTTTCTTGGTGCTGAAAAATGAATCAAATATTTTCGGGAGGTCGTCCGGAGCAATGCCGCGGCCATGATCACTCACTTTAAGTTTAAGATAATCGCTTTGTTTTTCCAGATTGATTTTTACGGTTTGGCCGGGGTTACTGGCTTCAATCGCGTTGCTTATTAAGTTACTTATAATCTGGCCGAACTTAACCGGATCGCCGTAGAGGCAGTATTCCGGCGTCGCGGGGAAATCCAGGTGGATATTCGCTTGCCGCGCTTTATAAGATAAAATTTGAATTATTTGTTTTATTTCTTCGTTAACGGAAAATTCTTTCTGATTCCCGTCGGCTTTGATCTGGCTTTTAATGCTAACGATTAAATCGGACATTTTTCGTGTTGCCAAAAGCGCTTGGCTTAAATAAGATTTACTATCACCTATTTTATTATCTTCGCCATTTTTTATTTGTTCAAGATTAAGCGAGAGCGCGGTTAGAGGGTTAACTAAGTCATGGAAAATCCCCGAAGAGAGCCGGCCGAATTCGGCGACGCGATGCAGTTGGTTTATTTTTTTTTCTTCGGCTTGGCGTAATTCCTGTGTCCGTTCAATAATCTTGATTTCTAAAAGATCGCGTTCTTGTTTTAAGGCTTTTTCGCTTTGCCGCGCCCGTTTTAGGGCATGATTCAACCCGCGGCAAAATAACCAGCAGACACCGGCGATAACTAGGAAGATTACGGCGTAGGCGATAGCGTCAGCGATTTCATGCCGGCCTTCGCGCCAGGAATTATCAATCGCCATTAATCCTCGGTTATGCAAATAAGTCAGTCCGATTAAAAATAAGTTAATCGCGGCCGTGGCAATAAGTACAAAACGCTGGCCGATTAGAATGCCGCATAAAGCGATAATCAAAACCGCTAACAGCAAGGCGGCCGGCAGATCTCCTCCCCAGGCGATAAAAGAATAGAACATCGGTAGGGAATAAGTGATAATTAGGAGCCAAGCTGCGGTTTTTATCCGGCCCTTTTTAGAAAGCCAAAGCAAAAAAATAAAAAATAGCAGAATCAGCAAAGTATAGGTAATCGGCATTCCGATATCTCCGACGCCGGCTAAAACATCTTTCAAACGGATTAGGTTTAAAATCGTGAAGCAAAAAATTGACAGGCCAAGCAGAATATTAAGGATAAGTTCTTGTTGCCTAAGATCTTCGTCTCGGCTTAAGGGTCGGATTAGATTTTTAACGAGATTTTTCATATTTATGATAAAACAAAACACTTCTTCTAAGGAAGAAGTGTTTTTTCTTTTTAACTGCGCCAGGGAGTTCCAGGATTAAGAGCAGTTGCTAAAATCATCGCCAATAAGGCCTGATTTTCTTTGTGACTCTTCGTCCGAGATGAATTTTGATTACTTTTCAACATAGAGCAAAAATTTAGAACTAGAGTAAGGCAACATCGACTTTTCTAATTCCGCTCGAGGAATTTGCCGCCGCCTTTATCTTAGCAAAGGCGGCCTGAAGAAAAGTTAAGATTTTTCTAAAGATAATTTTTATCGGATATTTAACGGGAATGTGTAATGAGATAAAAAATTTTGGCTGGTTCGCATGGCTGCTAGATCGGAAATTATTTATTTTTCCGCGGGCGTTTCAATTCGATAGCCGCGTCCGGAAATCGTGGCGATTATAGTTTCGCCGCGCTCTTCTAATTTTTTTCGTAAATTCATGATATGGACTTCAATCGTGTTCGAGAAAGGATCGGCGTTTTCATCCCAGACCTTTTCCATTATTTCCTGGCGGGAAAGAATCCGGCCTTCGTGTTTCATTAAACATTCAAGAAGAGAAAATTCTTTTCCGGATAAAACGATCCGTTGGCCGTTTTTAGTCACTAAAAAACGATCCGGATCTAGTTCCAGGTTGCCGTTTTTTAAAATATGGCCTTGCCAGACGCGCGGCCGCCGGCTAAGCGCCTTTAAACGCGCCAAAAGTTCGGCCGCGGCAAAAGGTTTTGCTAAATAATCATCAACGCCGAGATTAAGAAGCTCAACTTTATCGTCCAGTTTGTTTCGGACAGTAAGCATTAGAATCGGAGTATTTATTTTTTCTTCTCTTATTTTTTTCGTTATTTCTCGGCCATTCATTTTCGGCAGATTGTAATCCATTATTATCAGGTCATAATCGCCGGAGCGGGCAAAGCGATAACCGCGTTCGCCGTCAGAGGCTGTTTCTGTCGCGTGGCCGGCGGTTTTTAGGAGAGCAATGAGAGAATCGACAATATTTTCGTCGTCCTCGATTAGAAGAATTTTCATAAATTAGTATTATTATTTTATTGTAAGATATTTTTATTACTAAGACAAATTTTTTTACATTTAAGCTGATTTATTTTCCGGCTTAGGCTAAAGGTAGGCTTGTTTTTTTCTTGGATTTATAAAATATAAATTGACCCGCCCCCGGCTTAATAGCGAGGGGCGGATCAAGTTCAAGAAGAATTACTCCGGCTAAGGCAGGAGAATATCTTCCGGTTCGTAGCGTCCGAACGGAGTCGGCGAGCAGTAAGGACACTGCTTATCCCCGATTCGGCAGAGCGCCAGGTTGCCGAGCCAGGTTTTATGGCGGCAGACCCCGGTTTTTAAACAACGATGTTTTTTGCAGGTTTTGCTTAAGCTCATGTTTTTATTTTTTTATTTTTTATCTTCATTCTCCATTATAAATTATTTCCCCTGAAAAAAAGTTAAAGTTTTTCTAAAGAAAAAATAAAGAATGATTGTCGGGGCTGAAATTGGAGTTTTCGGCTATAAGGGAGCCAATGTTTTATGGTTAATGCTTGTTTTTCCGTTAAATCCCTAATTTGCTTTTCCCCTTAATCCGCGATAAGATATATTTAACTATGATTGATAAATTTTTCAAAAATATCCATAAAAACCGGGCAAAAGATCATTTGCGGGAGCGCGGCGAAGACCCTTTTTCAGTTAAGGAGGGCCGTTTTAGTTTTGGCCGGCTTAAGGATTCTTTCTATTATACCGATTGGACCGAAGAATCTTTTTTGGCCGATACCGGGCATAAAGAAACCGTCAGCCGCTCTTTTGATTTTAGCCGCTTAAAATATTTTATTTTAGCGGTTTTGATCGGCTTGTTGGTTTTAATTTTTCGCGCCGCTTGGCTGCAGATCAGCCAGCATGAATATTATTCCCTCTTAGCCGAGGGTAATCGTTTGCGGGCGGAAACAATCGAGCCGAAGCGGGGTATAATCTATGATCGTAATTTATCGCCTTTGGTTCGGAATAAAGCTAATTTTGTTTTATATCTGCGGCCAATCAATTTGCCGGCGGAAGAATTAGCCCGCGATCAGATTTTGCGGGAAATTATTTATGTTTTAGAAAAGGGAGACGCCTTGGATGAAGAGTCTTCTATTTTAACCAATCCGATCGACTTAACGGCGCCGAATCGCCCGGATTCGAACGCCGGTTTAGGGTCCTTAGATATTATTTCTGATGAAGCTGCTTTCTATAAATTAAAAGAAGATTTAGGCGAGATTAAACGCGGTTCTTTAGAATCATACCAGCCCTTTTTTGTCGCCGATAATATTGATTATGCCAAAGCAATGTTGGTTGTTTTAAAATTACCGGAATGGCCGGGCGTATTTTTATCCAGCAAGATTCGGCGGGAATATTTGGCACCGGCCGGTCCGGATATTGCCGCGGCCGAAGTTTTAGAATCAAGCAGCTTGGCCCATGTTTTAGGCTATACCGGAAAAATCAGCGAAAAAGAATTGGAAAATTTAGGAGCGGAATATTCTTCAATTGATTATATCGGCAAGACCGGGATTGAATTGTCTTGGGAAAAAGAGCTTAAAGGAAAAACCGGCCAGAAAAATATTGAGGTTGACGCGCTCGGCCGCCAGAAAAAGATAATCAATGAAACGCCGGCCGAGGACGGGTATAGCTTACAGCTATCAATTGACGCGGCTTTACAGAATAAAACGGAAGAAATCACCCGGTCATATTTAACCAGGAATAATCTTAGTCGCGCTTCGGTCGTAATCATGGATCCAAATAACGGAGAGATTTTATCTTTGGTTTCTTTGCCGGCTTATGATAATAATCTTTTTGCCCGCGGCATTAGCCAAGAAGAGTATGATAGATTTTTAAATGATAAAAATTTACCCTTGTTTAACCGGCCGGTCAGCGGCGAATTTCCCTCCGGATCAACGATTAAGCCGATCTTTGCCGCCGCCGCCTTAGAGGAAGGAATAATTACCGAGCGGACAAGCTTTTTAAGCACGGGCGGTTTAGCGATTAGCGCTTGGTTTTTTCCGGATTGGAAGGCTGGCGGCCATGGCGCGACCAATGTCCGCAAGGCCTTGGCCGAGTCGGTTAATACTTTTTTCTATTATATCGGCGGCGGTTATGGCGATTTTTCCGGTTTGGGATTAAGCGGTTTAATAAAATATTCAAGGCTGTTCGGTTTAGGTGAGCCGAGCGGTATTGACCTGCCCGGCGAACGTTCCGGTTTTGTTCCGACTGCCGAATGGAAAGAAGAAACAAAGGGAGATCCTTGGTATATTGGCGATACTTATCATTTCGCGATCGGCCAGGGCGATGTTTTAGTTACGCCGCTCCAGGTTGCGAATTATACCGCGGCCATAGCCAATAACGGCATTCTTTACCAGCCGCGTTTAGTTACCAAGATTTTGGGAGATAATAATGAAGTGATTAGGGAGATAGCGCCGGAAATAATTCGTCAAGATTTTATTGATCCGGCTAATTTAGAAATAGTCCGCCAAGGTATGCGGGAGACCATAACCGTCGGCAGCGCCCAATCCTTGTATTCTCTGCCGGTGGCCGTAGCCGGCAAGACCGGAACGGCGCAATGGTCGGTCGGTAAGGATCCGCACGCCTGGTTCACCGGCTTCGCGCCTTATGAAAATCCGGAGATTGTGATTACTGTTTTGGTCGAAGAAGGCGTGGAGGGCAGTACCATGGCCGCGCCGATTGCCAGGGATATTTTAAGTTGGTATTATAGTAGTCGTTAGTTATTTTTTTATTGCTTATGCCTTTAGCGCTTCATTTATCACTCCATTTCATAGTCGCGGTTTTAACCGGTTATTTCTGCGGCCGATATTTTAAGAATATGCGGCTGGGGGTTATTGCTGGGATAATGGGCGGATGCTTGATTGATTTAGATCATGTCTTGGAATATTTTTTAACTTTTGGCTTGCGTTTTAGTTTTACGGAATTTTTTAACGGCTACCAATTTTTAGCCAGTGAGCGAACTTATCTTTTTTTTCATGCCTGGGAGCTGGTCCCCATACTTTTAATCATTGCCTATTTAGTTCGCCAAAAGAAAAAAGTCGCGATTTTTTTAATAAGTTTGGCTGCGGCCGGTTTCGTTCATTTAATTTCCGATTGTTTTATCAATAATTATTCGCCTCGTAATTATTCCATAATTTATCGCGCCAGTCAGGGTTTTAAAACGGAACAACTTTTGAGTCCGGGGCAATATCAGAATTATTTAATATATCGGGAGCGAGCGGGGTTTGTTGAGACGGAATGATTTTAAAGCTATAAATGCTTTTTATTGTTAGGTTTTTAAATAATTAGCACTCTCTTGACGGGAGTGCTAAGTTTGTTTATAATGTAAACAGATGGATTTTTAGTAGATTTTTTAGCCATAAAATATAAATGAATACAGCTATAATTTTATGATTTCCGATCGTAAAAAATTCCTTTTAGAAACAATTATTTGCGAATACATAAAAACCGCGACGCCGGTTTCTTCGGGTGGATTAGTAGAGAAATATAAGCTGGAGGTCTCTCCGGCGACTGTGCGGAATGAAATGATGGAGCTTGAGGAAGAAGGCTATATCTACCAGCCGCATACTTCGGCCGGCCGCGTGCCGACCGAAGCCGCTTACGAATTGTTTTTAGAAAATTTATCGGAAATAAAGAAGAAAAATTTAAAAGATAGCGAATTTAAATTATTAGAGGGCTTGTTTGCTGCGGAAGAAGCCGCTTATAAACGGACAGCCAAGGTAATCGCGGAATTGGCTGGCGGCGCGGTATTTTGGGCTTTTCATAAAAATGATCTATATTATACCGGCCTCGCCAATCTTTTCGCTCAGCCGGAATTTGCCCGGGTTGACGCGATTAGCGACGTGTCCGCGGTTATTGACCGTTTGGAAGAAATTATTGATGATACCTTCGAAGAATTAAAAGACGGCGCGCAGGTTTTGATTGGATCTAAGAATCCTTTTGGAAATTTTTTAAGCACGGTTTTAGTCAAGTACAAGAATAATAATCAAGACGGCGTTTTCGGGATTTTAGGGCCGATGCGCATGGATTATGGGCGCAATTTAGCGCTAGTGGAATTTATTAAGAATAAGTTTGAATAATATGAGTGAATTAAAAAAAGGAATTTACCGCCATTATAAAGGAGGAGAATATATTTTTTTGAGTGAAGCTACTCATTCGGAAAATAAAGAACAATTAATAATATATCGTGATGTTAATAATGAAAATAAAATTTGGGTTCGACCTAAAAAAATGTTTTTAGGAGAAGTCGAGTTGAAGGGGGAAAAGAAGCCGAGATTTGAATTTTTGCGAGAAGAAGATGTGGAAAGCGATAATCAAAAATACCTCCGCGCCTTGGCCGATTACCAAAATTTAGTCAAACAGAGCGCTAAGGAAAAAGAAGAATTTGTTAAATACGCGGTGGAAGATTTTTTACATGATATCTTGCCGGTTTATGATCATTTAAAGTTATCGCTTAAAGGTTTAAGCGAAGAAGAAAGCCAGAGCGCCTGGGTTGAAGGGGTGAAACATGTTTTAAAACAATTTAAGGAAGTTTTGGCAACGCGCGGCATTGAAGAAATTAAAACCGAGGGCGAAAAATTTGATCATGATTTGATGGAAGCGATAGATGGAACCGGTGAAAAAATTAAGCAGGAGATTATGCCGGGCTATAAGTTGAACGGAAAAGTAATTAGGCCGGCGAAAGTGATTGTGAAAGATTGAAAAATTAAACATTAAAGATTTAAAATTTAAAATTTAAAATTAAAAAAATAAAGATTAAAAGATTATTTTTAAAATTTCTAATGTCAAATTTCCAATTTCCAATCAATAACAAAATCACAATTTCTAATTTTGACATTTTAATTTAAAAATTTGGATTTGATTGGAAATTAGGATTTAGAAATTTGAAATTAATATTCATGGGTTTAGAAATTTGAAATTAATATTCATGGGTTTAGCCTGCCTACCGGCAGGCAGGAAATTAGAAATTAATTAATAATTTTATTCTTCCCCTATCCACTCAGCTTAGGACTGAGTTTTACGGGAAGAAGCATAAAATCTATGTCATTAATAAAATGGACACCATTTTTTCCGGAGTTCGACGACATGGAAAAAAGTTTAGAATCCATGTTGCCGGCTGTCCGGGGCAATCAATTCGGCTTTACGCCAGCGGTTGATATGTATGAGGACAAGGATAATATCGTAATTGAAACCCAGCTTGGCGGCATTGATCCTGATAAGGTTGATATTTCGATTGAGAATAATGTCCTGTCTATTAAAGGCGAGAGCGAGAAGAAAAGCGAGGTGGATGAGAAAAATTATTATCGCAAGGAAATCCGTCGTGGCTCTTTTTATCGCTCTATTCCTTTGCCGACTAAGGTTGATGGCGACCAGGCAATAGCCGTGAATGAGGACGGGGTATTAAAAATTACTGTTCCGAAAGCGGCTGAAGTGAAGCCAAAAACGATTAAGATCCAGAATAAAAAGAAATAATTGTTAGTTGATAAATCGGTCCGCTTGAAAAAAGCGAGCCGAAAATTAGTTAATAATTAAAAGTATGAAATATTTTTCCGACGTTTATAAGAAAGAAACTAAAACCTGCGCCAGGCTTTTTAAGGAAAAAGGTGGTTGTAAATGGGGGAAGTGCGCCGAGTGCGGCGTTATTCCTCTGTTATATAAATTTGAGTCGGGCGTTAAGCTTGAAAATGAACATGATATCAAAGAATTAAAAAATGAAATATTAAATAATTAATAAATAAAAAAATATGTCAAAAATTTTAGGAATTGATCTCGGCACCACTAATTCCGCCATGGCGATTATGGAAGGCGGGGCGCCGAAGATTGTTGAGAACATTGAAGGCAACCGCACGACCCCGTCGGTCGTGGCGATTTCCAAGAATAACGAGCGCATTGTCGGTCAGGCCGCGAAACGCCAGGCGGTTATCAATCCGACTAACACGGTTTACGCGGTCAAGCGTTTGATCGGCCGCCATTTTTCCGAAGACGAAGTCCAGCGGGATCTTAAAACCGCGCCTTATCAGATTTTACAGGCCGGCGAAGGCGTTAAAGTGAAGATGGGCGATAAGGATTATAGTCCGCAGGAAATTTCTGCCATGATTTTATCTAAATTAAAGGCGGACGCAGAAGCGAAGATCGGCGAGAAAATTACCGAAGCGATTATTACGGTTCCGGCTTATTTTAACGACTCGCAACGTCAGGCGACTAAAGACGCCGGCACGATTGCCGGGCTAGACGTAAAACGCATTATTAACGAACCGACCGCAGCCGCG
Organism: Patescibacteria group bacterium; assembly: GCA_041649315.1. Taxonomy (GTDB): domain Bacteria; phylum Patescibacteriota; class Patescibacteriia; order Patescibacteriales; family UBA12465; genus UBA12465. The sequence continues at coordinate 186,063 of JBAZNJ010000001.1, read as the reverse complement.
CTGGCTTATGGGTTTGATAAGAAGGCGGGTCAGCAGATTGTTGTTTACGATTTGGGCGGCGGAACTTTTGACGTTTCCGTCCTTGATATTTCCGCGGACACGGTTGAGGTTAAGGCGACCAACGGCGACACGCATTTAGGCGGCGAGGATTTTGACCAGCGGATTATCAATTGGATTTTAGAAGAATTTAAGAAAGATCAAGGAATTGATTTATCAAAAGATACTTTGGCTTTGCAGCGGATAAAAGAATCGGCTGAAAAAGCGAAAATTGAATTATCGACGGCGGCTGAGACAGAAATCAATCAGCCCTTTATCACGACTGACGCCAATGGGCCGAAGCATTTGGTCATGAAAATTTCTCGGGCGAAATTAGAATCTTTAGTGATGGACCTGGTGGAAAAAACAATTGAGCCTTGTAAGAAGGCCTTGGCCGATGCTGGATATTCTATTAAAGATATTGAGGAAGTGGTTATGGTTGGCGGCATGACTCGTATGCCTTTGGTTTTACAAAAGGTTAAAGAATTTTTTGGTAAGGAACCGAATCTAACCGTTAATCCGGATGAAGTTGTGGCTATGGGCGCGGCCGTTCAGGCTGGCGTTTTACAAGGCGACGTTAAAGATGTTTTATTATTAGATGTTACGCCTTTAACTTTAGGGATTGAAACCTTAGGCGGCGTCGCGACTCCTCTTATTGAACGCAACACAACCATTCCGACCTCGAAGTCCCAGGTTTTCTCCACGGCCGCCGATGGCCAGACCGCGGTTGAAATTCATGTGGTCCAGGGTGATCGTCCGATGGCTAGTGATAATAAGACTTTAGGCCATTTTACTTTAGACGGTATTCCGGCTGCGCCGCGTGGGGTGCCACAGGTTGAAGTTAAATTCGATCTCGATGCCAACGGAATTTTAAATGTTTCCGCGACCGATAAGGCGACCAATAAACAGCAGAAGATTACCATTACCGCTTCGTCCGGTTTATCTAAAGAGGAAATTGAAAAAATGAAAAAAGAAGCCGAACTTCATTCTGAAGAAGATAAGAAAAAGAAAGAAGAAGCGGAAATAAAAAATCAGGCCGACGCCGTGAGTTTTACTATGGAAAAGATGATAAAAGAATCGGGCGATAAAATGAAACCTGAAGACAAGAAAGAGTTAGAAGATAAAAACGCGGAATTAAAGAAAGCCAAAGAATCCGGAAATCTTGAAGAGATGAAAAAGAAAATGGAGGAGATAAATACGATCGCGCAAAAGATTGGCGCGGCCATGTATCAACAGCCGGGCGCGGGAGGAGTCCCGGGCGCGGAGCAGGCCGGTGCGGCCGGTGCGGAATCAGGAGCAACTGAGAGGACGGAAGCTAACGAAACTGAAACCAAAAAGAAAGATGATAATGTTGTTGAGGGAGAGGTTGAGGAGAAGAAGTAATTTAGATTTTATCAGCCGCCTGGCGTTTGGGTGGCTGATTGGCAAATATAAATTAAATTTAATTTTATGAGCTTTGAAAATCCGGAGTTTCAAAAATTTACTCCTAAAGTCGATAAATTGACCGACAAGATTAACGAGACGATGTATGAGTCCGGTTTCCCGAATGAAGATTATAAGAGTACGCTCGGCGTCTATGGCGGCAAGATGAAGACGGAAGAGGGTAAGATGGTTTGGGATAATTCCGGCTTAGTTTCTAAGATCGACAAATGGGGCGATGCTATCTTTCGGACTTTCGACGATCATCTCGTGAAAGATATGGGCGCCTTCTTTCGCCGCGATCCGAGATTATTTTTCAAATTCTTGGCGCCGGGCGCGAAAAAATATCGCGGCAGTAAGGAAGAAATTTTCGAGAATGTCCAGCGCCTCGGCTTAGAAAATACTTATGGTCTGCATGAAAAAGGGATAGAGATAAAAGACCAGGATTTATTCCGTCATGGCGTGCCACTGCAGGATGTCTATCGCTCTGACTTAATTGATAGCGAGAAAGTCAAAGACTTGGATCGTTTTCAGGCCCTGGCCGAAACGGGCAAGTATATAAGGCAGATTCATGACGCGCATGGCGCTATTGGCGAATTAGTGAGCGGCGATATTATTTTTAAGAAGCAAGAGGGCGGTCGGGTGAGCGAACCGATTCTAAATCTGCCGGATATTGTTTTTAATAAGGACAAAGCCGCGACGGTCAGCGAAAAGAATAATAAGGCGACTGATATTTTAGAACTCTTAGTCAACATCGGCGCGGAAGAATTCCGTCGTTCCGAGGATGATATGGGCAGCGTTCGGGAGGCCCTGAAAACTTTGTTGGCTAGTTATGATGATAAATCGGTGATAAATTTAGTGAAGTCTTATATTAAGAGAGGGCGGCTGGTTTTAGCTGGCGATAAACAGTCGAAAGTCGTTGATTTGCCGGAAGATACTTTCACGGCCAAGCATCGCGGCACTTTTGCTATTCATAATAAGGTCCGTCAGATAGTTAATACCGCCGAGTTAGAAGCAGCGCTGAAAGAAATTAGCGTCGAATTGTGCGAGGAGCTGGGGAGCAAGGGAAATGAGGAATAAATAAGTAAGTACACAGTCTAGTAATATGCCTAACGAAAAGACAGATCTAATCTTTCCGCCGCAATTCTTCTGGGGTTGCGCGACTTCGGCGCATCAGGTCGAAGGCGGCTTGGTAAACGATTGGACCGAATGGGAGAAGTCGCCGCGGCGTTTGGCGGATTTAGCCAAGAAGCAGCTTGATCCTTTGGATTTCATATCGGGTACGGCGGTTAATTCCTATATTGAAAATAATGCTGATATCGCCTGTCTAAAAGAATTGAACGCGAATGCCTATCGTTTTTCCGTGGACTGGTCGCGGATTGAACCGGAAGAAGGGAAATTCAGCACCGCGGCTCTGGAATATTATAAAGATTTCATCAAGAAACTGCGGGCACAGGGCGTCGAGCCCTTCGTGACGCTTTGGCACTGGCCTTTACCTCTCTGGCTTCGCGACAGGGGCGGCTGGGAGAATCGCGAGATAGTAGGTTATTTTAAGAGATTTACCGAGAAAGTCGCAGCTTATTTTAATACAGAAGTAAATTTCTGGATCACGCTTAATGAGCCGATGGTCTATGCTTCGCAAAGCTATCTGGTCGGCGAATGGCCGCCGCAAAAGTGCAACCCCTTCGCGCTTTGGCGCGTTATAAATAATCTGGCCGCGGCGCATCGCGTGGCTTACGGCGTTTTAAAAAATATCGACGCGGGGAATCAGGTCGGCATCGCGAAGCATAATATCTATTTTGAAGCCGGCAACAACGCTTTCGTCAATCGTGTTTTGAAAGTGGTCGCCGACTGGTGGTGGAACTATCGTTTTTTAAATAAGATCAAGAGCCATCAGGATTTTATCGGCCTGAATTATTATTTCCATAATTTCGTTAACTATGGTTTCAACGGCCAATTCTCTTATAAGAAGAAATCAGATATTGAATGGGGCCTGCATCCGGAAGGAATTTATCATTTATTGAAAGATTTGAAAAAATACGCTTTGCCGATTTATATCACCGAAAACGGCTTAGCCGACCGCGGCGACCAGCATCGCGCCTGGTATATTACGGAAATTTTGAAAAATGTCCATCGGGCGATCAGTGAGGGGACGGACGTCAAAGGATATTTTCATTGGTCGCTAATCGATAATTTCGAATGGGCTGAAGGCTTTCGTCCGCGCTTCGGATTATACGAGATAGATTATCAGACATATGAACGGAAGGCGCGACCGTCGGCGCGATTCTATGCGGATATTTGTAAGAATAATCGAATTTAATATATATGTTTGTTCCAAAAACAGCCAGATTAGAAATACTCGCCAAAAAATTTTCGGAGAGGATTTAGAATCAGAGAAAATATTTGTTTATCCAAGGAAATGATAGTCTAAAACGCAAAAAGGATCCCGCAGGGACCCCCAAGCTTTAGAATCAATGTAGCTATTTCTAACTACATTTATAGTATATATTATCGTTTATTCAGTGTCAATGCTTCCGGCAGCATGGTATTAGTTTATTAATTTATGCAAAAACTCTTCATCAAAAATCGCCATGATAAGAAAATTTGTGTCTTAGTTGAAAAACCGGAAAAGCCGATCGGGCTGGCTTTTGTGATGCATGGATTAGGAGGGTTTAAGGAACAGCCACACATCCGTGCCTTCATCAGAAGTTTTTTGGATAATAATTATACAGTTATCAGTTTTGATACAACCAATACTTTCGGCGAAAGTGACGGTAATTATAGCGACGCTACGACGACTAATTATTACGAAGATCTGGAAGATGTTATTGCCTGGTCAAAGAAACAAAATTTTTATCAAGAACCGTTTATTTTATGCGGCCATAGTTTAGGCGGGATATGTACGGCTTTATATGCCGAGAATTATCCGGAGGAAATAAAGGCTTTGGCGCCGATTGCTCCCGTGGTTTCCGGTGAGTTATCTTTCGCGGTACATAATCCGGAAGAAATGGCGGCTTGGGAGAAAAGCGGTTGGCGAACAACAATTGGTTATAGTAGCGGTTTAGAGAAAAAATTGAAATGGTCGCACATGGAAGATCGTTTAAAATATAATTTATTAGAAAAAGCAGAAAAATTAACTATGCCGACTATTATAATCGTCGGCGAGTTTGATGAGTCCTGCCCCCCCGCGCACCAAGAAATTTTATTCAAAGCCATCCCGGCAGATAAAAAAGAGCTCTATATAGTTAAAGCCGCTCCCCATACTTTTCGCGACGAGGAACATTTAAAAGAAATTTATTCTGTTATGGATAAGTGGATTAAATCTTTAAGTTAAACTATCTCATTAGCGCCATCTTTAAATTAATTATGTCCAAAGACTATTACAATATTTTAGGCGTGTCTAAAGACGCCAGCGCCGCTGATATCAAAACCGCTTTTCGCAAGAAAGCGCATGAGCATCATCCGGATAAAGGCGGCGACGAAGCGCAATTCAAAGAAGCCAATGAGGCCTATCAGGTTTTAAGCAATCCGCAAAAGCGCCAGCAATACGATCAATTCGGTTCAGCGTTCCAGAACGGCCAGGCCGGCGGCGGCGGTTTCGGCGGTTTTGGCCAGGGATTTTCCGGTTTTTCCGGTTTTCAGGGCGGCCAAGGTTTTAATGTTGATTTTGAAGATTTGGGCGATATGTTCGGCGGCTTCGGTGATATTTTCGGCTTCGGTGGTGGCTCGTCCCGTGGCAGTTCTTCTCGCCGGACAACACGTGGCCGTGATTTGGAGATGAAAGTAAATTTGGATTTTCTACAAGCGGCTTTCGGCTTAGAAAAAGAATTAAAATTTTCTAAGAATGTAGTTTGCGGTCATTGCGGCGGCACAGGCGCCGAACCGGGCGCTAAAATAGAAACTTGTAAAACTTGCGGCGGTTCCGGTCGCGTTTCTCGTCTTCAGCGGACGATTTTAGGCAATATTCAGATGCAGTCCGAATGTACAGCTTGCGGCGGTGAAGGGAAAATTTATACTCAGAAATGCGGGCAATGCGGCGGTGCCGGTATTCGCCATGAAGCGGTTAAAATAAAAGTCAAGATTCCGGCCGGAATCAGCGACGGCGAATCAATTCGTTTGAGCGGCCAGGGCGAAGCCGGAGCCAAGGGCGCGCCGGCCGGCGATTTATATCTGCGCGTGAAAGTTGGTAGCCATAAAAAATTTATCCGCGACGACTATGATATTAGAACCGAAGAAACGATAAATATTAAACAAGCGATTTTGGGCGATAAGATTGAGGTGGAAACGATTCATGGCCCGGTGAAATTAAAAATTCCGGAAGGAACCCAATCCGGAACGGTTTTTAAATTAAGAGAAAAGGGGATCAGTAAATTGCATCAGCGCGGTCTCGGGGATCAATTCGTGAGAATTATCGTCAAGATTCCGGACGGCTTAAGCCGTCAACAAAAGAAATTGCTTGAGGAATTGGATATTTAGACTTATTAATGGAAATAGAGTCTATTAAGTTGTAATGTTTAAGGTTATTTATCGTTATTATATATGGAAGGCCAAATTTTGTCGGATAAATTAATAAACGAAAACATGATCGTGGAACAAGCTAAAACCGATGACCGTTCTTTCGCGGTCTTGTATGATTTTTATTTCCCGAAGATATATTTTTTTATTATAAAGCGGGTCGGGCAAAAAGAAGCGGCGGAAGATATTGTTTCCGCTATTTTTTTAAAAGTTTTTACGAATCTTAGGACTTTTCGGCCGAAGAACGATTATTCTTTCGCCGCTTGGCTTTATCGAATTGCTAATAATAAATTGATCGATTATTATCGCGGTCAGGGTCGGCGCGCGACGGTTAACATTGAAAATATTACTGAGCCGAGCGATGAATGCCAAGATCCGCAGGCCGATTCAATCCGCTCGCTTAATCGGGCTATTGTAGAAAAAACTATGGCCAGTTTGTCGTCACGCGATCAACAGATTTTACAGCTTAAATTTTTTGCCGAATTGGATAATATTGAAATCGCGCAATCCCTGGGCATTAAGCCGAACAATGTCGGAGTTTGGCTTTTTCGCGCGCTTAAGCGTTTTCGAGCAATCTATCAAAAATATGAATAAAGAAAAAGCAAAATTATTAGCCGCCGCTTTAGCCGCCGGACAAGCGCCGTCGGAGTGTAATGATCCGGAGATTTCGGCGTTATTAGAAGCAGGAGACAAGATTAAGAGCTCCGTTTCTAAGGACTTAGCGCCGACTGTTGATTTCCAAGACCGCTTGCGGATGGAAATTTTAGCGCGACGCCAAGCCAAAACTTTTTCTATGAAAGATAAAATTGCAAAAATCTGGGAGGCCTGGTTTTCCCGCTTTAATGTCCGTCGTTTAGCGCCGGCCCTGGCTTTAGTGGTGATACTTGCCGTTATTATCACGGCGGTTAAGTTTTGGCCGCAAAGCGGATTTTCGCCGTTTACGGTCGAGACCGCCTACGCGCGCGATAATTTTTCCGTTGAAGCGACGGCCGGGGGTGAATTTGGCGTTGAAGCCAATACCCATTTTGTTATTAAGAGTAAAACCGCGATTAAAGATCTTGATTCTCTGCGCGCTAATATTAAATTGTCGCCGGCGACGGAGTTTGATTTAACGGCGGTTAATGAATACGAATTTAGATTAATTCCTAAAGACGGGTTAGTGGATAAAGTCGTTTATCGCCTGACTATCGCTTCCGCCTATGTTAACGATCAAGGCCTAACGGTCGATCATCTTTATTCTTGGGCCTTTCAGGTAAAAAATAAATTTAAAATTACCGGCTCGCTTCCGGCCGATCGGACAAGCGCGCTGGCCAATACCGGCATTGAGATAAATTTTAGTACGGAAAATTTTACCGGTTTTGAGACGGCTTTTAATATTACTCCGGCGGTTGAAGGGGCTTTTGAGAAACACCGGCAGACCATGGTTTTCGTTCCGAAACAGTCGCTTAATCCCGGAACGCTTTATACTGTAACGGTCGCGCCGTCGGTTAACGATTTAGCGACCGGTGAAAATTTATCGGAAGCTTATCGTTTTCAATTTGAAGTCCGGGAAGAAGAAGCGCCGGCAACGACTATAAATTTTGCCGATGATTTAGTTGAGTTTGCCACCGAACAAAATCCGGCTTTTTCTGTTTATGCCCGCAATAAACAAGCAGAGCAATTAGCCGCTGTTAAAGTTTATAATTATCAGAGCTTAGACGCTTTCACGGCCGCTTTGGAAAAATATTACGAGATTCCGAGCTGGGCTGCCAGCGCTCGTCGTTGCGCGGAAATAAATTATTCCGGTTTGTCTTTAGCCGCCACTTATAATCTGCCCCTGGCCAGTAATGATCGGGGAAATTATCTGGTTTTGCCTAATCGCTTGCCGGCTGGTTTCTACCTGGTCGAAGCGGCCATCGGCGATAATCATAGCTGGATTTTCGTTCAGGTGAGCGATGTTTCCGCCTATACGACAGTCATTAACGACGAGGTACTGTTTTGGATTAACGACATCGGATTGGATAAAAAATCTCCGGCTAAAGTTAGTAATTTAGGAACTAAGACTAGCGCTTCGGCCGACGCCAGTGGCGTTGCCGTTCTAAAATTTGATTATCAAGATGAGAAAACTTCTCTATTTTTGATCGAAGCGGCCGGAAAGAATTTGGTGGTGAGCGTTCCGCCGGATTATCGTTCGGATGGCGCGAACAACCCGGATAATTATTGGAGTTATTTATATACCGACCGCGATTTATACCAGCCGACCGATGAAATAAATTTTTGGGGTTTTGTTCGGTCGCGATCTGATGTCGTAGCCACGGCCGATAAGGAAGTCACGGTTCGCTTAGTCAATGATAGTTTTTGGGATATTTATCAGGAGCCGATAATCGTCGTGGAACAGAAAGCAAAAATTGACAGCCAGGGGTTTTTTATCGGCAGCTTGAAATTTAATAATTTAATCCCGCGCAATTACCGGGTTGATATTCGGCTTGATGACAAGGAGCTTTATTCCGGCCGCTATATTATAGTCCAAGATTACATCAAGCCGGCCTATCAGATAAAAGTAGCCCCGAGTGCTCAAGCGGTTTTTGCCGGAGATAGCGTTAATTACGAAATTAAAACCAGTTTTTTCGAGGGGACGCCTTTAGTCAACCATGATTTAGAGATTGTACATAATAATAAAAGCAGTGATTCACCAACAGTCTCGGACGGCCAGATGGCGGCCACGGATGGCAATGGCACGGTTAATTTAAAATATACGACATCCTGTTCTTGTAGCGGTGATTCTTGTGGGGATACTTGCCGAGACGAATTAACGGTTAAACCGAAATTATCCGAAGCCGGCGAGGTTTACGGCAGTGCCGATGTTCGCGTTTTCCGGACGCGAATCCGTTTTGATAACGCGAGTATTAACCGGGTTGGGCAAGAAAATAAAGTCCAAATCAAAACAGAATTGTTTAATGTTGATTTAAATAAAGCAGAGGATGACTGGAATGGCGCGCCGGCGGCGGGCAAAGTAGTAACTGTTAAGATTACGGCCATAGAATATATTCCACGTCAGACCGGGACTTATTACGATTTCATTAATAAGGTTTCTTATCCGATTTATCGTTACGATCAGAAAAAGACGGCCTTGCCCGATCGATCTTTCGCCACCGGCGCGGATGGTACCGGTAGTTTAGTGTTTGACGTTGATCCAAAATATTATTATGAAATAAAATTGCTGGCCGGCGATCAATATAATAACATAACGAATGATAATTTATATTTTAACGCTTCCCAGTCGATAAATGATCCGCGCTTCGATTACTATAACCTGGTTGAAGAAACGCCGTATAAGAAAAGTTATGATATTGATGAGAAGGTTAAGCTTGAAGTTAAAAGGTATGGCACGGAAACAATTACTGATGCCGGTCGTTTCTTATATTTACGTTTGCAAAATGGTCTGCGTGATTATCAGGTGAGCGATAGTTCTAAATTTAGCTTTAATTATGCGGCCGACGATATACCGAATATTTACGTTGTCGCCACTTGGTTTGACGGGCGGACTTATCATGCTGATAATGGGTTTAGCGCCTTTTTTAATCAGGAGAAGCGTAAGTTAGATATCGCCATTAAGACCGATAAGGACGAGTATCGTCCCGGCGATGAGGCGACTTTGAATATTTCCGTTAAAGATCAAGCGGGGCGAGATGTCCGAGCCCGTATTAATGTTAGCGCCGTTGATCTAGCCCTTGCACCTTTAGGTGGAATTCCCGAGTCCGATCCTTTAAGCGGTTTATATCGGGCACTGAGTAGTGGCCATCTCTTTAGTAAATATTCCCATAAGAACGTTCTATTAGGCGGCGGTGCGGAAAGAGGCGGCGGCGGGAGCGGAGAGCGTTCTTATTTCCCGGATTTAGCTTTGTTTACTCAAGTCGAAACTGATCAGAGCGGCCGGGCGACGGTTAAATTCCAACTGCCCGACAATATTACTTCTTGGCAGATGAGCGTCCAGGGCATTTCCGGCGACTTAGAAGCCGGCGTTGCTAAAACGCAGCTTAAAGCGACTTTGCCATTTTTCGTCGAGACTAATTTATCCAAGCAATATTTGGCCGGCGATGAACCGATAATTAAGGCGACGGCTTACGGCGATGACTTGGTTGCCGCGGATAAAATACAGGCTTATCTTGAAGCGCCGGCGCTCGGCGCGGCACGGGTTGATCAGGAAGCGAAAGCTTTCCGTCCGATTTATTTTAACTTAAATCGAGTAAGCGCGGGGACCTATAAATTAAAAATTGGCGCCGCTTCCCAAAATAATCAAGATACCGTTGTTAATGAAATTAGCGTTATTGATTCGCGACTAAGTGAACGGCATCAGATCGTTTCGGAAATTAAAACCGGCGATAAGATTGCCGGCGCGGAGGATAGCTGGACAACGATTACGCTGATGGATAATAATCGGGGTCGCTATTATTCGGAATTGCTCGGTTTAAGCCATGGCTACGGGGCGCGAGTTGACCAGAAATTATCAGCGCTTATCGCGACCGATTTAATGAACGAATATTTTAGCGCCGCGACCGAACCAACGGACGCGGACTTAAAAATATATCAGACTGCGACCGGTGGCATCTCATTATTGCCTTATTCCGACGCGGATTTAAGAATTTCTGTTTTAGCAGCCATGGCTAAACCGGAGGCCTTTGATAGCCAGGCTTTAGCCGGGTATTTATATAGTGTTTATAATAATCGGGACGCCAATCGCGATGAATTAGCTTTGGCCTTGTCCGGTTTAGCCGCGCTTAATGAGCCGGTGCTTATTTCTTTACGCGAATTTAGTCGCTTGTCCGATCTTGGGCCTTTGGATAAATTGTATTTAGCTTTAGGCGCGCGGCTTATCGGCGATAATCAATTGGCGCAAAAGATATATGATGAATTGTTAGCCGCTTACGGCGAAAAATTTAACGCGTATTCGCGGCTTAAGATAAATGATAAAAATAACGATGATAATTTTTTAGCCACGGTCTTAGCCGCTATCTTGGCGGCTGGGCTGGACGATGATCGCGCAGAGAATTTCCGAAATTATGTGGTTGATAATCGTCCGACGGATATTCTTGGTAATTTGGAACAGCTCTTATATTTACGATTAATGATTCCAAATATTCCGTCCGGTAAGGCTGAATTTTCCCTTAAGATTGCTAATCAAGAAATTAATAAAACGTTAGGACGCGGCGAATCCTTTCAATTTCTGGTCGGCCCCGAACAGTTGCCGACCTTAGAAATAAAAGTAATCAGCGGCCAGATAGCGGCGGTTAGCGATTATGACGCTAGAGCCGATTTAACTAAACAGAGCCAGGAAGTCGGTTTAGAACGGAGTTATTGGAATAAAGGGAAGTTGAGTAATGATTTTCAGGAAGGCGATATCGTCGAAGTTCGGATTAAATCGCGATTTTCTGGCACGGCGCCGGACGGACTTTATGAAATTACTGATATTTTACCGAGCGGCTTAAAATTAATAAGTAATACTTATCGTTATGGCCTTGAAGCTGATTGCGGTATCCGCTATCCTTATGAAGTTTCCGGCCAGAAAGTTAAATTCATCGTTGATAAAAATTGGAATAAGGACCCCCGTTGCCAAAAGGATTATTTTAGCTATTTCGCGCGCATCAGCCAGCCGGGCAAGTATATTGCCGAATCGGCGTTGATCCAGTCAGTTAAAATCGCCGACCTTAAAAGTTTTTCATCCGCCGGACAAATAGAAATTCATCAGCGGTAAAATTAGTCATAAAGGATAACATGAAGGATAAAAAGAAAAAATTAATTTTTTTTAGCGCAATACTGGCAATTATATTTGCCAGTTTTTGCGTTTGGCGGGTTATGGATAAATTAAATAAAATTAAAAATAATTCCCTGCCAGCGGCGTCGGTCGTGGCGCAGTCGATTTTTCCGGTTAATTATAATTGGCCGCTTTTTTATGATGCGATTGAAAAATATCCTGCCGGAGCCGAGTTTGTCGAGAATGGTGTTTTAGGATTGATTGCGCCGCATCATGATTTGGCGGCTGATTATAGCGCGGAATTATTTCAAAAAATTTGTCGTTATAATATAAAAAGAGTAATTATTGTCGGGCCCAATCATGAAAACACGGGTGCCGGCGATATCATCACCGGGCCAATCGCCTATAATTTGCCCGACGGTCGAGTTAACTCCAATCAAGGTATGGTTGCTAGGATAATAAAAGAGGGAATCGCGGTTTCCGATATCAGCCGTTTAAGCACAGAGCATTCTATATCCAATATCACCCCCTATGTGAACTATTGCTTCCCGGAAGCTGAAATCGTGCCGCTTATATTAAATAACCGGATAACATTAGAACAGGCGAAAGCGCTAGGAGAATATTTAGCCGCTGATCTTAATCAAGAAACAATCATTATCGCCTCAATCGATTTTTCTCATTACCTCCCGACCGAGCGGGCTCGAGTTAATGACGAGATAACTCGAGAGGCCTTGGGCGCGCGCGATTATCAAAAGATATATTCGTTTAATGATGATTACATTGATTCGCCGGCGACCGCTGTGACCGTATTAACGGCGACTGGACAAGCCGGCGCCGAGAATTTGGAAATAGTTAATAATAAAAATCAGGCCGAGGCCATGGGAGTCAGTAGTTTAGACAGTTCCACTAGTTATTTCACGATTTTATTGCGTCGTTAGTATCTGGAAATATGTGGTTAAAATTAGTCAAAAAATCCTGTTTTTTTGACCTTTAAACCCTTAAATGCTATAATTTATATAGTAAAACATTAATTTATTTATCAAAAATTTATGTGTAATTGGTTACAAAAGCTTTTTGGTTGCAAGTGCAAATGCGGTGAAGAAGATAAAAATTGTGAATGTAATGAATGTGATAAGTGTTGCGAACACGGCGAGGAAAATAAAGATAAAGAAGTGGCCGCTCCGACAAATTCAATGCCGTCTCAACCCTCTGACCAACCTTTTAATCAATCTGCGAACGCTTCTTCTGCCCCGTCATCCGAACAGTCCGGAAATTCCGGCAACCCGCAATAATTTTCAAGTAAATTAAGGGTTTAGGGGATTGCCGTTGAATGCTGTTTTTATCTTGTGTTAAAAAGAGTATTTAGCGGCAGGTTCCTTAAAAGACGCGTTCGGCGCGTTTTTTAAGTATTAAGATTTTTATGTTTATTGATACTCATGCCCATGTAAATTTTTCTGCTTTTAAAGACGATGCCGAAGAGGTAATCCGCCGGTCTTTAGATAATGAGACCTGGATGATTTTGGTCGGATCGGAATTTAAGACCTCAAATCGCGCCTTAGATTACGCCAATAAATACGAACGCGGCGTTTATGCCGCGATCGGCCTGCACCCGGTTCATTTAGAAGCCGGTCGGGTTGAGACCGGTGAAACCGGTGTTGGCGCGAGTTTCCAGGCGCGGCCGGAAGAATTTGATTACGGCAGTTATGAGCGTTTGGCGAAATTTGAAAAAGTCGTAGCGATTGGCGAAATTGGTCTTGATTATTATCATTTAAATCCAGCTCAGGACCTACAAGCCGTTAAGAAAAAACAGCAGGCAGTTTTTGCTCAACAGCTATTATTAGCGCGAAGCTTAGATAAACCGGTAATCATTCATTGCCGGCAAGCGCATGATGATTTATACGCGATGCTTTTAGAATTTAAAAAAGAATATGGAGATTTAGTGCCGTCGGATCGGCCCTGGGGCGTTGTCCATTGTTTTTCCGGCGATGAGGATTTGGCCTGGAAATATTTCCGTCTCGGCTTATTAATTTCCTTCACCGGCCTGATCACTTTTAGCCAACAATGGGATGATTTAATCAGGAAAGTTCCTTTGGATAAGATTATGATTGAAACCGACTCTCCGTATATGACGCCGGAGCCGTATCGCGGCCAGCGAAACGAGCCTTTACTTGTTCAGTACGTAGCCAAACGAATCGCCGATATTAGAAATATTAATATTGAAAAAGTGGCTGATATTAGCACAAATACCGCTAAGAATCTTTTTCGGATTTAAATAGTTAGGAATTGTGTCGGTGCTTGTTGGGCACGTTTAAAAGTCGCAAAATCGGAGTATTGACACGTAGGATTTTTTGCGCTATAAAAAAGATGGTTTAATTAGGTTTATTTTTAACCTAATATCAGCTGGAATATATGGATTTTAAAAAAATTATTGACGCGAGGAGTATAAAGACGATGGCAATTGCCACTTTCTATCATACTAGCGGGGCCATTTTAGGGCCTTTGTTAATTTTAGGGGGGCTTGGGTATTTTCTTGATCGAAAATTTTCCAGCGGGCCCTTGTATTTAATAATTGGTGTTTTCTTAGCTTTCGTAACCACGAATATTTTACTATTTAAAAAATTAGGACAGATTAATCACTTGATAGCGACTTATAAAGAAAAGGCCTCGGAAAGTTCGGACGAAAATGTTGAATTATTAGATAGTAATAATAATCAGGTTACAGATTCAATTAAAAATAGCCCGGTTAGTGGTTTAGCTAAGAATTCGCCGGATAATTCTCCTCGCGATTAAAATAATATGGGTTTAAATATTTCTTTATCTCCAGAAATCTTGTTTTATGCCGGTTCTTGGCCGATTTCTAATACTTTTTTTTGGTCGATCGTGGTTACTATTTTTTTAATCATCGGCTCTTTTTTACTTCGTCGTAATTTGCGTTTAGTGCCAGGCAAGCTTCAAAATATTTTAGAAATGCTATTTGAGGGTGCTTATAGCTTTGTTGAAGACACGGTTGGTGATAAGAAAAAAGCTAAAAAAGTTTTCCCATTAGTTTTTACCATGTTCTTTTTTGTTTTTTTCTGTAATTTATTGGTTTATATCCCCGGGCAATCCGCAGTTACGCTTAAGACGGCCGGCGGCGTCGTGCCGCTGTTTCGGGCGATAATTGCTGATTATAGTTTAGTGTTTATGATGACCATGATTTCGGTTTTAATAACACAAATCGTAGCGATTGTTGTGGCCGGACCCTGGAAATATGTGACTAAATTCATTAATTTCCGAAGTCCTTTGAAATGTTTTTTAGGGATTATGGATTTAATTGGTGAAATAGCGAAGATTATGTCCTTATCCTTTCGTTTATTCGGTAATATTTTTGCTGGCGAAGTGCTTGGCGCGGTGATGTTGTTCTTGTTCCCGTTTTTTCTGCCTTTGCCGTTTTTATTTTTAGGCCTATTAACCGCGGTAGTTCAACCCTTTGTGTTTTCCGTTTTAACCTTGGTCTTTATTTCCATGGCCTCGGAAGTTGAAGCCCCGGAAGAGGCGGCAAGCTAGTTTGTTTAAAAAATTATAATTTAATTAATAATAAATTTATGGACATTGAAGCAGCAAAGTATATTGGCGCCGGATTAGCGATTGGCTTGGGCGCTATTGGTCCGGGTATTGGCGAAGGTATCGCCGCCTCTAAGGCCCTGGAAGCAATCGGTCGGAATCCGGAAGCGGCTGGTAAAATCACTCCGCTTATGTTTGTCTCCATGGCGATTACCGAATCCACGGCTATTTACGCCTTGGTAGTAACCATGATTATCTTATTCGCTTAAAAGGCGAAGAGAGTCCGGCTCTTTTTAAAATAAAGGGACGGATTTCTTTGTTTTTTAATTTTTAATTTATGGCCTTAATTAAAGCTTTGGGAATTGATTGGCGGATACTTTTGGCGCAATTTTTTAATTTCGCTATCTTATTATTTGTTTTATGGCGTTTTGCTTATCGCCCGCTTTTTAATACCTTAGAAGAGCGCCGGCAGAAAGTCGCTAAAGGAGTTGCCGATGCTGACGAAGCGGCAGAAAAATTAGCGGCAGTTACGGAAGAGAATAAAGAAATTATCAGCACGGCCAAGAAAGAGGCGGCTGGAATAATTGAAGAAGCGAAAAAGCAAGCGGAAATCCGCTATCAGGAAATAATTAATAAATCGCGCGAGGATGTCGGCGCGATTATTAACGAAGAGCGGGAGAAAATCAGCGCGGAGAAAGCCGCTTCTTTACGGGAAATTAAGAAAGAGGTTTCTGACCTGGTAGTCGCGGCTTTGGAAAAAGTTCTTGGTGAAAAAATTGACGCGGCTAAGGATAAGGATTTAATTGAAAAGGCGGTTAAGGAATTAAGATAAAGAATTAAAGGATTTATTAAAATATGAAGATACGCGACAAACAATACGCGCAAGCCCTGCTGGAAATAGTCCGGGATAAAGAGGGAAAAGAATTAGAAATGGCGATAAAGAATTTCGCCCGGGTTTTGGCCGCGCATCAGCAGATCGTCCGTTTAGATCGGATTATAAACTGTTTCAGCGATCTTTGGAATAAGGAAAAATCTTTAACTGAAGCGGAAATAATCGCTGCGCATAAATTAGACGCCCAGACCGAGAAGTTTTTAAATGAATATATTAAAAAACTGGCGGGAGCCGGAGAAGTTATATCTAAAAGCAGTTTAGACGCCGGAATTTTAGGCGGAATAATAATAAAATACGGCGACCGTTTACTTGATGCCAGTATTCGGACCAAGCTTCGTTCCCTGGCTCAGGCCTTAAATAATTAATATTTTAAAATAAGCATAATTAAAAAGCATATGTCCAGCCATACCAAAGATTTTATCGTCGAACAATTAAAAAAACAGATCCAGGATTTGGAATTTAATAATGAAGAACGCTCTTTCGGCCGCGTAATCGAAGCCGGTGATGGCATCGCCCGCGTTTCCGGCCTGTCCGAAGCGATGATGTCGGAAATGCTTGAATTTAAAGCGGCTGCCGGTTCGGTTTATGGCGTAGTTTTGAATTTGAACGAAGATAGCGTCGGCGCAATTATTTTAGGCGACTCCAGCCGGATTAAAGAAGGCGATGAGGTTATTGCTACCAAGCGTATTTTAGAAGTACCGGTCGGAGAGAGTTTGATCGGACGGGTTGTTAATCCCTTAGGCGCGGCTGTGGATGGCAAGGGAGACATTAAAGCGGCTAAATATTACCCGATTGAAAAAATTGCTTCCGGTGTTATTACCCGTGAATCCGTTAAACAGCCGGTTCAGACCGGAATTAAGGCGATTGACGCTATGATTCCGATTGGCCGCGGCCAGCGGGAACTTATTATCGGTGATCGTCAGATCGGAAAAACTGCGATTGCGATTGACGCGATTATTAACCAGGCCGGCCAGAATATGAAATGCGTTTATGTCGCCATTGGTCAGAAAGAATCTAAAGTAGCGAATATCGTGGCTAAATTAGAGGAGACCGGAGCGATGAAATATACGACTGTTGTGGTCGCCGGTGCCAGCGATCCGGCTTCCTTATTATATATCGCGCCTTATGCCGGTACGGCTATGGCCGAATATTTTTTAGATAAAGGCGAAGATGTTTTGATTGTTTATGATGATTTATCAAAGCATGCCGTCTCTTATCGGGAAATTTCTTTGTTATTGAAACGTCCGCCGGGTCGCGAAGCTTATCCGGGTGATGTTTTTTATCTCCATTCTCGCTTATTGGAAAGATCTTGTAAATTAAACAAGGACTTCGGCGGCGGTTCCATAACTTCCTTGCCGATTATTGAGACCCAGGCCGGCGATGTGGCCGCTTATATTCCGACTAATGTTATTTCCATTACCGACGGTCAGATTTATTTGGAACCGGATTTGTTTTATCAAGGAAACCGGCCGGCGGTTAACGTCGGTATTTCCGTTTCCCGAGTCGGTTCGGCGGCGCAGATTAAGGCGATGAAAAAAGTAGCCGGAAAAATTAAACTTGAAGCGGCGCAATATCGGGAACTGGCGGCCTTCGCGCAATTCGGTTCGGACCTTGATGAAGCGACCAAGCGCCAATTAGAAAGAGGCAAGCGCCTGTTTGAAATTTTTAAGCAGGATCAATATTCGCCGGTCGCCGTGGAAGAGCAGGTTTTGATTTATTACGCGGTTTCTAACGGTTATATGGATGATGTGCCGGTAGAAAAAATCAAGGATTTTGAGGTTGATTTACTCGAATATGCTCGCGATAACGCCCGGGAAGCTTTAGCTAATGTTAAGGCGACCGGTCAACTTGAAGAAAAGGACGAAGCCGAATTTAAAAAGGCGATTCAGGGCTGTAAGGACGTTTTAGATTATCTGATTAAGGAAAATGATTAAGGCTAAAGAGATGAAAACCTTGATTAAGTAAAATTATTAAGATTAAGAAAATAAAAAATTTGATTAAGAAAAATGACTAACGCTAAAGAAATAAAAAAACGGATTAAATCGGTTTCCAATACCAAGAAAATCACGAAAGCCATGGAAATGGTTGCCGCCGCCAAAATGCGGAAGGCGGTGGAAGCGGTTTTGCGAACCAGAACCTATGCTAATTTAAGCTGGGTGACGATTTTGAATATCTCTAATTCGCTTAACGCCGGCTCAGAACAGCACCCGCTTCTAAAAAAGAGAAAAGAAGTGAAGCGAGTCGCGGTCGTTTTGATTTCTTCCAATCGCGGTTTGTGCGGCGGCTTTAATTCGGCTCTGATTTCCAAAGCGATTAAATCGGTTAAGAAGCATGATAATATTGAAACCGATTTTATTATTGTCGGCCGGAAGGGCTTGGCGGTTCAGAATCGCTTCGGTTATAAGGTAGTCGCGGAATTTCCAAAAGAAGATGTTATTTCCGATTCAGCCGCGATTTCGCCGATCGCTTCGCTAATCATTAGAGACTTTTTAAGCGGCAATTATGATAAAGTAATGCTCGCTTATAGCGACTTTGTTAACGCCGTTAAACAGATTCCGCGAATCAAACAGCTTTTGCCGGTTGATATTGAAGCGGAGGACGAGTATCTCGGCGCGATTGGCAAAAGCGAAAAATTAGAAACTAAAAAAGAAATGATTAAAGAAAAGGAAGAAAAATATTTAAACTCCGGAAAAAATAAGTTTATTTTTACCTACGAACCCACGCCGGAAGAAGTTTTAGAAGCGATGGTGCCGCGTTTAATTGAAGTCCAGATTTTTCAGGCCTTGTTAGAATCAAACGCTTCCGAGCATAGCGCCCGGATGGCGGCCATGCATCAGGCGACCGATGCCGCAAGCGGCTTAGTTGACGAGCTTACCCTTTTCTATAACAAAGCCCGCCAGGCGAGTATTACCGCAGAAATTTCCGAAATTAGCGCTGGCGTGGCGAGCTTAAGCGCTTAATAAATTAATTAATAATTTTTGTTAATATAATAAGTATATGGTTAAAGA
Source organism: Patescibacteria group bacterium (assembly GCA_041649315.1). Classification (GTDB taxonomy): domain Bacteria; phylum Patescibacteriota; class Patescibacteriia; order Patescibacteriales; family UBA12465; genus UBA12465. Next base: position 166,919 of record JBAZNJ010000001.1, on the reverse strand, counting down.
AAAAAGCCAGACCGGCAAAGTCAAACAGATCATCGGCGCGGTCGTTGATGTTACTTTTAGCGGCGAGTTGCCGGAAATTTATACTGCCCTGGAAGTTGAAAGAGGCGGAAATAAATTGGTTTTAGAAACCCAACAGCACATCGGTTTCAATGTCGTCCGGGCGATTGCCATGGGCTCGACTGACGGCCTGAAAAGAGGCGATGAGGTAATCAGTACCGGCGCCGGCATCAGCGTGCCGGTTGGCGAGGGAACTTTAGGCCGGATTTTGAATGTCTTAGGCGAATCCGTGGATGGGAAAGAAGCGGTTAAGCATGAGAAGAAATATGAAATTCATCGCGCGGCTCCGGATTTTGTTGATCAATCAACTAAGACGGAAATTTTAGAAACCGGTATTAAAGTTATTGATTTAATCTGCCCGATTGCCAAAGGTGGCAAAGTCGGTTTATTCGGCGGCGCCGGAGTCGGTAAAACGGTGGTTATCCAGGAATTTATTAATAACATCGCCAAAGCGCACGGCGGCTATTCGGTTTTTGCCGGAGTCGGCGAACGGACGCGCGAAGGTAATGATTTATATCATGAAATGAAAGACGCCGGGGTTTTAGATAAGGTGTCTATGGTTTTCGGCCAGATGAACGAGCCGCCGGGTTGCCGGGCGCGCGTGGCTTTAACCGGCTTATCAATCGCCGAATATTTTCGCGACGAAAAGCATCAAGACGTTTTATTCTTTATTGATAATATTTTCCGTTTCACGCAGGCCGGTTCCGAGGTCTCTACGCTTTTAGGCCGCATGCCTTCGGCGGTCGGCTATCAGCCGACTTTAGCCACGGAAATGGGCGAACTTCAGGAACGGATTACCTCAACCAAGAACGGTTCTATCACTTCAATCCAGGCGGTTTATGTCCCGGCCGATGACTTGACCGATCCGGCACCGGCCACGACTTTCGGCCATTTAGATTCTACGGTTGTCTTATCCCGCTCTTTATCCGAACTTGGTATTTACCCCGCCGTTGATCCGCTTGATTCTTCTTCCACGATTTTAGATCCGAAGATTGTCGGCGCGGAACATTATGAAACCGCCCGCGGCGTTCAAAAGATTTTGCAACGCTATAAAGAACTCCAGGATATTATTGCGATTTTAGGTATGGAAGAATTATCCGACGAAGATAAAATTATCGTTGCCCGCGCCCGGAAGATCCAGAAATTTTTATCCCAGCCCTTTTCAGTCGCTGAAACTTTTACCGGTCGGCCCGGCGAATATGTTAAATTAGCCGATACGATTCGTGGCTTTAAGGAAATTCTGGAAGGTAAGCATGATGATAAGGGCGAGAATGATTTTTATATGAAAGGCGGAATTGATGAAGTCGGGAAATAATAATAACTATGGCTCAGAAAACTATAAAATTTGAAATCGTTACGCCGGAGAGGGTTGTCCTTAAAGAGGAAATTCGCCAGATAACTTTACCGACCACGGAAGGCGAGCTAACGATTTTACCGGAACATATCCCTTTGGTTTCAATTTTGAAGCCGGGCGTTTTAGAAATTAAAAAGCCGGACGGCGAGCTGGAAATCATGGCCGTGTCTGGCGGGTTTTTAGAAGTTTTGCGCGATAAGATTGTTATTTTAGCCGATACGGCCGAACGGGCGATTGAGCTTGATGAAGAACGGATTGAAGCCGCGCGTCAGCGCGCTGAAGAAGCGAAACAGAACGCCGTTAATATCGATCAAGTTGAATTTGCCCGTATTGCCGCGAAACTTGAAAAGGAATTGGCCCGCACCCGCGCTTTGAATAGATGGCGGAGGGTGAAGGGGAAGTAGTAGATGAATATTTTTAATGTAAAATAAAAAGTCCCGGCCGCTAAGCCGGGGCTTTTTTTATAAGGGACTGGTAATGTTTTTTAGTTTTGGAGTTTTTAGGCACGGACTTAATTATAGCGAATTCGCCATAATTAAAAGAAAGACGGATTTGCATAATTGTTTAGGAATCAGTAAAATAAAGGTAGATTTAGATGGCAAAAAATATATCATAATCTCGCATAATATACAAATTTAGCTTGAATTATGGAAATGTTTTGTATAGAAAGGAGCTATGTGAAATTTTGAAATTTTTATTTATTAACTATATAAAAATGAGTAATAAAAAGATTACTAAAAACGAAGCCGCAAAACTAATTAGCTCAATACTGCAAGTAGAAGCTTATTCAGATGCCAAAACAGTTTTTGATATATTTAATGGTTCCTCACATCCGAAAACCGATGAAAAAAGTTTTGGACTAATTGTTATAGAAATGACTCATTTTTATATTAATATCGTAGATAGATTGATTTTTCAACAGCTTAAGGATGAATGTGGCAGAGAAATTTTTTACGAAATAGTAGATCTGATTTTAAAAAACCATCTGGAAACTACTTATAAATCTGAGAAAATTAGCATTCATCCAGATGTATTTTGTAAAATGTTTAGCGATATTCACGAAAAAAGGCAAATAGAATACGGCTCTTATGATTTTCTACCGCAAGAAGAGGGTCTAAAAAATAATTTGTTTTGGGAGTTTGAAAAAAAACTTACTGAGATAGTAGATGTTAAAGAAAATATTCAATTTATTATGATGATACATAGAATGTTGGCACCCGCTGTTGAAAAAATTTCTAAAGTTATTAAAGAAATATTAATTAGCGTTGAATGTAAATAAAAATTTCAGAACATCATATAACAACTAATATGAGGTTCAATAAATTTACCTGTAATATTAACAAGGAATATAAATTTCTTTCATCTAAATTTCACCGCCAAATAATTTAATAAGGATGTGGTAAATTTATCGTATGTGTAAACATTATGGCGCCATCGGCTTACTTACCGCTGTTAACTAAAATAATTTTTATTTTAATTTTTATATGACATTCAAAGAGGTGCAAAAAAAGGTAGTAGAAAATGCTATTAGGTATGGCAAGGAATATAATGTGGAAATTGATGAAGATTTCGCATTGATTAAATTATATGAAGAAATCGGCGAATTTTCACAAGCCGTTTTAATCTATAGGAAAAAAAGCCGTCCTGAAAAGTATGTGGCGGAAGATGTTTCCAAGAAAGAATTGGCTAAAGAACTTGCTGATGTGGTCGGCATGGCGATGGTTAATGCCCATCTTCTTGAAATCGACCTGGAAGAAGCTATTGAAAAAAAATGGATCAATAAAGAATAGGAATATGTCCTATTTGAATCCGACGCGGCTTTAATCCGCGCCTCACATGTGGCAAGGGCGACGCGTCGCTCTATAAATTAATTTAAATATTATGGAAAACAATCATTTTAAAAAAATAATTCCTTCGCAGGAATTGATGGCGCAAGAAAGAACTATATTAGCGAACGAAAGGAACACCTTGGCCTATATCAGGACGGGTTTTTTCGCATTTTTATTAGGTTTCGGTTTGATTAAATTATTTGAATATGACGTTATATTTGTAATCGGCGTTTGGGGCGTGAATATTTTAGGATTAGTGTTTATTATTTTAGGTTTAGTGTATTATCCGATTCGGAAAAGAAAAATTAAATCATATTAACGCTAAATTAAAAAACCAGCCCCGCCAAAACCACTAAAGCAATAATTATCCGGTACCAGCCGAAAGGAACGAAATTATTTTTCTTGATGAATTTAAGGAAGAAGCGGATGCCGATAATCGCGGTTATGAAAGACATTACGAAACCGATAAGCCAGACGATTAAGTCCTGGCTGGTTAAAACGCCGAGCACTCCTCGGCTTTTATAAAGATCATAACCCGTGGCCGCCAGCATGGTCGGCAAGGCGAGTAGGAAAGAAAACTCTACGATATCTTTCCGGCTAATTCCAAGTCCGAGTCCGCCGATAATCGTGGCGGCCGAGCGGGAAACGCCGGGGACAACGGCTAAGCCCTGGCAGCAGCCGACAATCACGGCTTGGCGATAAGAAAGTTTAAGATTCGCGCCGCCATCTTCGGTTGCGGTTTTTTTATTCTCTTCGCGCCGGGAATAATATTTTTCCAAGATAATTAAAATCAAGCCGCCGATCAGGAGCGCCCCGGCAATGATATAAAGATTATCCATTAAATAGTTTTTGATGATTTTATAGCCGGCGAAACCAATAAGCGCCGTCGGAATAAAAGCGGCGGTGATTTTGCCGATCAAGGCGCGGGAAGCGAAAATTCGTTTCCAATATAAAACCGCGACTGCTAAGATCGCGCCGAGCTGAATAGAAATTTCAAAAGTTTTCAAAAAATCAGAGCCCGGTATTTTTAGCCAATCAGCTGCTAAAATCAAATGTGCTGTGGAAGAGATCGGCAGGAATTCAGTAAGGCCTTCAATCAGACCTAAAATAAAGCCATGAAAAATAGTCATAATTTTTTATTTGCTAATAGGGAGCTTGTTTTAAGGCGAGTAAGACATCCGGCTCATTCTGATAAATTTTCCCTTATTTTACTCTATTATCTTACTACAAAAATAATGATGATAATATATTGACATAAGATTATTTATGTGGTATTATGTCAGGAAAATTAATTAGTATTATTAACAAATAAATATATTTAGCCATGAAAAAAATATTATTGATATTATTGTTGTCGGTCGTTGCTTTCGGGCTGACCGCTGTATCGCCAAAAAAGGCGAAGAAGGTAAAACTACAGGACTGCTTTGAGCCAATCTTGCGCTGGCCAATAGAAATCCCGGCTAATTTTTCCTTAGAGAAATTTTATAAAGATACAGGAGATGTTTTTCTGTACTTTAATCGGGATATATTAAAAGGAGCTTTCGATCCGAGTGCGCCGCTTTATACCGGGCGGGAGCATGCTTTTATTTATCGCTTAAAATGCGACTTGAGAAGCGAACAGTGTTTAGAGTTTATCTCTAAACAAAAGGGATCAATGCCGAATGCGCACCGACTATTTATAATTTGGGCACAACTAGAAGGGAATGTTGAGCCGGAAGATGAATCATTTATCTTTGGGCTTGATTATGAAAAAAACCTTTGGTTGAGTAATTATGGTTGCCGCCAAGTTGTGTTCGTTAGTAAAAATATGTACGGTAAATGGGTAAGCAATATCGCTTGCTTTGAGGACGGGGTTCCTAAGGGTAGCTATATTGTGTTCACCCGGAAAAAATAATAAGTCAAATAAGGCCTGTAAAATATAGAAGCCGCGTATTTATATGCGGTTTTTTATTTTACGCAAGCGATTTATTTCAAGCACGCGGCCTGGTTTTATGCTGAACGTGCAGTTTGATTTCGCGGCGCAAGCGCTATCGTAGATTCTAATTTTGTTTTTTATGTCCAGATTTTAACTCTTGACAGCTATTTTTTAAAGGGCTAAAATATTAACAGAATTAGCACTCATTTAATATGACTGCTAAAATAAATTATTTAATATTAGAAAAAATATGAAACTAAACCCACTTTTTAACAATGTCGTGGTTAAGCCCTTAAAAAAAGAGGAGATGACCAAATCCGGAATTGTTTTACCGGAAACGATGGATAAAGAAAAGCCGGAACGCGGCGAAGTCGTTGCTGTTGGCGTTGGCCGTCAGCTTGATAACGGCCAGGTCGCGCTGATGACGGTTAAGGTCGGCGACCAAGTTATGTTTAAAAAATATTCGCCGGATGAAGTAAAAATTGATGGCGAGGAATATTTAGTTTTGAGCGAAAGCGATATCATCGCGATTATAAATAATTAAAATGTAGAGTTTTTTGGAATAGTGTTTTGAGCACCAACATAAAAATACTATTCCAAAAAACCATTATTCTAATATATGTCTAAACAAATTATTTTTGACGAGAAAGCCCGCTTGGCTTTAAAAAGAGGTGTTGACCAATTGGCTAATGCCGTAAAAGTAACGCTCGGCCCGAAAGGCCGGAACGTCGTGATTTCTAAAAGTTATGGTGCGCCGATTATTACTAAAGACGGCGTGACCGTAGCCAAGGAAATCGAACTCGAAGATAAATTCGAGAATATCGGCGCGGAAATTATTAAAGAAGTCGCTTCTAAAACCAATGATGCGGCCGGTGACGGCACGACGACCGCGACCGTTTTAGCACAGGCGATTATTAATGTCGGCTTGAAGTTAGTGGCGGCCGGGGTTAATCCGATTGAAATCCGGCACGGAATTGAGAAACGGACGGCCGAGATCGTGGCCGAACTTAAGAAAATGTCAAAAGAGATTTCTACTAAAGAAGAAATCGCCCAGGTCGCATCTATTTCCGCTAACGACGAAGAAATTGGTAAGATTATTGCCGAAGCCATGGATAGCGTCGGCAAAGAAGGGGTGATCACGGTCGAAGAGGGTCAATCTTTCGGTATCGAGAAGGAAGTAGTCGAAGGCATGCAGTTTGATAAGGGTTATATTTCCCCGTATATGATTACTAACCAGGATACGATGAAAGCGGAAATGAATGACCCTCATATTTTAATTACGGATAAAAAGATTTCTTCGGTTCAGGATATTTTGCCGCTTTTGGAAAAAGTCGTGCAGTCCGGTAAAAAGGACTTGGTAATTATTGCCGAAGATATTGACGGCGAGGCCTTGGCGACTTTTGTGGTTAATAAATTGCGTGGCACTTTTAATGTTTTAGGGATTAAGGCGCCGGGGTTTGGCGATCGGCGTAAAGCGATGTTAGAAGACATCGCGATTTTGACCGGCGGACGGGTTATTACTGAAGAGATTGGCTTAAAATTAGATAAAGCGGAAATCAGCGACCTTGGTTCGGCGCGCAAGGTAGTCGCCTCAAAAGATAATACGACGATTGTGGACGGCAAGGGCGAAGAAAAGGTGATAAAAGCGCGAGTTGAAGCGATTCGAAAAGAAAAAGAATTAGCTGATTCGGATTTTGATAAGGAAAAATTACAAGAACGCTTGGCGAAATTAGCCGGTGGCGTGGCCGTGATTAAAGTCGGTGCGGCTACGGAAACAGAAATGAAAGAAAAGAAATACCGGATTGAAGACGCTCTAAACGCGACCAAAGCGGCTGTGGAAGAAGGGGTCGTGCCGGGCGGCGGTTTGGCTTTGGCAGTCGCTTGTTATGGGGCTGACTTCGCCGGTTTTGAAGAAGAATTAAAAAATGATAATAAACAGGCGGTTGGCGCGAAGATTATTAATCAGGCGATTTTAGAACCGATTAAGCAAATAGCGGCTAATGCCGGCGTAGACGGATCACTTATTTTACAACGGACGATTGAAGAAAATAAAGGCGGAAAAGTTATCAGAGGTTATAATGCCGCGACCGGGGAGTTTGTAGAAATGGTAAAGTCCGGAATCGTTGACCCGACGAAAGTCGTACGTTCGGCTTTGGAAAACGCGGCTTCGGCGGCCATGATGTTTTTAACGACCGAGGCGGTGATTGCGGATAAGCCGGAAAGCAAGGATTGCTCCTGCGGTACCGGCCATGATCATGGCGCCATGGGCGGCATGGGGATGATGTAATTTCTATATGGGCGCCATGGGGATGATGTAATTTCTATTTTTAAAAAAATATTTTAAAGCGAAAGGGCCGATTAATTCCGGCCTTTTTGTTTTATCTTTTTCCCTTAATTTGCTATAATAGGATTATCAATTTTTGTTATTTTTGTTTTAAATTTTTCATAAATTATGCCTAAATTGTCTAAATCAGTAAAGAAAATTTCCGTCAATAAAAAGCGCCATAAACCGCTTGTGGTCGCCGTGTCCGGATACTTTAACCCGCTTCATGTCGGGCATCTGGAAATGATTAAAAAAGCAAAAAAACTTGGTGATAAATTAGTAGTGATTGTTAATAATGATAAGCAGGTAGCTTTAAAAGGTCGGGTGCCGTTCATGTCCGAAAAAGATCGTTTGGCGATTGTGAGCGCTTTGCGCGAGGTTGATAAGGCGGTTTTAGCGATTGATGATTATCAGACGGCCGATGGCCATGTACCAGTTATAAAATCTTTAGCTAAATTAAAACCGGATATTTTTGCTAACGGTGGCGATCGGAAAAATATCAATGATGTGCCGGAATATGAAATTTGCCGGAAATTAGGGATTAAAATGGTTGACGGCCTGGGCAAAAAAATTCGTGCTAGTTCTAAGCTAATTGCTCGGGCGGCGATTTTAAAGAAAAGAAAAAATTAAATAAATTATGTTTGGATATAAGGGGCGGAGATATAACAGAAAAAGATTAGGGGCGAGATTTTTAGTGGCTTTAATCTTATTAGCGGCAATCGTCTTGCTCGCCTTGAATATTTTATTAAAAAAAGAAAAACCCAAACCAACGCCGCTTATTGAAGTGCCGGTAGAGGAAACTATTCGGATTAAAGAGGGCTGGACAACGCGGGATTTGGCTCAATATTTTGAAGAATTGGGGAAATGGCCGGCGGAAGAATTTTTGGATTTAGTCGGGCATCCCTTGGTTGATTATCGCAATAATAAAAGATTGTCAGAGGATAAACAGTTGCCAGCGCCTTATGATTTTTCCGAAAAATTTTCTTTTTTAGCGGATAAGCCGGAATATTATGGTTTAGAAGGATATTTATTCCCGGATACTTATCGGATTTATGCCAGTTCAACGCCGCTTCAGGTCCTTGAGAAAATTCTCGCGAATTTTGACGCAAAGCTCACGCCGGACCTGCGGAAAGAAATAGCACGGCAAGGGAAGACGATTTATGAAATAATTATTATGGCTTCACTGATCGAAAAAGAAGCGCCGGTTTATCAAGGAGATAACGAAAATCGCGACGCCCGGTTGATTAGCGGGATTTTCTGGAATCGTTTAAATATCGGCCAGGGCTTGCAGGCGGACGCGACTTTATCTTATATTCTTAATGATAATAAAGCGGCGCATAGCGGCGCGGAATTGGAAGTTGATTCGCCTTACAATACCTATAAATACCGCGGTTTACCGCCCGGGCCGATTAGTAATCCGAGTTTAGCGGCGATTAAAGCGGCGATTTATCCGCTTGAGTCGGATTATTATTATTTTCTAACGACGCCGGACAAGAAAGTTTTTTATGCTCGGACGTATAATGAACATCTGAATAATAAATATAAATATTTAAAATAAAAACATGTTTGAAGATCAAGCGGAACAAACTAAAATCATTTCTTCCGAGTTAGCCCCGGAAGAAGAAAGCGCTTCGGAAGATAACGCGCCGGTTGTTTCCCGGCCGCCGTGGCGGAAAATCATTATTATCGCCGCCGCCGCTTTAATAGTGATTGCCTTGGTCGCCTTAGTGGCCTTTTTATTGATTAAAAAATCACCATTTAAATCCGCGCCGCCTCTGGAAACAATAGCCGAGCCGGAAGATATTTTTGCTCCGGTCGTCTTGCCGAGTTTTGAGCTTGAAACCGGCGATGAGAACGGTAACGGTGAAGCCGGTGCTTGGACCGAGGCCTTAGAATATCTTAGTTTTGCGGATTTTTACGAGGCGCCGGCGCTAGTAGTCGCGCCGGAGATTTTGGATTATGAATTGCCGCTTAATGTTAAGATTGACGTAATGAATTATTATGATGTTTCTCGGAAGATAAATCTTGATCCGGGACTGGAGAGTTTAAATGAATCCGGTTTCGCGCTGATAGATAATCCTTGGGAAAAAGAGGCCGCGGATTTTTTTGCGGTTTACGCTGAGTTGAACGAAAAACAGTTGCCGCTTATGATTACGGCGGATTTTTTAATCTATAGTTATCAGAATACTTTAAAGCGGACTTTTAAGGACATTGAAGAAAATGTTTTTTATTCTAACCTTTGGGAGGTTAATAAAGAACTCTATGAAATCGCCCGCGATCGCTATGAAGCGCGGTTAGCAATGATCGGCAAAGTTAACGATCCGATTTTAGAAGGAGAGCGCTTGGCCGCGGCTTTTTTTGCGACCGCCTTGGAGCTTTTAAAGCCGGCGCCGGAACAGATCGCGGCGGACGGTGCGGCTGGGAAATTTACTTCGGCGGACGGCGATCGCTTCCAATTCATGATGCCGTCTTATTTGCGCGATGATGTGGCCGCAGAACTTGAGCTTATCCGAGCCGCCAAGGTTCAGTCAAAGTCCCCGGTTTTGCTTTATGACCGCGATTATAAAAATTTCTTGGTACCGAAGGAATATGAAGACAATGCTAAATTGCGTAATTTTTATTTGACAACAAAATGGCTTAATTCTGCTTTTCCGCTTAATTATCAAAGCGGCGATTGTCCGGATTGCCTTTTAGATTGGCCGGATTGGCGTTTGAATTTCATTGCCGCTTCTTTTATTTCTAAAGATTTTTCGTCTCGGGAAGATTTAAAAAATAAATGGGCCCGGGTTTATAAAGTGATGTCGTTTTTTAAGGGTTTGCGTGAGGATTTAAGTTATGTCCATTACCGCGACGCCTTAATGGAAATATTCGGTGAGGAATATAAGATAGAGGAGCTTTTTGATGATGATAATGATGAATCAACAGATAATCTTGAAAAATTGCGACAAAAATTAGCGGCTAAGGAGTTCGCGGCTATTGCCGGCGGTTTGGCGTCGGATAGCCCGGAATTTAAAATCGCGGCCGGTTTACGGATTTTAGCTGAATCTTATTGGCCGAATGATTATATTTTCAGCCACTTACTAAAGCCGGAAGTCGGCGCCTATAGCAACGAGCTTCCGGTTGCGGCTAATAATATTACAATATGTTCGGATAAGGATTTGTATCGCTGTTCTGGATTTGCCTTCGATATTACAAACCTAGTCAAGCCGATTGCCGGTAATGATTATTTTACGGAAAATACCGCGTATGAGGGCTATAATGCAGCTTCAGGAAAATTAAGGCAGGAATTATCTAAAGATATAATTTGGCAAAGCAATAATTATTGGGCGACCTTAGATATAGCGAAAAAGTTTTTAAATATAGATAAAGCGATCCAGCCCTTGTTCGCGCGTTCCTCGGCCTGGGAGAAGAGGACTTTAGAAAGCATGGCCGCGGCCTGGTTGAATCTGCAATTACCATGGGAAAAATTAGGAGCGCCGCTTACGCCGTCATCCGGCGGTTTAAGTTTTTCTCGTTGGACCGAAAATTCTTATGTCGAGCCGAATTTGGCTTTGATTGATGAGCTTATGGCTAATAGCCGGATGGTTATTAAAATGCTTGAGGCCTTGCAATTAGAAAGCCAGACCTATTACGCGCTCCAGGAAATCAAAAAGCTTGAAGAAAACCTGACGGATTTCCGAGGAATTGTTCTTAAAGAATTAGCTGGCGAGAGTTTGAGTCCGAGTGATAATGAAATTATTGCTAATTTTAGCCGGCAGTTTACGGTCATTGATCAGAAGGCGGCGCCGGAACAGAAACAGATAATTTTTAATTTTCCCGGCCAAAAAACTAAATTAAAAGAGGATTTGAGCCATTTAAGATTATTAGTCGTTGCCCATCGCGAGGGAGATAATAAGGTTTTCTCAGTCGGCCCGGTTTGGGATTGGCGTGAGGGAAGGTAAATACTTAGATGTTGGTCTGTTTTAAAGGAGGTAGCTAATTAAATGTTAGTTTATTTTTCGCTAAAATTAGGTATTTTTTTGTTATTAATAATATATTGGTAATAGAGTATACTTAAATTGAAGATTTATGAGTACTCTATATACTATAAAGATAGAGGTTTGACCTGACAAGATTTTATTTCTATATTTACCGCCCATACCTAAACACCCAAACCTCTCCATAGATATCCCACCATTCATCCGCCGCCAGCTTCGCTTCGTTGATAACTCGTCCGCTTTGGTGCCAGTATTTATTAATAATTAGGTAGGCGGTATTAACCCCGGCCAGATCCATCGCTTTTAAAGCGGTCTCTCGGTCGGGTTTTTTGTAAACCATATCTAAGTAGTATTGATATAATGGCCCGCCGGTCGGAATTGGGTAGAAATATAAAGGACCGCTTGGCGTCTGATAATAATGGTTAAAGCCGTAAAGCGAAAGAGCGGCGGCACTTACCTGTTGATTGGCAAGGACGATGTACTGGCCGGTGTTTTGTTCGTCAATTAAGCGGACGGCGGCCAAATCGGCGGCGCTTGTGCTATAACCGCGGGAATTATAATAGCGGTCAAAGCGCGGATAGGAAATATAGAGGGAGGCGGCGAGCAAGGATAAGCCGAGTCCGAGCCAGATGATTTTTGCTATTCTTTCTCGAACATAAATCGCGGCGATCAGGTCGCGCAGGCTAATAAGCAAAAAAGGCAAAAGAAAGATTATAATAATAACTAAGATTCGGCTGGCATAGCTTGCTTGCTCGTAATCAATAAGATTATTAAAACGCAGGCCGCGGCTTAAAAAGTAAGCGATAAGCAGAGCGCCGCTTAAGCTAAACATTGATTTGCTTAGGCGGATTTTTTCTTTCTCGGCGGCCCCGGAATCCGTTCGGCGTTTAAGCCGACGGTAAAAATATATTATTGCCGCGATGATAATAATAATTATAAATACGCGGTAATTATAAAAGATAAAATAAGCGAAATTAAGGAAAATGTTTTCGCTTCCGGCGGCGCGTGGTGTGCCGAATAGTTCGCTAATTAAATTTTTAAGCCAAATCATGGCGTTCCCGCCTTCACCTTTAATCCAGTTTCTGCCGTTCGCGTTCATTCGGCCACCGCTTAATCCGAGCGCCAAAGGCAAGGCCAGGGCGGTAAAAAGAAAGATTAAAATGTTAATTATTTTTTTATAGAATGTTTTTAAATTTTTGCCATATTTTTTATATAAAACCAGGGCGGCGTAAGCTAAGGCCGGCAGGCCGGTTAGCGGATGTACAGCCGCGGCCGATATGGCTAAAAGCGGTGTCCATAAATAATTCCGCGGCTTAAAGCCGGCTAAAATGCTTAAGATTAAGAATAAATAGCTTAGATTTTGCGGCGTCGTAACAATGAAGATTGGGAAGCTTAGGATAAGCAGAAAAAGCGCGGTCAAGAAATTGCTGCTAACGGCACTTTGAAAATTATCTTTTCTGTCCCGCCAATTTTTTAAGAAGCGAAAAATAGCGGTCGGCAAAAATAAAGCGGCGAGCGCCGGCACTAATAATTTATTTAATAAGGCCAAGGAAATTCCGCTTAGTTTATTGAGCATAACCAAGAGGCCGTATTGGCCCAAGTAGTAGGGAGTTTTTGGTAAGACCGCGCCTTTTTCAGCGATTAGTTCCATAGTCGCCTGATGGACAAAAGGGTCAAAGCCATAGCCGATTTTATAAACGATTAAAGCGGCCGAAAAAGACAGGAAGTAATGGAGGGAAAGTAGGGCGGTTTTTTTATTAACGCTTAAGCCGCGGTGAGCTAAAATAAAAACCAATAACAACGAAGCAAATCCGTAGAGCCAAAAAAAGCCGTCCGGCACGACTGACCACGGGGAAATAAGAGCGCGGTCGCTTTGAGCGTTTATTAGCAAGGCAAGCAAACCGGCATAACTTAGGAAGTAGGCGACTAAGCCGAATCGACTGATTATTTTATTTTTTATTCCAGCAGTTTGAATTTTTATTTTGATAGCCTGATTTCCCGCCTCGGCAGTTTGGCTTTCTATCCCGGCGACCTGGTTTTCTATCGCGGTAGATTGGGCTGTTGTTTTAGTATTTCGTTCGGATTTTTTAGCTTGATTTTTGTCCCAGATTTTCCAGCGCCAAATAATCGCGCCGCCGCTCGCGAGCGTTAAAAACGCGGCTAAAATCAAACCTTGACTGTTTAGGGCGTAAAAATAATAAATAAGCGCCCCGAAAATCGTGGCTAAAGACAGAAATAAAAGCAGATAATCATAGGAATTATCGGCAATTTTAGCGAAATTTATCTTTTTCATAAATACTCTTTAATCATAGCAAATTCTTGCTAAAATTGGCAATTTTAGTTAACATAAAGGTAATGAAAATTTTTTGGCGCTATTGCGTGAAAAATCTTAATTTACTCATCGTCATCGGCTTGGCGCTTATTTTCTTTTTCGCTACCTCGTCTTTTAACCGTGTTTCTCAGGATAAAAATTATATTAAATGGTCGTCGCCGGACGAAAACGCTAATTATTTTTTTACGGAAAGGTTTGCCGAGACCGGGCAATTAGCTTTTTTTGATCGGGCGAACTTGATTGGTAGTAATCTGATCATGCCGCGCAGTACGCGAAGCGATTCCGGAACAATCAAGCCGGTGAGCTTCTTGGGTATTATTTTGATTTATGGGTCGATCGCGGCAATTCTCGGTCCGTCTGTCATTCCTTTTTTAACGCCCTTTTTCGCCGCGCTCGGTTTAATCTTTTTTTATCTGATTGTCCGCCGTTTTTTTTCCGCTCGGATTGCTTTATGGTCAGCGGTCCTGCTGGCTGTTTTTCCGGTCTATACTTATTACACGGTTCGGTCAATGTTCCATAATGTTTTATTTATTTCACTATTGCTCGCGGCGGTTTATTTTTTTATTTTAGCTTTAGGCCGTCGAAAAGATTCTGATCAAGATATTTTGCCTTTTGACGTGAAAACTCTGCCGGGGCAACATTATTTAGAGTTATCTTTATCTTTTGTCGCCGGCGTTTTAGCCGGATTGGCGGTCATTACCCGGACTTCGGAATTATTATGGCTTGTTCCGGCCTGGCTCATCGTTTGGCTTTTTTATGCCCGGCGTCTCGGTTGGGCAAAATTATTATTATTTTTGGCTGGCGCTTTTGCGCCTTTAGTTCCGGTTGCTTATTTTAATCAGCTTCTTTATGGCGCTTTCTGGCATGGCGGCTATAATGAAATGAACCGGTCGCTTGATGACTTGGCTCGGTCAAGCGGGGAATTATTCCGGGCGACTTGGCGTGGACAGCTTGATTACTACCGCCATTATGTCGGCACGATTTTCAGGAATGTTTTTTATTTTGGCTTTAAGTATGAACAGTCGCTTGCGATGTTTCGGTATTATGTTTTAGAAATGTTTCCGGTTTTGTTTTATGGCGCTAGTGGCGGTTTTATTATCGTCGGTATTGATAATATCCGCCGCTTTAAAAAGAAATACTTAGTTTATTTTCTAAGCGGCTTGGTTTTGTCTGGGCTTTTGATTTTTTATTACGGCAGCTGGAAATTTAATGATAATCCGGATCCCTCCCGGTTTACGATTGGGAATTCCTATACGCGCTATTGGCTGCCAATTTATTTGTTTTTAATTCCTTTAGCCGCTTTGTTTATTCGGCGGATCGGACGAGCGGCTGCGGTTTTATTTTTTAAGGCAAGCGATCGCGTTAAAAGGCTTATTACTTTAGGTTTAGAAGCGATGACGGTTCTAATAATAGGGATTTTTTCACTTTTCTTTGTGCTATACGGTTCGGAAGAGGGTTTGGTTTATTTATATCATAATAATCGGGCGGAACGGGCGAGCGTGGAAACGGTTTGGAATTTGACTGAGCCGGATGCGGTGATTATTACTCGTTATTATGATAAGCTTTTGTGGCCGGAACGGCGGGTGATTATGGCTAATATCCCGGCGGACGAGCTTTGGCCGGCGGCCCGGCAATTAGCTGATTATTATCCGGTTTATTATTATGATTTTTATTTAGATGAAGCCGCGGTTGACTATCTTAACGAGCGTAAATTACCGCTATACGGCGTGAGTTTAAAATTAAAATTAAAAGTTAATCAGGATTTTGGTTTGTATTGGGTTAGGGCAATGCCGGAGGAGGAAATAGGGGCGGAAGTTGAAATTGAAACAGAGGCAAAAGTGGAGATTGGGACTGAAATGGAGATTGGCGCCGAAGCGGAAGCCGGGGCGCTTGAGTTGGAAAATTAAAATGTGATTGATAAAGTAGAAAAATTGTTATTGATAAAGTAGTAAAATTGTTAAACAGGAAAATTGATGAAAAAGATAAATAATAAAATTTTTCATATTATAACCATCGGTTGCCAGATGAATATCGCAGATAGCGAGCGTCTGGCCGCTTTTTTGGAAAGCCGCGGTTTCCGGGAGGCCGAGGATTTTAAGAGGGCCGGCGTGGCGATAATTAATACTTGCGGTGTCCGGCAGGCGGCGGAAAATCGCGCGGATGCTTTAGTTTTTAGAATTCGGCAGGTGAATCCGCGGGCGAAGATTATTATTATCGGCTGTTTGAGCCGGCGGCCGGATGTTAAAGAACGTTTGGCCGGCCAGGTTGATTTGTTTTTGCCAACCAGCGAAATGACTCGATTGTCAGATTTGTTGGCGGAGATTGGGGCGCGGGATGACGGGGCTAAGTCCTTGTCCTTTGCGCCGATTTTTAGCCGGGATGAAAGACGCTTGGAACAGGGAGAAAAATATTTAAAAATCAAACCGAAATATAAAAATAATTTCAGCGCTTATATTCCGATTGGTAACGGTTGTAATAATTTCTGTTCTTATTGCGTCGTGCCTTATGCCCGCGGCCGTGAGGTTTATCGGTCGGCCGGAGAAATTATTAAAGAAGCGCGCCGTTTAATTAAGGCCGGTTATAAAGAGATTATCTTAATTGCTCAAAATGTTAATAGTTATAAGGATTCAAAATCGGCGATTGATTTTCCGGAACTTTTGTCGTCAGTCGCGTCTTTGCCCGGAAAATTTTGGGTTCGCTTTGCTTCAAGCCACCCTAAAGATTTAAGCGATAAGCTGATTAAGATTATCGGTAAGTCGCCAAAGATTTGTCCTCATCTGCATTTGGCGGTCCAGTCCGGTGATGATCAGATTTTAAAGGCCATGAATCGGAAATATACGGCGGCCGCGTATCGGAAATTAATAAAAAAAATCCGTGCCGTCCGGCCCGGTATCGCGATTACGACGGATGTAATTGTTGGTTTTCCCGGTGAAACTAAAGCACGGTTTGAAAATACGCTTAAGTTATTTAAGGCAATCAAGTTTGATTTGGCCTATATTGCCCGATATAGTCCGCGGCCGGGAACCGCGGCGGCGAAATTAAAAGATAATGTGAATATTGCGGAAAAAAAGCGCCGGGCCTATGTTCTAAACGAAATTTTAAAAGAAACCGCGCTTAGCAATAATAAAAAATATCTTGGCCGGACTTTAGAAGTGTTAGTTGAGGGCCGGAACCGCCAGGGAAAATTATATGGTAAAGCTGGAGGGTATCAGACAGTTTTAATAGAAGAAGCAAATCATAAAAGCGGTGCGGTTTCGAATAAAACCGATTCCGCATCAAAGACAAGCGGACCAAGCAAGCTGATTGGGAAATTTGTGATGGTTAAAATAATTAGGGCAAGAGCGTTTGGGCTGGAAGGGGAGACAGTCGGATAGATATAGAAAGTCGAACGAAGAGAGGCCGTTTTAATGAAAATATTTTAAGAGAGGCTTGTGATAATTCCAAACTTATAACATTCCAGTAAATTTTAACAAAGAAAAAAGGGAGTATTGTAACTCCCTCGTAAAACTCCTTTCTTTAAATTTTAAACTTCAGTGTGACCGGATTCTTTCTGCTACGTTTAAATTTGAAAAGCAACTGCATGGCGATATATCGCCAGAAATAAATGTTAATGTTCTCATAATGAACCCCCTCCCGCACTGCGGGTTTTAAAAAGTTTAACAATATAAAAATCACTACTTATATTATAATATAGAAATCAGATTATGAAAAGTAACCTTATCCACAATAAAAAACCCTTAAAAATAAAGAATAAGCCGAAGGTTTTGGCGATTTTAGGGTCGACTTCAAGCGGTAAGACTGCACTGGCCGTCCGCTTGGCCGCGGAATTTAACGGTGAAATCGTAAGTGCTGATAGTCGCCAGGTTTATAAAGGAATGGATATTGGCACGGGTAAGGATTTGAAGGAATATCGGGT
Organism: Patescibacteria group bacterium; assembly: GCA_041649315.1. Lineage (GTDB taxonomy): Bacteria > Patescibacteriota > Patescibacteriia > Patescibacteriales > UBA12465 > UBA12465. Next base: position 149,216 of record JBAZNJ010000001.1, on the reverse strand, counting down.
TGGTCGAAAAAAAATCCCTTATCATTTAATTGACGTAGCTAATCCGCGTCTCCGTTTTGATTTAGCTAAATACCAGAAAGCCGCGTTTAAGGCAATCGAAGATATTTTGCGCCGCGGGAAACTCCCGATTGTCGTTGGCGGCAGTGGTCTTTATCTCCAGTCGCTCGTTGATAATTATAATCTTTCTTCGGCTGCGCCGCGCCAGGCCGAGCGTCGGGAATGGGAGAAAAAGATGTCGGCGGCCGGACTCATGGAAATGATTAGGGAGCTCAAACCGGATTTTGCGGCCCGAATAAATAACAGCGACCGGCATAATGTTCGGCGCTTGGCGCGCTATCTAGAAATAATCAGAGCCGGAGCTTTGGAAAAAATTAGCCGGAAGGAAACGCCTTATGATTGGCTGATTTTAAGCCTTGATTGTCCGGAAAAGATTTTACGCGAGCGGATTGTCCAACGGCTTTTGGAGCGGCTGGAAAAAGAGGGCTTAGTCGCGGAAGTAAAAAGGCTTAATGACCAAGGGCTTTCCTGGGAGCGCTTAAAATCTTTCGGGCTTGAGTATAAATTCGTGAGTGCGCATCTGCTCGGTGAATTAAGCTATCCGGAAATGGTGGAAAAATTAAGCACGGCGATTTATCGTTTTGCTAAACGGCAAAAGACCTGGTTCCGGCGTTGGGAAAAGCAGGGGCGGGAGATTAATTGGACAAAAAGTGAGTCGGCGGCCCGCCGGACGATTAGCCGTTGGCGAAAGAAATATTTTTAGGTCGATTACCAGCGGCATTTTTTATGCGGTAGTTGCTTATAAAGCAACATTAATTTGGTTGGCGCTGGCATTAAAATTTAGTTGGTCTAGATATTAAAAAAGCCTCTTGGTGAGGCTTTTTTCTTTTCTTCGGTTTAAAAATCTTCGATACAGGCTGAGCTGTATTCTGATCGATTCCGATGTCCGGAAAGATGAGGATCAAGCTCGATGTTTTTTAACGCCTGTCTTACCCGTTCGGTTTTCGGGAGGTTTAAGGGATAACGGGAAGGGTTTATTTTTATCCCCTGATTTTTAATTTCAAATTTTTTTCCATTCATTTTTTTACCACGTGTTTACCCCGGTTTTTCCGGTCTCGCCCGTGGTTCGTTTTTAAGGTTAATATAAAGAACTATTTATTTTATTTATTATTACGATAATGTCAATATCAAGGAACAGTTGATATGGTGCGGTCAACCCAGTGGTGCGCTAAACCGATGTCGACGTTAGCTATTTTGATTCTTCTAGGTATTTTTCCAACAATTCCTTAAGAATTTCCGGGTTGGCTTTACCGCGGGTCGCGGCCATTCCTTGGCCGATGAAAAATTGCAGAACATTGGTTTTGCCCGCCCGGTATTGTTCGGCTTGTGTCGGATGCGCGGCAATTATTTCTTTAACGGCCGCTTCTAATTCCGCGCTATTATCAATCTGTTTTAATCCCATTTCGTCCATTAAATCGGTCGGATCGCCGCCTTGTTCATACATTATTTCCAAAAGTTTCTGTCCGGCCGAAGAATTAACTTTTCCTTGATAGACCAGGCAGACCAGTTCAGCAAAATTTTCCGCTGTTATCTTTAAATCGCCGATTTTTTTATTGTCGGCGTTAAGATGTTTTAAAAGCTCGCTGGTAATCCAATTGCCGGCGGTTTTTGAAAGTCGCCGTTCTTGGCGTTCTTCTTCGTCGCCGTTCGCTTCAATCCAGGCGTCAAGTTCAGACAAGACATTTTCCGTCCAGTCGGCTAATTTTTTATCGGTCGTTAAAATCTCCGCCATTTCTTCTTTAAACCAGAACTCTTTCATGAAACGCTGTTTTTTCGCCAAAGGCAATTCCGGCAGTCCGGCGCGCAGGCGCATAATCAGATCTTCTTTTATTTCCAGCGGCGGGATATCCGGTTCCGGAAAATAACGGTAATCGGCTGAAGTTTCTTTTTTTCGTTGACTGACCGTTTCGCCAATATTTTCATTCCAGCCGCGCGTTTCCGCGTCAATTTTTCCGCTATTATCTAAGAGTTCGGTTTGCCGTTTAACTTCAAAATTAATCGCTTTTTCTACGGCCTTGAAAGAGTTGATGTTTTTTACTTCAACTTTAGCATTAAGGGAGTTTTTATTTCCAAATAAGCCGTGGCTCTTTGGTAGAATTTGGCCATCACGGTATTCCCAAGCGCCAGGTTTCTGGATACTTATATTCGCTTCGCAACGCATCTCGCCTTTTTCCATATCAGCGTTACTGATATCAAGATAGCGCAGGATTTGTTGGTAGGCCTGGCAGAATTTTTTAGCAGTCGCGGCGTCTTTGATTACCGGCTCAGTGACGAGTTCCATTAGCGGCGTGCCGGCGCGGTTAAAATCAATTAGAGTATAGTTTTTGTCTTTAAAATGAAGCGATTGCCCGGTGTCTTCTTCAAGATGAATCCGAGTAACGAGAATTTTTTCGCCGTCTATTTCTAAGTAGCCGTTGGCGGCTAAGGGTTGGTCGTATTGGGAAATTTGGTAGCCCTTGGGTAGATCAGGATAAAAATAATTTTTGCGGTCGAATTTTGAAAGCTGGCTGATTTGGCAATTCAAAGCCAGGCCGGTTAAGATTGTCCAGTCAATCGCGGTTTTATTCGGGACCGGCAAGGTTCCGGGATGCCCGAGGCAGATCGGGCAGACCGTCGTGTTCGGCGCCTTGCCCGCGGCGTCGTTATCGCAGGCGCAGAACATCTTGCTTTTAGTTTTTAGCTCGGCATGGATTTCCAAGCCGATAATGATATCATATTTCATGTTTATAATTTTGGGTGATTGATTTATGGGAAATTATGCTTAAAAAAGCATTCGGCGACAGCCCCTTATATTATAACAAGTTTAACTCCGGCGGTCTAAAATTTTGATTTAGGAATTATCTTGAGCAAGCGCTTATTAATTAGGCTTGGACGAAGTTTCGGATTAATATATCAATTTTATAGTTATAAATCAAGCCCGGATACCACATTCCAGACGAGCTCGCTGATTTCTTCCCGACTCATGATTTTGTTATCTCGCGTGCAGTTTATCAGTTTAAAATTCGGGAAGTCAGTGGCGATTTCGCAATAGACGGCTTCGGCTTTTTTTAAATGATTAAAATCCTCTTCATGAATATCTTTAGTCTTGCCGTTCCAATCTTCACGTACCCGTTGTTTCGCTAGCTCCTGGGAAATCTCCGCTTCAACCCGGAGGATTAGCGACAAGTCCGCCTCGGGAATTTCAAAAATTTTATATTCAAGCTCATAGAGCCATTGGAAAAATTTTTTTCGTTCGGCCGGGTCAGTAATTTTCGCGCCTTGGTGGCCCATGTTGGCGCTGGTGTAGCGGTTGGCCAGGACGATTTTTCCTTCGGCGAGCCAAGTACGGATTTTAAAACTCGCGTCATAGCGGTCGGCGGCGTAGAAAATAGAGGCCTTATAAGGTCCGACTTCTTCAGCCGAACCGTATTTACCGGACAAATATTCTTCAACCAAGCCGGCCGATTTCGTATTGTATTGCGGAAAATCAGCGATTGCGACAATGCGTCCGGCCGCTTCTAAGCGATTTTTCAAAAGTTCAAGCTGGGTCGTTTTGCCCGAGCCGTCCGTGCCGTCAATCACAATAAATTTTCCTTTGTTATTATTCATATTTGATTTGTTCGGATTTTATTTCGTTTAAAATTTAGATTTTTAGGTTGAATAGTTATGTGTTTTATTTATTTAAGAAATCCGCACGGCAGTATTACCGATTATCGCCGCTACCGCCGATTTGGCCGCGTTCTAGGCGGGAAAGTAATTTTTTTATATTTTCCATGGCAATATTTTCCAAATCAATACCTAATTCCGTCGCGATTTGTGCGATATACCATAAGACATCGCCCAATTCTTTTTTTAATTCTTCGCGATCAGTATTGCCAATTTGACCGTCTTTGTCGCGGATTATTTTTTTTATTTTTTCCGCCACTTCACCGGTTTCGCCGGCCAAGCCGAGAGTCGGATAAACATAATTTCCTCCCTTATTCGGATAAAGCGCGGTGCGTTGAGATTCTTTTTGGTATTCGGCAAAGGTCATATTAGTATTAGTGTTTTATTATGGAGCTGTCGCTAAATATTTTTTTATCTTAGCGATGATTTTGTTGACTTGTTTTAGCGTTGCTTTTTAATTTCTCCGATAATCTTATCAATTTGCGCGTATAATTCTTCAAAGGTTCCGTTATTATCTAATTTATATTTAGCCGTAGCCATAACCGTCGGGATTTCTTGTTCTGCTTCTTTTTGGTCGTCAACCTGGAATTCGGCAAAAGTTTTTTCAGTGTCGCCGGCGTTCTCGTTACGGCGCACCATGCGTTCATAGCGGGTTTTTGCTTCAACTTCAATTCCGATTATATGAAGATCCGGAAATTTTTCTGTTAAATTTTTAACATCATCCAGGCGCCGGATACCGTCGATAATAATTATCTCATGATCATCCCGAATAATGTCTTCAATTATTACGCGGGCTAGAAGATCACTGCCGAAGCGGGTGCGTAGGTCTAAAGATAGGTTTTGCAGGTTATTCCGATCAATCGGTAGATAGAGGCGGTTTAGGATATCGCGTAGGACCGTGGAATAGCGATGGCTGGAAGCACCATACTTTTCCATAATGTATTTTTTACAGGCGTCTTTGCCGCTGGCGATGCGTCCGACAAAACCGAGGATAGTTTTAGGCATAGTTATTTGAGCACTTGGTAGTGCAGCATTATAGTATTATCGTTTAGTTTTTTCATTTCCAGAAGCCTTAGATCTGCGTCAAGATCTTTATTAAATAGCGATAGTCCGGCGCCGAAAATTTTTGGTTCGACAGTCAGGATTATTTCTGAAATTAATTTTTTTTCTAGAAATAGAGAATTAAGGAAGGCGCCGCCGCCGAGCAGGGCGGATTTATAACCCATTTTTTCTAATTCATCTAAAATTGCGGCCGGTTCGCCTTTTACCCATTTTACCCCGTCTATTTCCGGCGGATTATTATTTTCCGAAAAAACCACGTTCAAACGCCCGGACAAAGGCGAGGGGAAGGTCTTGAAAGTATTTTCGCCCATCATAATTACGCCGTGGGATTTAGAAACTTCCACAAAAAGCTTCTTGTCTTCGCGGCTGGTCCAATCGGCTAATTGGTTTTTATCTTTGGCGATTTTACCGTCAACGGTTATCGCCATCATCATAGTAACGGGAATCATATTTATGTAAACGATTTCACGACTTTAGGCCGTGAAGCCGGATTTTTAATTATCCATTAGTATTTATAAATCTTAAATCGCAATCGGCGCTTTAATGCCGGGATAAGGATCATAATCCTCTAAAGTAAAATCTTCGTACTTGAAAGCAAAGATATCTTTTACATCCGGATTGATAGTCATTTTCGGCAAGGACCGCGGTTCGCGGCTTAACTGTAATTTAACCTGGTCTAAATGGTTATTATAAATATGTAAGTCGCCGAAAGTATGGACGAATTCGCCGAGTTTCTTTCCGCAAACTTGAGCCATCATCATTGTTAACAAGGCGTAAGAAGCGATATTAAAAGGAACGCCTAAAAAGATATCAGCACTGCGTTGGTATAGTTGGCAGGATAATTTATCATCATGGGAAACGTAGAATTGGAATATCGTATGACAAGGCGGCGGGGCGGTTTTTTTACCGCCGATTAAAGCCCGCAAATCCCCGACATTCCACCCACTAACGATAATTCGTCGAGAAGAGGGATTATTTTTAATCATCTCCACGGCTTCGGCGATTTGGTTTATTTTTTCGCCATTCGGCGCTTCCCAGGCGGTCCACTGCTTTCCGTAAATCGGTCCGAGATTGCCGTTTTCATCCGCCCATTCGTTCCAGATCGTCACGCCGTTATCGTTTAGATATTTTATATTAGTGTCGCCTTTTAGGAACCAGAGCAATTCATAGATGATTGATTTTAAATGGACTTTTTTCGTTGTGACCAAAGGGAAACCGGCGCTTAGGTCGTAGCGCGCTTGTCGGCCGAAGACGCTGATCGTGCCCGTGCCGGTCCGGTCGTCTTTCCCTTGGCCGTTTTCCAGGACATCACGTAATAAATCTAAATATTGTTTCATAAAATTTGATTATTAAATTTATTAGCCGATGAAGAAGTTTATTTTTAATTTAAAGAGTTCAAATTATGTTTATTGGTTTCTGTTTCGTTTATTGATCCTCGTATTTAGTCATTTCATTACTCGCCAAAACATAAGCGATACCGGCTTGTTGGAAAATTTCCTTGCTTCTCTGTCCGGCGTGATAGTCCTGGGCGCAGACCACGCGTTTGATGCCAGCGTTAATAATCATTTTTGCGCAAGTATAGCAAGGAGTCATTTTTACATATATTGTCGCGCCATCCATAGCAATACCCATGCGGGCCGCTTCGCAGATTGCGTTCTGTTCGGCATGCGTTGTTCGGATACAATGGCGGGAAGTCGTCCCGTCTTCGTTGACGACGGTGTGCATCTCATGGCCGACTTCATCGCAGTGTGGCAGGCCGACTGGTGATCCGGCATAGCCGGTAGCGATTATCCGGTTATTACGAGTTACGACACAACCGGCTCGGCCCCGATCACAGGAGCCGCGACTGCCAACCATTTCCACGATCTTTAAAAAGTATTCATCCCAGGAAGGACGGCGGTAAACTTCGTTTTTTTTATCGTCTACCGTTGAAGAATCATTATTTTTTTTCATATTTTACGGTAATTAAACCGGTCGGTTTAGGCGACCGGAGTTTAAAGATTTATTATCTATATTTTAACTCATTTTTATAATAAAAGAAATCTTGACAGATGATATTTTATGTCTTGTTTGGGCTGGTAAAAAAGGGGGAAAAGAGCTAAACTATAAGCAGAGCCGGATTAACGGCTTGCTTCTTAAAACATTATTATGTTGACTAAATATATTGAAAAATTAGCTAATAATAAAGAAATATATTTACGAATTAAGGTTTTGCCCGGTGCCGGTGAAACGGCTTTTTTAGATAAAATGGCCGACGGGACGCTTAAAATTGCGGTTGCCGCCCCGCCGGAGAAAGGCAAGGCTAATAAAGAGTTGATTGATTTTTTGGCGGAGCAGATGGGAGTCAGGAAATATCAAATAAAAGTTGCTAGCGGTGCCGGCGCTCGGATAAAATTAGTTAAGATCAGTCGATAGGTGCGATAAGGCTAGCTGATTGATGTAATTTTATCCGAGTGAGTTTGGCGGCGCCAAAAGCACATCGCTTATTTTTTAGAAGGCCATATAAACTATCGTTCGCCGGCATTGGTATAACATTTGTATTATGGATCTATCGATAATCATCGTTTCTTGGAATGTCAAAGATAAATTAAGAGAAAATCTACGGGCCTTATTCGCTTCGTCGGGTGATTTTAAATTTGAAGTTTTTGTGGTTGATAATGCTTCGGCCGATGGAAGCGTAGCGATGGTGCGTGATGAATTTCCGACGGTTCGTCTAATAGCGAATGAAGATAATTTCGGTTTTGCCAAGGCGAATAATCAAGCAATCAGGCAGGCCACCGGGGAATTTATCCTTCTCCTTAATCCGGATATGCGTGTGCGACCGGATACTTTGGGAAATATTTTAAATTGGGCCAAGGAAAATCCGGCGGCCACGGTTACCGGATGTCGCTTAGTCAATGAAAAAGGCAAAACTGTCAGACAGGCCCGCCGTTTCCCTAAATTTTTGAATCAGCTATTAATTACTTTAAAAGTGCCGCATTTGATCCCGTCCGCGGTTAATAAATATTTAATGGCGGATTTTGATTATTCTAAGGCGGCCAAGGTTGATTCTATCCGCGGCGCGTTTTTTTTAATCAATCGCGAGAATTATAAAAAAATTAGCGGCTCGGAGCAGCCGTTGCTCGATGAAAGATATTTTATTTGGTTTGAAGAAGTTGATTTTTGCCGTCAGGTATATGAATTAGGCGGCGAGGTCTGGTATACGCCGGCGGCTGAGTGTCTTGATTACGTTGGCGCGAGTTTTAACCAGGTTAAACGCGGTCAGACCCAAAAATATTTTAGAGAATCAATGTTAAAATATTTTCAGAAATGGGGGAAGAAGTGGGAATATTTTATTTTAAAAATAGTTTGGGGGATTATTAGGATTTTGGTATAAAAAATATTTTTTTGTTTTTATGATAAAAAAAGTCGGAATAATTTTAGTTAATTATAAAGATTATGCTGAGCGTTTTTTAGCGCCTTGCCGCGATTCTTTGCGCGCTCAGGATTATCCGGTCGAGCAAACACGGATTTATATTATTGATAACGCTTCGACGCCGGAATCGCTTACTTATTTAAAAAATAGTTATCCGGAAGCGACGGTTTTGCCGCGGCCGGACGGAAATTATGCCGCCGCTAATAACCTTGGTTTTAAAGAAGTGATTAAAGACGGCTGTGAATATTTGGTGACGCTTAATATGGACACGGAATTGGCGTCGCAATGGTTAAAAGAATTAGTAAAAGCTTTAGATAATAATCCGTCCGCCGGAATCGCTCAGGCGAAAATTCTTTTATATCCGAAAGATGAGACAGGAAAATCCCGACCAAAAATAAATAGTTTAGGTAATATTATTCATTATCTCGGCTTTGGTTTTACGTCCGATTATGGCGCGCCGGATAAAGAAATTTTCGGTTATCCGGAAATCAAGGGTTATGCCAGCGGTTGTGCCTTTATTATCCGCCGAGAAGTTTTTGAGCAAGTTGGCGGTTATAATGAAGAATTTTACATGTATCATGATGATTCAGAGTTGAGTTTAAAAGTGAAATTAGCCGGTTATAAGATTATTTTGGCGCCGCGGGCGGTCGTTTATCATAAATATGAATTCAAACGCAGTACTAAGATGATTTATTACATGGAACGGAATCGCTATCTGACTCTGCTTATTTTTTACCCTTATCGTTTTCTGGCTTGGATTTTTTTACCGCTCTTTTTTTTAGATTTAGGAATGTTATTTTATGCGCTTTTAGGCGGCTGGTTTAAGGAAGAAATTAAGATTTATAGTTATTTTTTTAAACGCCGGACTTATGATATGATTGCTAAGGAGCGGGCGCGGCTAAAGAGTTTTAGTACGGTGCCGTTTGAAGAAATTGCCCGTGATTTTGAGGGACGGATTATGTTCCAGGAAATTTCCAATCCGATATTAAAGTATATCGCCAACCCCTTGATGAATATATATTGGCGTTTAGTAAGGTTATTTGTTTGATTTATAATTAAAGCCGTTCGGGCGGCAATGCTCCTGAGCGCCTGTAATTTCGTAGAGTAAAATTTATCGCCGGCCGGTCGCCTCCGCCGGCTGGCGGGGGTGGCCGGAGAAGAGGCGGTAAATTTTACCACAGAAATTACCGAAGCGAAGGAGTGTTGCCGACGAACGGCCTAGCTGCCTTTATTTGTTTGATTATTGTCTATGGAATTATCAATTATCATCGTTAACTATAAGAGCCGCGCTAAACTGTTAAATTGTTTGGAGTCCATTATCGGCGCCGGGCTTAGTTTTTTAAATTATGAAATCATTGTCGTTGATAATGATTCCGGCGATGATTTAGAGGATTTGCCGGTGCGTTATCCGAATTTACGCCCGATAAAGAGCGCAAAAAATTCAGGCATGGGTGGCGGGAATAATTTAGGTATCAAGAATTCCCGGGGCGAATTTATTTTAATCCTTAATCCGGACACGGTAATAAAAGACAGAGCGATTAATACCCTATTAAATTATTTGAAAAATAATCCGGCGGTCGGAATTGTCGGTCCGAAATTAATTTATCCAGATGGGTCTTTGCAGGCCTCTTGCGCCCGTTGGCCGGTCTTTCTGATGCCTTTTCTGCGGCGGACCTTTTTAGGAGATTATTTTAAAAATATTCGCGATCGCTTTACCATGAATGATTTTGACCATAATTCGATTAGAGAGGTTGATTGGCTTATGGGTTCATGCTTGTTGTTCCGGCGACGTTTGATGCAATCGACCGGCGACTTATTCGAGCCCCTGTTTGATGAGCGTTATTTTATGTATTTTGAAGATATTGATCTCTGCCGGCAGGTCTGGGCTAAAGGTTTTTCGGTAGTTTATAATCCGGATGCGGTCGTTATTCATGATCATAAACGGCAGAGCGCTGATCATCCTTGGTATTTCGCGGTATTTTTAAGCCATCTCGCTTGGCAGCATATCGCTTCCTGGCTGAAGTATTTTATGAAATGGGGCTTTAAGGTCAAAATCAAGAATCAAACGGGAGTCAAGAGATAAATTTAAGATGATAAATAAAAAATATATGTTACAGAGCAAGACATTAAAAAATAACGTTAGGCCGAAAATTAAAAAGGCAATTTTGCCGGTCGCCGGTTTTGGAACGCGTTTTTTGCCCGCGACTAAGGCCCAGCCCAAAGAAATGCTGATGATCGTTGATAAACCGGTAATCCAGTATTTAGTGGAAGAGGCGGTAGCTGCTGGCATTGAAGAAATAATTTTCGTCACTGGCCGGGGCAAACGGGCGATTGAGGACCATTTTGATTATTCTTTTGAATTGGAAAAGACCTTAGTAGAGAAAAATAAATTAGATTTAGTAAAAAAAGTTAAGGAAATTGAAAACTTGGCGCGTTTTTCCTATGTCCGTCAGCCGATTCCACTCGGCGACGGCCAGGCAATCAGTTGTGCGGCGCATCTTATTGCCGAGGACGAACCGGTATTGGTAATGTTCGGCGACACTCTTTATGACGCGCCGATTTCGCCGGTTAAGCAGATAATGGATGTTTACGAAAAGTATGGCGATCCGGTCGTCGGCCTTTCCGCCGTGGATAAAAATGAAGTTGATAAATTCGGAGTGATTGACGGCGTGGATTTGGGCGATGGCGCTTATGAAATAAAAAGGATCGTAGAGAAGCCGACGGTCAGCGCGGCGCCGTCTAATTTAGCAGCTGTCGGAATATATGTAATCACGCCGCCGGTTTTTAATATTTTAAACGGGATGCGTTCCGGCAAGTCCGGCGAGATTCGCCTAGCCGATGCCTTTGATGAATTATTACAGCAAGGTCAGCCACTTTATGGTAAGAAGATAGAGGGTGAATGGTTAGACACGGGGAATAAATTTAATTTTATTAAGGCGACCTTGAAGTTGGGCCTGAAAGATAAGGAGATTGGCGAAGATTTGAAAAAGTTGATAAAAGAGTTAGGGAAGTAGCGAGCTTGAAAGATGAAGAAATTAAAAAGGGCCGCATCAGCGACCCTTTTTTAATTATCAATTTTCTTGAGGCTTATTTTTTCAATTTCTATTGCAGTATTAATTTATAAATTCCTTCTTGTTGGCCGACGTGCGCCCAAAAATATAGAATATTATTTTTTCCATCAAGTACCGGAGAGGTAATTTTTCCGGTCCGAAAAATTGTAGTCGCGATATTATTTTTTAAATCCAGAGCGTTCAAGCTCCAGTTGCTGGAGAATATTAAATAATCTTTATTTTTATTCCAGATAATTTGGTTTATTTCTTCACCGACCCGAGTGACAAGCGAGGAGGAATTTTTTTCAAGATTAAAAGAATGGATTTCCCAGCTATTATTATAGAATAGATTTTTATCATCTATCCAGGCCCACGAAGCGGCGTTTTTAATCGTTTTAATATCGCTGAGATTATCTGGATTTATTAAATATAAAGTTTTATTTTGTCCGTCGTAAAGTGTCAGGGATTTTTGTTGATCGCGGATAAAGCGGTAGTCAGCCACGCCCGGGAGCTCCGCTTCCTGTATGATTTTTCCGTCTGTAAGGGAATATTTTTTTATTTTCGTCCGGCCGGTGGCATTAAGAGCTACAAAAAATATTTCGTTATTCCGCGGTTCGTAGCTTGAATATTTTTCTCCGGAAACGATAGTCATGACGGTTTTTTGGCCGAGGTTCAGATAGGCCAAAGAATTTTTAAAGCGGTAATAAAGGCGGTCGTTATTTTCGTCATAATACCATTTATCAGCTTCAGCTCCGATGAGGGCGGCGTAATCGGCTACACTATTTTTTTCTAAGTCAAACAAGCGCCCGTCGTTTAATAATTTTTCATCTTCAAGCAGCCATTCGCCCGGCCCCGTCAGCTTTTCATTTTCCAACTCGACCGCGCGTCCGGTTTTGAGGTTTATGATTTGGCCGCTGGCCGGCAGATATAGATAATTTCGTTCGGCGCTTATTTTTAAATCACCATCCGGAGCGGCGGCGATAAATAACGGCAGTTCATCGCGGAAAAGATTAACGTCTTCCAAAAAAGTCGTTTGGCCGGAATGGACGCTTATTTTTTTCTCAAACGGCTGATAGCCCTCACGCCTCAATACTAGATTGTATTCACCCGGCAGGACATTACGAATTTTAGCCGGCGTAGTCAGTTCAGTTTTTTTAAAAGATATTATCGGCGAGGCGTTTTTAGTTTCGCCATTAAGATAGATAATCGCGCCGCGCGGATTGGTATCAAGATTAATCATTCCGGTTTTTATCAGGAGGCGGTTAAATTTCAAAGGCCAGCTTAAATTGAATTTATAACCGGAAGCGTAAAGCGACGTAAAAATCGTGCCGAGCACGAAAAAAATAATGAAGAATATGAAGATTAAATCACGGGTTTTTTTGGACATAGGATAGAGGCGCGCGGCCTGGTTTTATCAGTTTCGAATGATAATATTTAATCTGTCCGGCTGATATCGGCGCCCAAGGAGCGCAAACGTTCGTCTAATTTTTCATAGCCGCGATCGATTTGATAGATATTATCTATTTCTGTTTGCCCCTCAGCGATTAGAGCGGCGATAATCAACGCGATGCCGGCGCGGATATCCGGACTAATTAGTTTTTTCCCATATAATTTAGTCGGGCCGCTGATAACGACGCGATGCGGATCGCACATAATGATATTGGCGCCCATCTGCGAGAGCATATCGGTCCAAATTAGGCGGCGATCATAAATCGTTTCTTGGATTAAGGATTGCCCCTGCGCTTGAGTCATTAGAACGACGTAAGGCGATTGTAGGTCGGTCGGGAAACCGGGGTATTCATGGGTCCTTAGATTATAAGGCCGGATGTTATCTGATTTTTTCATGAGTAAATAATCTTCGCCTTTTTCGTAGTTAACGCCGATCTTATCAAAGATGGCCAACAAGCTTAAAATATGATTCGGGTTGCAATTAGTAATTTTTATCTCCGAATTAGTCGCGGCCGCCATTAAAGCGAAAGAACCGGTTTCCATGCGGTCGGGAATAATTTCAAAAGTTCCGGCGCTTAATTTGGCCACGCCTTCAATTATTATTGTCGGCGTGCCGGCACCGCTTATTTTTGCTCCCTGGGAATTTAAATAATCAGCTAAAGCGGTGATTTCCGGTTCCATGGCGCAGTTACGCAGAGTAGTTTGACCAGCAGCCAGGCAGGCGCTTATCATTAAGCTTTGCGTCCCGGTAACCGAGGTCGTAGTGAAGAAAAAGTCGCAGCCATGGAGCCGCCGGCTTTTTAAGTGATAATATTTTTCATCAATTTCCACAGAAGCCCCCATGGCTTTAAATCCTTCCAAAAAGAGATCAATCGGCCGCCCGCCAGCGCCGATAACGCAACCGCCGGGATGGGGGAATTTAACTTCGCCTAAACGAGCTAAAAGCGGGCCGACGAACATAATTGAGGTCCGGAATTTATCCGCGATTTGCGGATCCAATTCAATTTTTTTTACCGCGGATGTATTTATCTTTATTTCCCCGGCGTCATTTGTAATTTCCGCGCCTAAATTTTGCAATAGCTCTAAAGATTTTTGCACTCCGTCAATAAGCGGTACCCGGTGTAAAGTAATTGTTTCGTTTGATAATAAAGCGACTGGGAGCATTATTTGGGCGTTATTTTTTGCGCCACTCACCGTAATTTCGCCGCTAAGTTTGCGGCCGCCGTTAATAATGAATTTTGCCATATTTGTAAAGCGATTTTATGTTTATTTATGAGATAACTATAGCTCATTTGTTGACATTTTTCAAATATCTGCTATTATGGAGTAATGTTAAGAAAAAATCGATAATTTTTAAATTTTATGGGAAAGATTGCAGTGATTAAAACCGGCGGCAAACAATATAAGGTTAAAGAGGGCGAGACCGTCAAGGTTGAGAAATTAGCCGCGGAAAAAGGCAAGAAAATCAAATTAGAAACTTTATTAATCGCCGAGGGCGATAAATTGGAATTGGGCCGTCCGTCTTTAGGCGAAAAAGTTGAGGCGGAAGTTTTAGAAACTGCTAAGGGCGATAAGGTAACAGTGGTAAAATATAAGAATAAGACTCGTTATAAGCGGACGCTCGGCCATCGCCAACCATTTACCGCTTTAAAGATCGCTAAGATCGGTTAAGTTTTTAGAAATTTAGAATAACGAATTTTAAAAGTCCATCCTCTTCGGGGATGGGCTTTTGTCAAGAATTATTTCTACTTCATCTCGCCGCGATTTTTAAGCGCACTACTTAAAGTTAGTTCGTCAGCGTATTCAAGATCCGATCCGGCCGGCAGACCTTTAGCTAAACGGCTTATTTTCAAATGATTTTTTAAAAGTTTGTTTAGATATAACGCCGTGGTTTCGCCTTCCAGAGTAAAATTTAAAGCCAAGATAATTTCCTGGATTTTTTCCGTTTTTATCTTTTTTATTAATTTATCAATATTCAAATCAGCCGGTTGGATTTCATTGATCGTATTTATCAGACCGCCAAGCACGAAATAGTGGCCGCCAAACTGTTTTGTTGCCTCAATCGCCGCCAGATCCTGGGTGTTTTCTACGACGCATAGAATTCCGGCTCGGCGATTCCGGTCGGCACAGATTTGGCAAGGATCGCTGGCCGCGATTGCCTGGCAGGAGCGGCAAATCGTGGTCTTTTCTTTTAAGACGCTAATCGCTTCGCTTAAGTCCTTTAATTTCTCCTTGTTCTGCCGCAATAAATAAAAAACGTAGCGTTCGGCCGTTTTTGGTCCGACGCTTGGGAGTTCAGATAGCTTATTGATTAGGTCTTGGATAGCCGGAGGGTATTTCATTAAATTAGCTGGTTATTTAAGCGACTCGAGATAGGGACAGGATTTATACGGGGATAGGGTTTAAAAGATTATTTGTCCGGGCACAAAATATTCCGTAAGCAGATAGGTTCCAAAAGGATATTTTTTAATTCATCCCCGGGAAGCCGCCCATGTCCTGCATTTTTTTGGCCATGATTTTTTGGGCGCTTTTAATCGCGCTGTTAAAACAATTTTTTATGGCTTCTTCCTGAGAATTTTTCGGTAAAGTTTCGTTGAGATTTATACTGAGAACTTCCAGGTTGCCGTTTAAAATTATTTTAACGCCGTTTTTTTCTTCGGTGATGGTCTCTTGAGCCAAAGCGCTTTGCATGGTTTTCGCCTGGCTGCGCAGGTCTTTGAATTGTTTCAGTTTGCTGAACATAAAATTATCATTAAAAATTAAAAGATTGTTTGTTAAAATTTCCAATATCTTGCCTACCGGCAGGCAGGGATTTTGAAATTAGAAATTAGATATTAGAATTCAACTTCAGCCGGACCGGGCACTTCTTTAGCTTCTTTAATATTTTTTGCCATATTTTTGAAGCTTACGGTCGTTTCATCAAAATATAAATCAACTTTGCCGGTCGGCCCGTTGCGATGTTTGGCGATATGAATTTCTGCTCGGTAGCGGTCTTCAAGCGGCAGGTCGTTCGGATTATAACCGCGATCGGCCGCTTTACGATAAATAAACATTACGACGTCAGCGTCTTGTTCAATTGAACCGGAGTCGCGCAGATGCGATAAGCGCGGAATCGCCGGGTGCGTCATTTCCACGGCGCGGGATAACTGAGCTAAAGCTAGGATTGGGACATTAAGTTCGCGAGCAATCGATTTCAAACCGCGACTGATTTCCGCGATTTCCTGGACGCGGTTGTCGCCGTATTTCCCCCGGCCTTCCATTAATTGTAAATAGTCAATAACGATTAATCCTAATCCTTTTTCCATCTGCAGGCGCCGGGCTTTGGCGCGGATTTCCATGATTGATAGAGTGCCGGAGTCGTCAATATAAATAGGCGCTTCCGCTAATTTACCCATCGCTTCACCGATACGGGCAAAATCATTGTCACCTTCCTTATCAGATAAATTACCGGTGCGCATTTTCCACAAGCTCACGTTCGCTTGAGAACAGAGTAGGCGATCGACCAATTGTTCCTTGCTCATTTCTAAAGAAAAGATGCCGACGCCCTCCTTGCTTTTTATCGCCGCTTGACGGGCAATATCTAGCGCCAGGGAAGTTTTACCGACCGAAGGCCGGGCGGCCAAAATAATCAAATCCGATTTTTGTAGTCCGGCTAAAAGATTATCCAAATCCGGAAAGCCGGTCGGCAGGCCGCGCAATTTTCCGCCATGTTTATGGAGTTCATCAATCCGATCAAAAGCGGAATTTAAGAGATTGTCCAAGGGGAGAAAAGCGTTTTTTAAATATTTGCGCGAAACGCCGAAAACTTTTTTTTCGGTTTCATCCAAGACCTCGTCAATATCCCGTTCTTCGTCAAAGCTGATATTGGAAATTTCTGCGGCTGCTTGTTGAAGCCGGCGCAAAGTCGCTTTCCGCTGGACAATATTCGCGTAATTTACGACATTGCCGGAAGTAGCCACCGCGTTTGATAGTTGAGCCAGATAAGTCCGGCCGCCAACTGTTGCTAATTTCTTTTTTTCTTCTAAGCGGTTAGATAAGGTAATAATATCAATCGGTTCTTGATTGCCGTAAAGCTCCTTAATCGTGTCGTAAATTTCCTTATTAGCATCCTTATAAAAATCTTGCGGCATGACGCTGTCAGCGACTCGGATAATCGCGTCTTTATCAATCAAAAGAGAACCGAGTAGTGATTCTTCGGCTTCTAAACTATGCGGTGGAATTTTTGCGCTTAAATTTTGTTCGTTGGTCGCCATGTTTTTAGAGATAGATCAAGAATAGCTTGAAGTTTAATTAAAAATATTTAGCGTTTAGCTAAAAAGATAATAAGAAAAAATCAAATATTTTAACGCTTTTAATCTTAACCTATTAGGGCTAAGTTTTCAAGCTGTTCTTGTGCGCAGTTTTTACGCAGCTTGTCCACATTATACATGGATGTTAATTCCGTTATATTGGTGCTATGAGCAAAAATCCGCCGGAAACGGCGGATTTGCGTGGTTTAAAATGAGCCGGAGAGAGGAATTGAACCCCCAACCGATCGCTTACAAGGCGATTGCTCTACCTTTGAGCTACTCCGGCGAATTAAGTTTATTTTTATAATCATTAATCCATTCTAGTATTGTTTTCAAAAGCCGTTGATCTGAATAATAAATGGCCAAGGTCCCATATTTTGATTTTTTCTTATATGTACCTTTTCTGCCTTCATGAATAAATGATTTATAAAAACGTTCTTTAGGTATCTTCGTTGTGTTTATCCAGAATAGTTTTAATTTATCTTCATTATGATCCGGGTACATATGGATTAACGCCTTTAATCTTTCTTCTTGGACTCCACAGATTTTTCTTAGAAAGTTAAGAAATGTGAGAATCATTTCTGGGTCGCTATTTGTGAATCTGACCATGTTTTTTGTTTTTCCCCCCTCTCCCCAGTATAACATGATCCCAGCCACTTTCAGCTCTCTTTCTTTGGTAGTAAATTTAGTTTTTAATTGGAAAGGTTTTTTATGGAGTTTAGTCAAATACCAAGTATTTATTGCTTCATTAATTGTTCTTCTTTTCACATTATTTTTATCTAACCAATATCTAATACTTGAAGGGGACATTTTGAGCTCAGAGGCGATTTGAACCATGGAGAATTTTTTTCTCAAATATAATTCAGTAATTATTTTAGATTTTGTTTTTTTTATTGGCATGATTTAATTATAGCATACCAAAAGTAATATAGTAAATAGGTCGACTATTTGTTTTGTTAATTAACTTGGCTAAATCGACGCTTGAGGTTCTGTAATTAATATAAAAGATTTTTATTAGTTTGGCAAGAAAAAAGAGAAGCTAAGCTCCTCTTTAAATATGTATGAATAAAGTAAACGCTATCGAGCGGCTCTCGTAGCAATAGCCAGGGCCGAATAGACCTTTAAAATAACGGCTCTTAATTTTTTTTAATATCCCTATCTCTCCTCTAACTAAGGATTTTTTTGCCAGACTGTATCCGAGGTCGTTATAAATAAGATAACCCCGGTTCAATGACACGGCAAGAGTGTTTCCCAGTAATGAATCTGAACGAAAAACAAAAGTTTCTGATATTGGACCGGAGTTCGATGTTAAAATTAGGCCGAATCTTTTACTCCCTTCTTCATAAAATACTGATAAGGCATTTTGGCATAGTTCTGCTTTAACTTGATATTCTGGCCGCTTATTTTTACAGGAAACGCCGCCTCCGATTTTTATTTTTTCCGTTAAAGAGTATTTAGCCTTGATACCGAATGCGCTTCCCGGTATCTGGCTCTGCGTCCAGGTTTCAAATTGACCATCGGCGCTATTCGGTGATGGACGCTGTTCGCAAGCCAGGGTTGGCAAGAATCCAAATTGAACATTTAATTTTTTTGTTGGTTTTATTACCATTAAAACCGTACTCCAAACTTTATTATTAAAGCCGTTTTCTGATTGAGAAACGCCTTGTAGCTTCAGATCAATATAGGGGTTTATTTCCCAAGCCATCAGCATTCCAATCCGGGCGCTTAAATAAGGATTAAGGCTTAAACTATCAATACTTAATACTGGTATTGATAAAGCGCCGGCATAAAGATTGAGATTTATTTTTTCGTCTTCTGTTTTTATAGGTATTTGCGCGAATGCCGCACATATAGATATAAGCAAAAAGAAAATAGATAAAATTTGTTTTATTTTCATTTTTTTTGTTTTTAATTAATAAATCAAGTTAATTGCGGGCTTTATTTTTTACAAGCAATCATTTTTTAATAATAGGATTGTATAATAAATAAGTCCCGCGATTAACTCAATTTATTGTTTTTTAAAGAACTAAATATTATAAAACATTTTTAAATATTAGTCAAGATATAAAAAAATCCCCATAAAAGGGGATTATAGTTAGACGGTTTTATTTAGTGGTGCGCCCAGCAGGATTCGAACCTGCGACCGTTTGCTTAAAAGGCAACTGCTCTACCAACTGAGCTATAGGCGCGGTTTAAATAAAACGGCTTAGGTAAGCCATTTTAATCACGATTTGATAATAACAAAAGATTTTATTTTTGACAAGGGGATGCTAATGGATATTTAGTTACATTTTTAAGAATTCCAATAGTCTATAAACTAGAAACGCCGGCCAAACCAAGGCCTTTAAAAATCCTATTACGCCGGTCCAGAATGTCGTGGCGTGTTGGAGGTAATAGACCAGGGCGCCTATAAAAGCGAGACCATAGATTCCGTTTAAAACATTTTGATGTTTTTTCATATATTTATTTTAGTTTTGTAGTCCCTAGGGGAATCGAACCCCTATTACCAGGATGAGAACCTGGCGTCCTAACCGTTAGACGAAGGGACCAAAATTATTTTATCTTATAGCCGTTTAAAAATTCCGCCGCGGTCATGGCCTTTTTTCCGGCCGCTTGTAATTTTAATATAACTAAAGAATCTTGTCCACAGCTGATGGCTAATTTCCCTTGGTGCCGAAAAAAAGTTCCGGCCGGCCGGCTATTTTTCAATAATGTCTCCGGCGCGGCCGTGATTATTTTTATAATTTTTCCGTCCCATTCCGTATAAGCTCCCGGCCAGGGATTATAAGCCCGGATTAACCGCTCAATTTCTTTAGCCGGTTTAGTCCAGTCGATTCGGCCGTCGCTTTTTTTCAAAGTCCGGACATAAGTCGCCGCTTTATTATCCTGCCTTTGCGGCTTAATCCGCCCGGCCGTAAAATCACGCAAAGTCGGAATTAATATTTCCGCACCCTTAGCCGCCAAGTGGTCGTGTAATTCTTCCAAAGTTTCCCGGCCGTTTAAGTTTATTTTAGCTTGCCGTAAGATTGGCCCGGTGTCAAGGCCGGCATCCATTTTCATTATCGTTACGCCGGTCGTCGTGTCGCCGTTTAAAATTGGCGCGTTCAAGCAGGCCGCGCCGCGGTACTTTGGTAAAAGGGAAGCATGAACATTAATACAACCAAAGCGTGGAATATCTAAGATAGCTGGAGGAATAATCTGACCATAGGCAATGACCACGATTAAATCCGGTACTAATGCTTTTATAGTTTCGGTTTCAGTTTTGATTTTTACTGGTTGATAGATTGGCCAGGAATTTTTATTATTTTCCCCTGCTTTCGTTGATAATTTTTCGGATAGCATTTTTATCGGTGGCGGTGTCATAATTTGGCCGCGGCCGGCCGGTTTGTCCGGTTGGGTAAAAACGCCGACTATCTCAAAATCTGGCGTGTCGGCTAAAGCGTGCAATCCTGGCAAAGCAAAATCCGGTGTGCCCATAAAAATAACCCGGATGGGATTTTTACTATGCTCTTGTTTATCAGTAATGGACATAAGAGGGAAAACAATGATATATTAAAAACGGTGTTATTTCGGTTGGAAATAATTATTTAATGATTATGTTAGCTGATTTTTTTAATTGGGCTTTGAATATTACGCAAGGGCTCGGCTATGCGGGCGTCGGGATTTTAATGACGATTGAAAGCTCTCTTTTTCCTTTTCCTTCGGAAATCGTGGTGCCGCCGGCCGCTTATTTGGCGAGCCGGGGAGAAATGAATATTTTTTTGATTATTATCGCCGGAATAGTCGGTAGTGTTTTAGGTGCGATTATTAATTATTTTATCGGACTTTTTTTAGGCCGAGTACTCGTGTATAAATTAGCGGCCACGCGTTATGCCCGTTGGCTGATGATTAGTCCGAAAAAAGTCGCTCGGGCAGAAAAATATTTTTTAGCCAATGCTTCAGCCGCGACTTTTATTGGGCGCCTTATTCCGGTGGTGAGACAGCTCGTTTCCTTGCCGGCCGGTTTCTGCCGCATGCCTTTCGGCCGTTTTGTATTTTTGACCGCGGCCGGTTCGGCGATCTGGGTTAGTATTCTGGCGGCGCTCGGTTATTTCATCGGCGCGAATCAGGAACGGTTGCGATTTTATTATAAAGAAATATCTTGGCTTTTATTGATTATAGGAGTTTTTTGGTTAATCAAGAAGATTAAGGAAAAACGAAAAAGCCGTTGGGAAAGATTAAAAAATTTAAAATTAAAAGATTAAAAATTTAAAATTAAAATTTTTAATCAAGATTAACCCTTTTCCCGTTAGCGATCTTATCAATAAATAAAATTCCGTCCAGGTGGTCTATTTCATGCTGGACGACCCGCGCTAAAAGTTTTTCAGCGCTTATTTTTTTTATATTACCTTTTTCATCCTCATAAACACAGGTTATCTTCTTGTGCCGGGCGACCGGGCCGTAGACGATTTCCCCTTTTTTGTTTAAAACGGAAAGACAGCCCTCTTCTTCAACTTCTCGCGCCCAGGATCTTTTGATTATTTTCGGATTGATCATCAATCGGATTTTTTCGTTATCGTTAACAGCAATCGCGCGGATGTTTTTTCCGACTTGCGGCGCGGCTAAGCCGGCACCGTCTTTTTTTATCATCGTCTCCTGCAAATCCAAAAAGAAGCGCTGGAGAGCACTGTCTAGTATTTTTTCATCCGCGATCGGACGAGAAATTTTTCGCAGGATTGGATCCGGATTAATGATTATTTTTAATTCTTTAGGCATTCTATTCATTTCATTGTTATTTAGAATTAAGGGTGGCGTGTTAATAATTAAAATCGTTTATTAGTTATAGCGTTTATCAATTTGACCACTTAACGAGGGAATCAATGATTAAGGCGCTGATAATTTAGCGTTTGGTCGTTATCTTCAGTCTGCGAGCGCTTATCAAGAGGTAGCCCATCGTTATCAATAACCTTAAAAAAATATTTCCATTTCGCACCGTCTTTGCATAGTTCTTTAGTGTCATTGAGAGCGGTTAAGATTTTTGCGGCCGGCTTTTCTTTGCAGACCTTAAAAACAGAATTGCGCTTGAAGCCGGGGACGCTTAGTTCGGCAATCACTCGCAGAGCCAGATCCTGCCAAGGGTAGGCCGGCGCTTTCAAGGTTTTTCTATTAATAACGATATCGGAGAATGATTTAAAATTATCCTTTGTCGGTTGAGGATTATTGTTTAGATTACGGTCGTCCATACAATTAGGTTGTGCCTCCTGATTTTTAGTTAGGGCTTATTTTTTTAAGTTAATTTAAAATCCATACTCAGATAGCCGACACCAAAATCCGTTTGATAAGCAAGCACTTCTGGTTCCCAGCTCCAGCCACTTAGAACGCCGAGCATTATCAAGATAGATTTAAAACCGCATTCGCCCGCGTCCTTCACTAATTTTTCATCCATTTTTAAGATTTCCGCCACCGCGTCTTCCGGGTCGCTTAAATATTCAATCAGTTTATTATCAAATTTCGCGCCTTTCGGCGAATAACCGCCGGGTGATTTTTTCTGCAAGCGATGAGAGAGATCGCCGGAAGCGATTAAGGCGATTTTTTTCGGGCTAGCTTTAATTACTGATTGCAACCCGTCGCCAAAAGCCAGTAGCTGTTCGCGGCCGCTTGCCGTTGGCGGAGAAACAATTAAGGTTTTAAAATCCCCGATTAAGTTTTTTAAAAGATATAGGGGGACGGCGCTGCCATGATCAAGAGGATTCTCAGAAATAAGGCGGAGTGGGAAATTTTGCCGCGCTGTATCTTTTATTTGATCGGCCAGGACGGCGTCGCCTGGCAGGAAATTTAGCGGCATAATCAAGCCGAAATCTTTAAAATCAAAAATCATTTCCGGCGCGATGTTTATCGTAAAAGAATCGGCTGCTAGCCGGCCGTGCGGGCTGATAATTATTATCGTCTCCACGCCGGATTCTTTTAATTCCGCGCCCAACCGTTCATAAGCAGCTGTGGTTTTGGCAAGAAAGTGATGATTGGCACGGCCGATTTCCGAAATCAAGAGCGGCGAATGAGGCAATAAAACGGTTTTAATTAAAGGCATAAGATTAATTAACCGCTATCCCCATATCGTAATTATATAAAAATTGCGAGGAGACAGTAATAACATTATTCGGATCATAGCCGAATTTAGCCATAGCCGCGTCATCAACCGGACGCTTCTTCCCGCCGGAAATCAGATAAACCAAAGGAAAGTTCGCGGTCCGAACCAAAGAACCCTCGTCTAAAAGAATCGGACTGACGGTCGGATAAGTAGCTAATTCCTTTGTTGTTTTTTTAGTAATCGCTTGACCGGCAAATTTTGTTTCCAAGAGAATTTTATCAATCGGAGCTTTTTCTCCATTTTCAACCAAGAAAACTTCGCCGGTTTTACTGTCTTGCAGCAAGGCGCCGATAGCGTAGGTCGAAGTCGCGGTAATCGTTTTTCCGATTTCGTATCCGGCTAAATCTTCTAAAGTCGCGCTTTCCAGTTCATCCGGACTAAACCCAATTTTCTTAAAAGCCGCTTCACTGGCGAAAGGCCGTTTTTCGCTATCGACTAAAAGATAAATAGTTTTGTCCGGCGTCTGGACTAAAGAATAGTTAGAGAATTTTATTTGGTCGCCGGTCGGGTAGTTATCGGTCTCGCCCGGGTTCACTTCAATAATCTGGTTCGGTTTGAAGCGGGAAATAAAAGCCGACCAGCTTGCGATATGGCGTTTATTGCCATTTTCAATTAGCCAAACTTCCGGCTTGCTGATTTCCTTAATCAGCGATCCGTCCGGGTAGAAACGAGAAATCGCCGTACTGTTGCCGAAATAGCGGTTCCAGAGCTTATAGACATTATAATTTCCATTAAAAACATGCGGCGTGTAATTATATAGAGCGGCCGTGGCTTGGTTGGCCGGCGTAACCGTTAGGGGCTCTTGAGAAATCGTGCCATAGGGGTTCGTAAAGGTATAGGTCCGGCCGGCGCGGTAAGAATAATTTTGCGGCTCTTGCATATAAGCTAAGAATTGTAGGGCGGCGCTGTTAACCTGTTTGCCGAATCCTTTGTAATACGGATTACAGACCCAATTATCCGGACAGCCGTAGCCGGTCGCCCAATCCAGGCGGCTCGGAGTCGGGTTAGCGTCTTCAATCAAGCTGGCTTCTTTCTGTAGAAGGACTAAAAGAAATTTCGGATTGATTGTCGTGATGTGTTTGCATTTTGACGCTTTTTCCGTTTCGGTTGGAGTATCGCTTAATTCTACGCCTTCGCAGTCATAATTATTGTAGGCGGCGTCATAAATTATTTCAGCCGCGGTTTTTAGATTACCATGCGTATTTAAAGTCGTATAATTAGCTAAATAACTACCCTGGCTGACCAAGAAATTCTGGATTTGCGCTAAAGTCATGCTATTGTAACTCAAAAGATCCGCGTCCTCAATGATTCGGTTCGGATTGAAATCCGGATCAATTATTACTTGTGCCCGTGCGGGTTTAGTTAATGAAGGAAAAACTAAGAGCGCCAAGATAATTAAACCAATTGTTAGGATAGTTGATTTTGTTTTCATATTTTGTTTATCGTGGTTTATATATTTTAAGATTTTGCCGAATATCTGAAAGAACATTCGGCGGTAGGTATATAATATTGTAGGTATATTATAATATAGATTAGCTCTAAAGACAAATTGGCTAAAATAAGAGAAAATAAAAACCCCCAATTCGTAAACGAATTGGGGAATAATGATTTGCGTGTTGGACCAATATAGCAATTAGACAAAATTTTAGAGAATGTTATAATATTAATACGATTTTATGAGCAAAAAAATAGAAGCTATAATTAAAAAAATAACGCCGGTTTTAGAAAAATATAAAGTCAAAAAGGCCTCTATTTTTGGCTCTTTTGCGCGTGGCGAAGAAAAAGTAGGTAGCGACCTTGATATTTTAGTGGAACTGGGAGAAATCGGTGGGCTTTTGTCCATGGTCGCTTTAAAAAGGGAATTAGAAACAGCCTCCATGAAGCGAGTAGATCTTTTAACTTATCGCTCTATTCATCCTCTACTTAAAAAATATGTTCGGCGCGATGAAATAAAAATTTATGGTTAAAGACGATAGAATTTTTATTTCTCATATTTTAGAAAGCATTAAACTGATTGAGCAATA
Source organism: Patescibacteria group bacterium (assembly GCA_041649315.1). Lineage (GTDB taxonomy): Bacteria > Patescibacteriota > Patescibacteriia > Patescibacteriales > UBA12465 > UBA12465. The sequence goes on along the minus strand of JBAZNJ010000001.1, from coordinate 124,098 downwards.
TACTGAAAAAGTTAGTTGGGAGAAGTTTTCTTATGCCTGGGCGATTGTTGACGCTGTTGCGCGCCGGATTGAAATTATTGGCGAAGCGGCCAACAAAATTTCAAATGAGTTTAAAAATAAGCATCAAGATATCCCATGGTTGGATATTGTCGGTATGCGAAATTTTCTGATTCATCAGTACTTTGATATTGATGAAAAAGAAGTTTGGCGGACTGTTAAGGAAGATTTACCGAGTTTAAAAAAGAAATTAAAAAAATTATTATAGCTATTAAATCAAAAAATACTCCCCGCTTAGGAGAGTATTTTTGTATAGGAAAATTTTTGCATGGTTGAGAGGTAAGCTAAAAAATTTTCAGAAACATTATCCCCCCACCCTCAACACCACCGCCTCCGTATCATTTAAATCAATTCGGACCTTATCGCCGTCCTTGATTTTTCCTTCAATGATTTCCAGAGCCAATTCGTCTAAAATCATGGTTTGGATGATTCGTTTTAACGGCCGGGCGCCATAAGTTATATCATATCCTTTTTCCGCCAGGAGTTTTTTAACTTTCGGGCTAATCTTGATTATGATATTTTTATTTCCTAAACGCTTCGCCACTTTTGTTAATTCTAAATCAACGATTTTTTCAAGATCTTCCGGCTTTAAGCTCTGGAAGAGGACGGTCTCGTCGATACGGTTTAGGAATTCAAGTTTGAAATGGTTTTTTAAGATCTTATCGATTTTTTCTTTCATTTCACTGGTTCTAAGGCGGGTCGCCTGATCCTTATCGCTCTCATCGGTAAAGCCGATTGAGTATTGTTTGATTATTTCATTCCCTAAGTTAGAAGTCATGATCACAATCGTGTTTTTAAAATTAACGACGCGGCCTTTTGAGTCGGTCAAACGGCCGTCATCTAAAATCTGTAGGAGCATGTTAAACATATCCGGATGCGCTTTTTCAATCTCATCAAATAACACGACAGAATAAGGATGGCGGCGAACTTTATCGGTTAATTGGCCGCCGTCATCATGGCCGATGTAGCCGGGCGGCGAGCCGATAAGTTTCGCGACGCTATGTTTTTCCATAAATTCACTCATGTCTAAACGGATGAGCGCTTTTTCGTCATCAAACATAAAGCGGGCGAGCGCTTTCGCTAGTTCGGTTTTACCCACGCCGGTCGGTCCGACGAAGAGGAAGGAGCCAATCGGCTTTTTTTCTTCGCTGATGCCGGCGCGACTGCGGCGCAAAGCATTGGCGACTGCCTTGATCGCTTCGTCCTGGCCGACGACTTCTTCGGCCAGTTCTTTCTCGGCGTCGCTTAGGCGCCGGATTTCGTCTTGGAGCATTTTATTGACCGGAATGCCGGTCCAGCGCGCCACGACTTTGGCAATGTCTTCCTCATCAACCTCTTCTTTTAAGATGCGCTGGCCTTTTTTTTGAATTTTTAGAAGTTCGCTCTGGAGATCATTTATTTTCTTTTCCAATTCCGGAATCAAGCTATAACGAATTTTTGCCACTTCGGTCAGATCGCCGCCTTGGCGCTGGGAGATTTCCGCTTTTATTTTTAAGTCCTCAATGTCTTTCTTGGAAGCGCGGATCTGGGAAATGATATTTTTTTCATTATTCCAATGGAGCTCAAGCTGGTCAGCTTTCTCCCGTAATTTGGCAAGCTCGGCGTTAAGCGTTCGGATCCGTGGCGATTTTTTAGCCGTGGTCGCCAGTCCGGCTTTGTTAAGTTCCAATTGTTTGATTTGGCGCTTTAATTGATCAAGTTCGTCCGGCATGGAGTCGATTTCCATGCGGAGTGAAGAAGTTGCCTCGTCGATCAGATCTACGGCTTTATCCGGCAGAAAACGGTCGCTGATGTAGCGGTTGGATAATTTCGCGGCCGCGACCAGCGCGTCGTCGGTAATTCGGACGCCATGATGGACTTCGTATTTTTCCTTGATGCCCCGGAGCATGCTCACAGTATCGTCAACGCTCGGCTCATTAACCATGATCGGTTGGAAACGTCGTTCTAAGGCCGCGTCTTTTTCAATATATTTTTGGTATTCTTTAGTTGTGGTCGCGCCAATAGTGCGCAGTTCGCCGCGGGCGAGCGCCGGTTTAAGCATATTAGAAGCGTCCATTGAACCTTCGGAAGCGCCGGCGCCGATTAAAGTATGGAGTTCGTCAATGAACAGAATTATCCGGCCGTTCTGGGATTTTACTTCCTTTAAAACAGCTTTTAAGCGGTCCTCAAATTCGCCGCGGAATTTCGCTCCGGCGACAAGCGCGCCCAAATCTAAAGTAACAATTTCTTTATTTTTCAAATTTTCCGGTACATCTCCGGCGATGACGCGCTGGGCTAGACCTTCGACAATTGCCGTTTTTCCGGTACCGGCTTCACCGATCAAAACCGGATTATTTTTCGTGCGACGGAGCAAGACCTGCATGATGCGGCGGATTTCCTGATCGCGTCCGACAACCGGATCCAGCTTTTCCTGACGGGCAAGTTCGGTTAAATTAGTCGTATATTTTTCCAAGACCTTATATTTATTTTCCGGAAAAGGATCATGAATTGTCTGACCGCCGCGTAGATCCTTTAAAAGCTCTTTGACTTTTTCATATTCGACCTTAAAATCCAAAAGGACTTTTTGCGCCGGAGTCGGCACGCCGATCAGCGCAAGCAAGATATGTTCGGTAGAAATAAATTCATCGCTCATACCGTCGGCTTCTTTTTGTGCCCGTTCTAAAACCATTGCCGTTTCCGCCGTGCCCGAGACGGCTTGAACCGGCCCGGTATTCGGGTTAACGCGAACGCGCGGTAATTTTTGGATCGCTTTAATCGTATAGTCCTCGATTCGGTCCGGATCGATTTTTATTTTTTCTAAAACCGGTTTGATCAAACTCTCGTTTTGTTGGAGCAGGGAAAGAAGAATATGGAGCGCCTCAATATTTGATTGGCCGTAGGCCGAGGCAATAATCTGCGCATTAATAATCGCTTCTTGTGATTTGTCTGTAAATTTATTGAACATATGTTAATTAAATTATAAAAATATATTTGTTTGGCGAGTCAGCGCGAGACAAATACACTTGATAATTAAAAATTTATTTTATCTTTTAGCAGTCCTACTTAGAGAGTGCTAATTTAATAGTAATATAATAATTTTTAGTTGTCAATTGGCGCTAATCCGTGTTATTATAATAAAGAAAGTGTGTTATAAAACATGATATTTTGACAATCAAATTCTTTTGAAGATTTTTTATGTTTAGCCATAATTTTTTAACTTATTCCGGAAAAATAATTACCCAGATTTTAGGGGAAATTTTGTATTTCCCGATTTGGTGGTATAGCGTCGGTTTTATCCGGCGGGTTAAGGTTTCCTGGAGCTTTTTGCGCAATCGGGAAATCTCTCTCGGCTTCAGCGTTTGGGCAAAAAATATTTTCGTTCCGATGTACGGCCAGCGTGATTTTGCCGGTCGGCTAATTAGTTTTTTAGTCCGCTTAGTCCAGATTATCGCTCGTGGCTTGGTTTTATTTTTATGGCTGATTATTGTCTTACTTGGTTTGATATTTTGGCTGGCCCTGCCGATATTATTGCTTATCGCTTTAGCCTTTCAGTTTTTGAAATAATTTTTTATGCCGGATTTAACTATAAAATTAAAGGAAATAACTTTTACCGAAGAACAGGAACGCGGGGGGCGCGGCGCCTGGTTTTTGGGTCGTTTTTTGCATTGGGGCGCAAATTTAAAAAAATCTTTGATTCTGCTTGATCGGGGCAAACAAAAGATTGATCGCCTGTTGATGTTTTTAACTTGGTTAATAATTTTCGGCGGTTGGGCGGCTTTTGTTTATTGGTTATTCTTAAATCAATCTATCTGGACGGCCGCGCCGATTAAATTATTATTTTTTTGGCGGGCGCCCGATCCTTTAATTCTGGTTTTCTTGCTTTCCTTATGGTTTGATTTGTTTTTAATTTACAAGAACAGCGAGGCCAAAATGGCAGCCAAGAAAATAAATTATCGTTTATTCGAGCAGGCGGAAAATGAAAGATCGCGCCGTCGGGCGGCTAAACGCGACGGACGAATAAAAAAAAGCGGCGGTAAAAAATTTAATGTGGCCGCGGCCTATTCCCGCTCGGCGCGCCAAGCCGTGGAAGACGCTTATCTTTTGGCGCTTAAATTGCGCCAAAGCGAAACTGCGATTATCCATCTTTTCCGGGTTCTCTTGAAAAATAAGGAAATCCAGAATTTATTCATCCGTTTGAATGTGGACGCGAAACGCTTAGTGGAGATGGTTGATCGGCGCTTAGCCAAGCCGCAGGACGAATCCGGTGCCGGTCGCGGTGAATTAGCCCCGGCCTTAGAAGAGGTTTTAGTTCTAGCTTTTGCCGATGCTTATAATTTGCGACAAAATAGCGTTGATGTTTTGAATATTATTTCTTTTTGTTGCGAGAAAGACCCGATATTGGAAGAAATATTATATGAATTGGAAATTGATAAAGATAAGATTAAAAATACTGCGGTTTGGTTTAGGGTTAACCGCCGTTTAGTTGAAAGATATCATGAATATCGGCGTTCGGCGCTTTTAAAACCGGGGGGCAATATGAATCGGGCTTATACCGCCGTAGCCACGCCGACCCTTGATCATTTTTCCCATGATTTAACCGTGAAAGCAAAGTATGGCGCTTCGGATATTTGCGTCGGGCGAGATAAAGAAATCAACGCGATTTTTGAGGCCTTGTCCGGCGGACATAATGGCGTCTTATTAGTCGGTCCGACCGGCGTCGGCAAGAGCGCGATTGTCGAGGGCTTAGCTCAACTAATGGTTGAAGAGAATGTGCCGGAATTTTTAAAGGATAAGCGCCTGGTTGAGCTTGATGTTTCCCGGCTGATATCGGGCGCCGACCCGGGTCAGGCCGAGGAACGCTTATTATCAAGCTTGAATGAAGTTCGGCACTCCGGCAATATAATTTTATATCTTGATAATATTGAAAATTTGATTGGTATCAGCGCCGGTAGTCAGGAGAGCTTGGATTTATCCGAGGTTTTAGCGGAAGCAATCGGTCGGAAAAATTTATATTGTATCGCGGCCGCGACCACGGAAAATTATGCCCGCTATATTGAACGCAGGGCCATAGGCGAAGCGATGACGACGATCGGCGTCAAAGAGCCGGAAGAAAATGAAGCGATTCAGATGTTAGAAACTAAGGTTGGGTTCTTGGAAGGGAAATATGATATTTATATCGTCTACGAAGCTTTGGAAGCGGCGGTTCGGATGTCGTCCCGGTATTTGCGTGATAAGGCCTTGCCGCTTAAAGCCCTTAATTTATTAGAAAAAGCCGCGTCTTTGGTGGCTAAGAAAGCCAAGGATAATCCGGAGGAATCTTTTTGCGGCCGGGAAGCAGTGGCTTTAGCAATTAGTGAGCTTACTGGGATTCCGGCTAATCAGGCCACGGCTTCGGAAAAAGAAAAATTATTAAATTTAGAAAATGAAATCCATAAGCGCTTAGTCGATCAGGTTGAAGCGGTTGAGGCGGTTTCGGCCGCTTTGCGCCGGGCGCGAGCGGAAATGAAAGACGTTAAACGTCCGATTGCCAGTTTTTTATTCTTAGGTCCGACTGGCGTCGGTAAGACTGAATTGGCAAAATCCGTGAGCGAAATTTATTTCGGCAATGAAGAGTATCTGATTCGCTTAGATATGAGCGAATATCAATTAGCTGACAGCGTTAAGAAGATGATCGGCGACGTGGACGGAACTTTGGGATATTTGACCGAAGCGGTACGGAAAAAACCTTTTTCTTTGATTTTGTTTGATGAAATTGAGAAAGCGCATCCCGATGTCTTGAATCTTTTTCTCCAGCTTTTAGATGACGGCCGCCTGACCGACGGCCAGGGGCGGACAATCAGTTTTACGGAATCAATCATTATCGCGACTTCCAATATCGGTGCGGTTTTTATCCAAGATCAGATTAGAGCGCAAACCTCCTTAAGTATCATTAAGCAGGAGCTTATTGATAATCATCTTAATAAATATCTCCGGCCGGAACTTATCAATCGTTTTGATGGGATTATTGTTTTTAAACCATTGAGCGAAGAAGATGTTTTCGCGATTACGACTTTGATGCTTAAGAAGATGAAGCGGAATTTATCAGATAAAGGCATTGATTTGAAAGCGGATAAAGACGGCGTGGCGATTTTGGCGCAGGAGGGCTATGACCCGAAATTCGGCGCCCGGCCGCTCCGACGCTTATTACAGGATAAGATTGAAAATATTATTGCTGATAAAATTTTGACCGGCGAGCTTAAGCGCCGCGATACTGTGCTTATCAATAATCGGGCGGCCGTTGAGATTGAAAAGGGCCGGGAATTGTAGAATCCTAAATTATAAAAGGTTGTCGTGTTATTTAGATAACAGAAATTATAGAAATTATAATAGACAGAAAATTATAAAAAGATCGCGGGTAGTATAAAACGGGAAGGAATTATAATATGTTTTATTTTTTTATTTTTTTAATTGCTTTAATTTTAACGGCGCTTCTGACTTTATTAATTAAAAGAATCGCCGTTTATTTTAAGATTATTGATCAGCCGGATAGCCCCGGCGCGCTTAGCGATTCAGCGGTAGCAGAAGTGAACGGCCAAGCCGCCTTAGCGTCGGACGGCCAAGCGGTAGCGGGCGTTGGCGGGAAATTTGTGGCGTCAATGGACGACGAAAATGTGCCAAAACTCAGTCGCAAGATCCATAGGCAAGCGACCCCGCTTTTAGGCGGTGTCGCTATTTTTATTGTTTATTTTATTTTATTGTTTTTATTTTCCGATCGTTTTTTGGCCGGTGATCTGCGTTTTAATCATTTACTTGGTTTTGCGCTTGGTGCCTTATTCTTAATTATCGGCGGGGTTTTGGATGATAAATATGATTTAAAGCCGTCGCGCCAGATTATTTTTCCGCTTTTAGCGATCGGCGCTGTGATTTTAGGCGGAGTGGAAATCGCGAAAATCAGCAATCCGGCTGGCGGCGTAATTGATTTACGGCCCTTGGTTTTTGTTTCGCCGTTACTGATATTTTTTTGGCTTTTAGGCATGATGTACACGACCAAGCTTTTAGACGGCGTTGACGGGTTGGTCTCCGGCATCGGGGCTATTGGCGGTTTAGTTATTTTTTTATTCACCTTGACGACGCGCTATTACCAGCCGGATATCGCCTTTGCTGCTTTACTGTTTTTCGCCGCTTGCTTGGGCTTCCTAATTTTTAACTGGCATCCGGCCAAAATATTTTTAGGCGAGGGCGGCTCTTTGCTTGTCGGTTATGTTCTTGGCGTTTTGGCAATAATTTCCGGCGGGAAAATCGCGATTGCGCTTTTAATAATGGGTTTGCCGGTTTTAGATGTCGCTTGGACGATTTTTAGACGTTTATTAAAAGGCAAGAATCCTTTTCGGACGGCGGATCGCGCGCATCTCCATCATCGTCTATTGGCGGCGGGTTTAAGCCCGCAGAAAACCGTGTTGATTTTTTATTTTTTTGCCTTGGCCTTCGGTTTAAGCGGCCTGTTTTTGCAGAGCCGAGGAAAGTTTTGGGCTTTAGTAATTTTAGGCGTTTTAATGTTGTTGTTGGTAATGTTCTTTTCTCTTAGGAAATTTTCCGGTCGTCAAACGCGTTTGCCGCGCCTACTCCTTCATATTTGTTGCGCGCCTTGCGGGTCTTATATTAGTCGCGAGCGTTTACAGCCGCGCTTTGATTTAACTTGGTATTTTTATAATTCTAACTTGAATTCCCCAGAAGAATATGAGAAGCGCTTGTTATATGTCAAAAAAATGGCGGCGAAATTCAGGATTCCATTAATTATTGAACCCTATAATCATCCGGTCTGGCAGGCGAAGATAAGGGGGCGGGAAAATGATCCGGAATGCGGCCCGCGCTGCCTGATTTGTTATCGCGATCGTTTAGCTAAAACCGCGCGATTGGCGCGAGAAAAAAAATTTGATTTTTTTAGCACGACTTTATTGGTTAGCCCTTATAAAGACGGAGAGGCGATTCGGAAAATTAGCCGCGTTTTAGCGGCGGAAAGTGGCGTCGCTTTTTTAGATGAAGATTTTCAGGCCGACGACGGCTATCGCCGTTCCCATGAATTTGCGAAGGAAAAAGGATTTTATCGCCAGAAATTTTGCGGTTGCGAATATTCTCTTCGGAAATAAAATAATTTTTTAAACATGGAAAAAAATAAAAATAAAAAATTTGGGACTAAAAAAGTTTTATTTTCGGCGATTACTTTAGGCCTGATAAGCGCTTTCGGATTTATTGCTTTATTATCAAACTGCGATAACCCGCTTCAGGCAGCGGAAATTATCGATACCGACGGTGACGGTTATGATGATGAAGCGGAAATCGCTAGCGGTTATTCGCCATTCAATCCAGCGCCGGAAAAGATTAAGGAAAGCGATGTTGACGCCGACGGGCTGAGTGATTATTTTGAAATAGAATTTGGGACTGATCCTTTCAATCCGGACACGGATAATGATGGCTATTCTGACAGCGAAGAAATCGACTGGGCTTATGATCCGAATTCGGCTGAGCCGAAAAGATTAGACCGAAAGATAGAAATTGATTTAGCTAATCAGCGTTTGACTCTTTTAGTTTCCGGGCGGGCCTGGAAGGACTTTCCTGTTTCTACTGGAAAGCCGAGTATGCCAACTCCGACCGGAGCCTTTAAGATTATTAATAAGATAGAAAATGCTTGGTCTAAGAGTTATGGCTTATGGATGCCGTATTGGCTCGGTTTGGATCGTGGGCGAATCGGAATCCATGAACTTCCGGTTTGGCCGGGGGGCTATCGTGAAGGCGAGGACCATCTTGGGCACCCGGTTTCGCACGGTTGTATCCGTCTCGGCGTTGGTCCGGCGCAATATCTTTATGAGCGGGTTGAAGCCGGGACAGAGGTGGTTATTAAATAAGCTGCTTGGCGTTAAGTTGATATTTATTTTTAAGGTTTTACCGATGCAAACAAAAAAGATAAGAACTTTAAAGAAAATTAAAGAAAATTTTGATTTATGCTATAATTTTAAAGGTTGTTAAGATTGTTGTCAGAGTTGCCAGGAAAATTACCGTTAAATGCCATTTTTATCCTGATTTATCATTATTTTATCATTAATTTTTAAAAATATGGCTAAATTTTTCTTAAAAAATTTATCTAAAATTAAATTAAAATTATCCTTATTGTTATTGTTTTTGGCCTTGGCGACTAGCGGTTGCGCTTTTTCTTTGCAAAAAAAGCCGAAACCGACGGTCGTTGAACCGATAGGAATTGAAGAGCCGGCTGTTTCTACGTCGGAAAACGAGAATTATTCCGGTCGGATGAAGAGATTTAATGATTATAATGAATTAACGGAATTTTTAAGGAATAATAATAGCGTTGATAATTACGGCGCGGTTACTAGAGATCTGGTTTTATCTGATGGCGCGACACGGACCGCGGGAGTGGCGGCGCCGGCGGCCGCCCCGGTTGCTGAAAGCGCTTCAAGCCAAAATTTAGCTGCGGATAGTGGCGGCACAACGGCTAGCACGCCGAATAACGCCTTAGATTATTCCGCGACCAATAATCAGGTTGTCGGCGTGGATGAGGCGGATATTATTAAGACCGACGGCGAATATATTTTCGCACTGGTCCGTAATGAACTTTCGATTATCAAGGCGGTTCCGGCCGGTGAAGCCACAGTGATAAGCAAAATAACTTTTAAGTCCCGGCCGCAGGATATTTTTATCCAAGGAGATTTTTTGGCCGTTTTCGGGGCCGATGATCAGATTTACGCTCAGCCCCTGTACGCGACTTTCCGCCGCCAAAGCCCCTATACCTTTTTCAAGGTTTTTGATGTGTCTGATCCAAGCGACCCGAAACAGGTGCGCGATTTAGATTTTGAGGGGACTTATCGCGACGCCCGTTTGATCGGTGATTATGTTTATCTTTTAACCGATACTTACGCGAATTATATTCTTGATGAACCGGCTGTGCCGCGCTTAATTGAGAACGGTCAGGTTTTGGCCGCGAACTGCGATACAACCGCGAAATGCTTTGCACCAGAAGTTTATTATTTTGATATCCCTTACGATTATTATAATTTTACAAACATTACGGCTATCAATATGGCGAGTAACGGGGAGGCCGTGAGCGGCCAGTCCTATCTTTTAGACAGCAGCCAGAATATTTATGTTTCCCAGGATAATATTTATCTTACCTATACTCAGTATTTGAATGAGTATGATTTAGAGCAGGAAGTCAAAAAAGATTTGGTTTACCTTAAATTAGCCGCGGCCGAGCAGGATAAAATAAAAGCGATTGAAACAGCCGCTGATTTTATTTTAACTAAGAACGAAAAGAAATATAAGATTGCCCAGATTGTCGATCGTTATTTGAATTCTTTAGACAAGGAAACAGCCGCGGTTTGGCAGACGGAAATCGATAGCGCTTTAGAGCAGAAATTGTTTGAGAAATCCAAAGAGATGGAAAAAACTATTATCCATAAGATCGCTGTTAAGGGCCGTCGGATTGATTACGCGGCGATGGGCGAGGTCAACGGCCAGCTTCTTAACCAATTTTCCATGGATGAATCCGGAGAATATTTCCGTTTGGCGACGACGCGCAATCGCCAATGGTCGCGCTTAGAGACGGCTGAACAAGATTCTTATAGTAATATTTATGTTTTGGATAAGGATTTAAAGTTAGTCGGCGCTTTGGAAAATCTGGCGACGACGGAAAGGATTTATGCCGCTCGCTTTATCGGCGCCCGAGTTTATTTGGTAACTTTTAAGCAGGTTGATCCTTTATTTGTTATTAGTTTAAGTGATCCATCTACCCCTAAGGTTTTAGGTGCGATTAAGATTCCTGGTTTCTCGAATTATCTTCATCCGATCGATAAAGACGGGAATAAGCTTCTCGGTCTTGGACGTGATACTGAAGTTAGCGCGGACGGCGGCGTAAAGATTAAAGGTCTAAAGCTTAGCTTGTTTGATTTTACGGATTTAGGAAACCCGAAAGAATTAGATAGCTATTTAATCGGGGATTCCCGTAGTGATTCGATCGCGCTCTATGATCATAAGGCCTTTTTATATTCAGCAGAAAAAAATATTTTATCCATTCCGGCCGTCCTGCATGACGGCCAGGGCAGGCTTTCTTTTGCCGGCGCCTTAGTGTTTTCTTTAAATGATAATTCATTGGAAGAAAAGGGCCGGATTGATCATTCGGCCGGCGGAAATTTTACTCAGGCCGATTATTGGCGCGGCTATTCCTATTATGACAACACGGTTAAGCGGTCCTTATATATCGGAGATAACCTTTATACTTTTTCCAATAAGTTTTTGAAAATCAATAATCTTGATTCTTTAGTCGAAGCTAAATCCTTAGAGCTTACGGCCGGCGGTTATGATTATATTATTACTCCGATGCCGGCGGTTGACGGCGAGGTTGATAATTCTTCTTCGCCGGCTTTCCCGGGCGGAGAAAGTTCTCCCGGTCTGCCGGATGAAGGGATTTTCCCGGGAGAACCCGGTCCTTTAGATGAGGGATATATTATTACTGAGGAAGTTCCGGCTGAACCGACTCCGCCTCTTGAAGAATATCCATCCGGTCCGCCGCCTGATGAGATTGTTCCCGAGACCTCGGGGACCGAAACCGCACCGCCGCCCGATCCGGCCGCGGAAGAAATTATACCGAATTAATATTTTATGAACGATCGTCGTTGGTTAATCTTAGCTTTGCCGCTTTCTTTATGGATTTTAGGCCAGGTCTTTTTATGGCGTCCTGATTTATTTTTTGTTTGTCTATCTTTCGGCGCCTTGCTGATTATCTTAAGCGCTAAATTAATCAGCGCTCCGGATAGGGGCTGGCCGCCTTTCGTGATCGCGCCCCTTTTATTTTTTTTAAGTTTCTCTCTTTATTCCGCCATAATCATCAATCGTTTTTGGATTCAATTTATTTTTTTATTGGTTGCCTGGTTTGCTTTTTCTTATTTTAAAGATCTTTATCATTATCGCCGTTTAGCGAGTGATGAGATGACTAACCGTTTTGGCGCCTTGTTCGCCAGCGGCGGCTTTTTAACGGTTTTTGCCGCTGCCGCCGTGTTGTTTGATCTGCCGGTTTTCATTAATTGGCCCTTGCCTCTGATGTTGCTTATTTTTATGGCCTTGGTTTATTTGTTATTTATCCAGTTTCTTTTTTTGCGGCGGATTACTTGGGAGGGAACTGGTCTCTTAATAATAACCGGAACCTTGATTTTAACGGAATTAGCTTGGGTTTTATCTTTTTTACCGCTTGACTTTAATGTTTTAGCTCTGCTTCTGGCAATCTTCTATTATTTAGTCTTAGCGGCCGTTCGTTTATATTGGCGCAATAATTTAAATAGTCGGGCCTTGCGACTGCCGATAATTTTAAGCGCCGGTGCCGTGGTTATCTTATTATTAACAGCCCGTTGGCTTTAGTTTAAAAATCTTATGTCCAATCAGTTTAAAACTAGCAAGCGTTTTTGGTCGATTGTCTTGATTTCTGTTCTGTGCGGTTTGAGTGCCGGGGTCTTAGGGGAAATAATAACTCGTGTTTACATCCTTAAGGATTTTTCTATCCCTTATTTCAATAATGAAATAAACGTAGCGGATTTAGCTGAGTCCAATTCCGGTTTAGTTATTCGGGATGCCAAGAAAGTCGTGGTTAACCAGGACGTGAAAGTGGTAGAAACTTTAGCCGGTTTACGGCCGGTTTTAATGGGGGTTTTTCCTGAGGGAAAAGCCGGAGCGGCCGGAACGGATTATTATGATTTAAATGATCCCTTATTTATTGGTTTGGTTATCACGGCTGACGGTTGGGTAATGGCCGTTCCGACGACGGAAGCTAAGAAAAATTTTTTGGCGGCGGATTATGTCGCCATCGGCGGCGATCGGCGCTTGTATGAGATTGATGAAATAGCTGAGGCGCCGGAATTGCCGGGCGACTTATTGATTTTTCATTTAGCCGGGGCAACGAATTTACCGGTTCGGAAGATTGCCGCCCGTTCCGAATTAGCGCTTGGCGATACCTTGTTGGCGATTAAGGATTTGAGTTCGGTCCAGCCGACCGCTTTAACGGCTTTTTCTAGTCCGGTGATTTCTAGTAGCGATTCATTAAGCGTCCGTTTAGATTTAGCCGGTCCGGAAAGCGATTTAAAGGGTTCCCTGGTCTTTAATCTGGCTGGTGATTTAGCCGCTTTGGTTACTGCTGACCAAGAGGTAATTCCAGCTTTTTCTTATGCGCCTTTTTGGCAGGTTTTTAAAGAGGATGCTCCATCCCGACCGATTTTAGGCGTTAATTATTTAGATTTAAGCCGGGTAAAAACCGCTTCTTTGAATATTGATAAAGGCGCCTGGCTTTATTCCGGGCCAGATGCGCCGGCGGTCTTGAAGGGGAGTCCGGCCGAGGCGGCCGGGCTTAAGGCCGGCGATGTGATTATCTGGGTTAACAATCAGGAAATAAACGTGGCTAATGATTTAGTTGATATTCTAACGGCCTATCGTCCGGGCGATAAGATTATTTTAACTTATCTGCGCGCCGGAGAGGAAAAAACCGCGGAAGTTAAATTAAGCGCGCCAGCAAAATAAAATTTTTGATTATTGGCTTATAAGACGATGATTTATCCGTAAATCATCAGTTTAAATTCAAAATAGATTATGAAGATTAATTCTTTGAGTAAAATAAAAAGCTTGAGCGGCCGGACGGTTTTTTTACGGGTTGACTTTAATGTACCGCTTCAAGACGGGAAAATAATTGAAGATCATAAAATTAAGGCGGTTTTAGAAACAATAGAATTCTTAGTCGTACATAGGGCGCGGTTGATAATCGCAACTCATTTAGGCAAGCCGAAAGGCCGAGAAGAAGGATATTCAGTGCGTCCGGTTGCGGCCCGTTTGAAAAAATTATTAAAGAAGCCGGTAAGATTCTTTTCCGATCCTTTAAGCCCGCGAACCGCAGCAGCATTAAAAAAGATGAGAGACGGAGAAATCGCGTTGTTAGAAAATTTACGTTTTTATCAAGGGGAATATAATAATGACTCGGCTTTTGCTCGATCTTTGGCGGCCTTGGCTGATGTTTATGTTAATGATGCTTTTGCGGTTTCCCATCGCGCCCAAGCCTCGGTGGCGGCGATTAAAAAATATTTGCCGTCTTACGCCGGTTTATTGCTGGAAAAAGAGATTATCGCCCTTAGCCGGATCTTAAAGCCGAAAAAACCGCTGGTTGTCGTGATGGGCGGCGCGAAGATTGAAACTAAAGCCCCGCTTTTAGCTAAACTTTATCCGTTGGCCGATAAGATATTACTCGGCGGCGCTCTAGCTAATAATTTTTTTAAATTTCAGAAGTTAGAAGTCGGCCGGTCGTTAATTGATAAGGGGAAAATTAGCGAGATGGCGGTGAAGAAATTTTTTCCGCGGAGCGTTTTGGCTTCCAAGATAGTTTTGCCGGGCGATGTCATTGTTAAGGATTCTAAGGGCCGGGCGCGTTTAAAAAAGATATCAGCGCTTTTAAGGACTGATCAAATTTTTGACATTGGTCCGGAAACGATTAGCGCCTATGCTGGTTATTTGAAAAAAGCGCGGACCTTGGTTTGGAACGGACCGATGGGGAAATTTGAAGAATCAAGTTTCAGCCATGGTACTCTGGCTATCGCTCGTTTAGTCGCCGCGCGTTCTTCCGGCCGCGCCTATGGCGTTATTGGCGGCGGCGAGACCGTGGCCGCTTTGGAAAAAACCGGAATGGCAGAATATGTTGATTGGATTTCCACGGCCGGCGGGGCGATGCTTACTTATCTTGGCGGAGGTAAGATGCCGGGTTTGGATAAGATTGTGAAGTAGTGATTAAAAAATTAAATATTTATATTTATGGCTAAAATAAAAAATATCATCGCCCGTGAAATTTTAGATTCGCGCGGCAATCCGACGGTTGAAGCTAAGGTTTTTTTATCTGACGGGACTGAAGCAAAGGCGGCGGTTCCGTCCGGCGCCTCTACCGGACGGCATGAAGCCGTGGAATTGCGCGATGGCGACCTTAAGCGCTATGGAGGCCAAGGGGTTCTGAAGGCCGTGGCTAAGGTTAATGAAATAATCGCTCCGCAGCTTATCGGTCAAAAAGCTGATAATCAAGCGGCTTTAGATAAATTATTGATTGAATTAGACGGCACGCCTAATAAGAAGAATCTTGGCGCCAATGCTATCTTAGCGGTTTCTTTAGCGTTAGCCCGCGCCGCGGCCGCTAGCCAAGGTCAGGAATTATTCGCTTATCTAAAAGATGCTTTTTCTTTTTCCGCGCCGAAAATTCCCACGCCACTGTTTAACATTTTTAACGGCGGCAAACACGCCGATACAAACCTTGATTTCCAGGAATTTTTAATCGTGCCTAAAGCAGATTCGGCCGCCGCGATGGTGCGCCAAGGAGCGGAGATTTTTCATGAACTCGCAAAAGTTTTAAAGGAAGCTGGTTATGATACTGATGTCGGGGCGGAAGGCGGTTACGCGCCGGATTTAGATTCCAGTATTGAGGCGATTGAATTTATTTTAGCCGCCGCGGTTCGCGCCGGCTATAAGCCCGGCGAAGATCTGCGTCTCGGTGTTGACGTCGGCTCTTCGGTTCTTTATGATAAAGAATCGCGCCAATATGTTTTTCCTCTGGATAAAGTTAATTTTACTTCGGCTAACCTAATTGGCTTATACGATGCCTGGCTTAGAAAATATCCTTTCCTGTATTTGGAGGATGGTTTAGACGAGGATGATTGGGCCGGCTGGCGGGAACTTACGGCCGCTTTAGGCGGCAAGCTTTTGATTGTCGGCGATGATTTATATGTTACTAATTCTAATCGTTTGCGCCAGGGATTAAAAGAAAAGGCGGCAAACGCGATAATCATCAAGCCGAATCAGGTCGGAACTTTAAGCGAGACGGTCGATTGCCTTAAATTAGCTCAGAAGCACGGATATAAGATTATTGTTTCTCATCGTAGCGGCGAGACAACGGATGATTTTATTACTGATTTAGCGGTTGCGTCCGGGGCGGATTATTTAAAGGCCGGCTCTTTATCGCGCGGCGAACGTTTGGCGAAATATAATCGTTTAATGGAGATAGAAAATATTATCAAAGCTTAACGCCTGGAATCTAGATGAAATAATAATAAGATAAAATGATAATATCCAGATGAAATGAGAGGTTTCATTCTTTCTAAGCGAGAGATTTCACTTTTTCAATATCTATTAATTTTTTATGAAAGAGAATAACTCTTTGGTCCCGCCAGAACCAGATTCAAATATCCCCGATTCCGGGTCGCGGTCGCGACCCGTGGTTTTGTTGCTTCTAGATGGCTGGGGAATTGCGCCGGCTGGCGCCGGCAATGCTATTTCAACAGCCAAGACCCCGATTTTTTTAAATTTAATTAAAGAATATCCGTCCGCTCTACTAGCCGTCGGCGATAAAGGCTTGAATGCACGTTATTTAGAATTAGGAACCGGTCGAGAAATGGATTTGGAAAACGGGGGACCGCTTTCATCTTTAAGTGGAATTTTAGCGGATGCCGGATTGAGGCAGAAAAAAATTACTGAGACGGAAAGATTCGCGGCCTTAACTTATTTTTTTAACGGACGCGTTGAAGAGCAGATGAAAAACGAGGAGCGGCAGATCGTTTCTTCGGAAATAAATTGGCATGGTTTTCGTTTTAAAAATCCTTCTCGCCGAATTACTAAAGAATTATTAAAGAGCATTAAGCAAGAACCGACCTTTGATTTTATCATGGCGGTTTTGCCGGCGCTTGATTTAGCGGCCGCCAATGCGGATTTTGAAGCTGTCAGAAAAACTGCCGCCGCGCTTGATTATAAATTGGAGAAAATCGTTGAGGCCGTTCTATCTCGCGATGGGGTTTTATTTATTTCCGCCGCGTGCGGCAACGCGGAAAAGACACGTATTGCCGATACAGAATTAATGGATCGGGAGATGACGGATAACCCAGTGCCGGTTATCATTGTCGGCAATAAGTTTAAAGGCCGGGCGATTGATCCGAATGATACGATCAGCGGCGATTTAAGTTTATCTTCACCTTCTGGAACCTTAGCCGATATTGTTCCGACGATTTTAGGAATTTTAGGATTAGAAAAAACAGCCGGAATGACTGGTGAAAATTTATTGGAACGCTTTAGGAAAAGCATTTAATTTTAAAAAAAACATTCCTCTAGTTTCCTTAAATTGCGGTTATCGGTCGGGGTTGACATTATCATTATTTAGATTTAGGATTAACGGAAATAGAATAGTAATTTAAAAATCATATATAATGAAAAAAATAATCTTAAATAAGCGGGAAAGTCAGACTTTAACCGCTTTAAATGAAGCTCTGGGCTTAGGATTAAGCCAGGAGGAAAGGGAAAGCCGTCGGGGCGTGGAAAAGATCTTTTCTGCCGTTCAAGGGCAGAAATGGAATAGAGAAAAGTTCCATGAATTAGGAATCCCGGCATTAAGGTTTTTAAACCTTTGTGTTCGAGTAATCGGGATTAAGATTGGGCGCCGGATTGTCCGGATACGCCCACATGAAATTGAATCTTTTATCGGAGTTATTCATGTTAGTTCCGGGCGGATAGGCGATTTATTCAATGAGGATGCCTATATTCAAAAAAAACCAAAATAAAATCCCAGTATATTATGCCGGGATTTTTTATTTTAAGATTATTAATGATTAGAAGGTCCGAGATTGAGATTTCTGCTGAGCTAGAAAAGAAAGAATATTAAGACACTGGTCAGCGCGCCGATGAGCCCCCCAACAATAACCTGCGCCGGCGTATGTCCGATTCGTTCCAAAAGTTTTGGATAAGTCCGATCCAGGAATTCGTCTTCTTTTAAATCTTTAACTAAGATATTCAAGGTTTTGCCATGCTGGCCGAGATAATTTCGAAAGCCGATAGCATCGACAATAACGATAGTCGCGAAAACAAAAGCGGCCGCGAAAATCGGAGAGCTGATGCCGAGTTTTAAGCCAAGAATGACCGTTAAAGCGATAACGACCGCGGTATGGCCGGAGGGCATATCGGAATAAGCGAAAATATCTTGCCAACCGACTTTGCGCTGGAAAGATTTCAGTAAGGTTTTTGTTCCTTGGGCCAAGATAAAGGCAACAATCGGGCAGATGAGGTAGATATACATAAAATTAAATTTCTAATTTTTAAACATCAAGATTCTCTACTTTCTTAGCGTGCGTCTGGATGAAGTTTTTGCGCGGCGCGACATTATCGCCCATTAGCATGTCGAAGACCATATCAGCCTTAGCCGCGTCTTCGGTTGTTACTTGCTTAACGATTCGGCGTTCCGGGTCCATAGTTGTTTCCCAAAGCTGTTCCGGGTTCATTTCACCTAAACCTTTATAGCGCTGGATCGTAATCTTATTTGATTTTTTCGGATCAGTGGCCTCTTCTTTATCTTTGCCTTTTTTGCCGGCCTTTTCTCCTTCGACTGTTTCGTTTATTTCCTCAATCGCTAAAGTTTCACCAGCATCATTTTCTTCGCCGACTTCCGCCGCTTCCTCAACATTGCCGCCGAGTTCGCCAATTATTTTTTCTTTTTCTTCCTCGCTATAAGCATAGCGGATCGTCGCGCCTTTTTTTAACTGATATAAAGGGGGTTGGGCGATATAAAGATTGCCGTTAGTTACTAAAGGGTTAAAATGGCGGAAGAAGAGGGTTAAAAGAAGAGTCCGGATATGGGAGCCGTCAACATCAGCATCGGTCATGATTATTATCCGGTGGTATCTTAATTTTTCTAGATCAAATTGATCGTCAATATTTGTACCGAGCGCGATAACCAGGTTTTTAATCTCATTATTTGCGAGCATCTTATCAAGCCGCGCCCGTTCAACATTTAAAATTTTTCCGCGCAGAGGCAGGATCGCCTGGAATTTACGATTCCGGCCTTGTTTGGCCGACCCGCCAGCACTATCGCCCTCAACAATATATAATTCGCATTCTTCCGGATGACGGCTGGAGCAGTCGGCTAATTTGCCCGGTAAAGTTAAGCCCTCCAAGGCGCCTTTGCGTAGAATCGTAGCTCGGGCCGAACGCGCGGCCAAACGTGCTTGCGCCGATAGGACGCATTTACCGATAATCGCTTCCCCTTCTTTCGGGTGCTCCTCTAAAAAAGTATTAAAAGTTTCGCCAAAGATTGTTTCAACATAGCCCTTCATTTCCGCATTGCCGAGTTTGCCTTTGGTTTGACCCTCAAATTGCGGTTCAGGCAATTTAACACTCACGATTACAGTTAATCCTTCGCGCACGTCTTCGCCGGTCAGGTTTTCTTGTTTTTCTTTAATTAGATTTTTTGCCCGGGCATAGTTATTTAGCGTTCGGGTTAAAGCGGTCCGGAAGCCGACGACATGCGTTCCGCCTTCAGGGTTATGGATATTATTGGCAAAAGCTAATAAGGTTTCATTATATTCGTCGTTATATTGCAGAGCCAACTCAACTTTACAGCCGCTCACATCCTTATCAACATAAAAAACGCTTTCATTCTTAACGTTCTTATTGCGATGTAAAGATTTAATATAAGATTTAATTCCGCCTTCAAAATGAAACTTATATCTTTTTTCCCGATGATCCGGGCGTTTATCAAAAACTTTAATCGTAATGCCTTTAGTTAGGTAGGCCTGTTGGCGCAGACGATCTAAAATTTTTCCCCAGCTATATTCTAGTTCGGTAAAAATCGTCGCATCAGCTTTAAAGGTTATCGTCGTTCCCGTGTCTTTACAGGTTCCGACCGCTTTAGCCGCTTTTTGCGGTTTGCCGATTTTGTATTCCTGTTGCCAGATTTTTCCATCGCGCCGCACTTCCGCTTTTAAATACTCGCTCAAAGCGTTGACCACGGAAACGCCGACGCCATGGAGGCCGCCGGAAACTTTATAGCCGCTATCGCCGCCGAATTTTCCGCCGGCGTGCAGTTTTGTTAGGACCGTTTCCAAAGCCGAAACGCCGGTTACTTTATGTTTTTCTACCGGAATACCGCGGCCGTTATCTTTTACTTCAACTAGGCCGCCCGGTAGTAAAGAAACCGAAATCTCCGTGGCGTGTCCGGCCATGGCTTCGTCAATTGAGTTATCAACAACTTCCCAAATTAAATGATGTAGTCCGGCGGCGGAAGTTGAGCCGATATACATGCCTGGCCGTTTGCGGACCGGGTCCAAACCTTCTAAAACCGTGATTTGTTCGGCGCCGTAAGCGCCACTTTTTTTAGCGTCTTTAGCTGAATCTTTTTGTACATTTTTAGCCATATCGATTAGAGCACTTTAATTAGTTTTATTAGTTCTGGATACGGGCTTTGATTTAAACTGCGCTCATTCGGAAAAAAAATTAATTTTTTTTCACTCATTCGCTTGTTTATAAAACAAAAAATTCCCTTATTTTCCGCTTTTTTCGGGAATGAAATAGGGGGCGGATTTAGGGCATTTTAGCTAAATTTTAAAGCTGTTATCCATTATTATTTTAGCAAAAAAAGACGGACTTGGCAAATCGCTTTTTTAAAAAGAAAAATAGTGTTATTATGGTAATATGATAAGAATATATTTAGCGCCTGTAAAAATTTATGTCTAAAATTTTAGTCACCGGCGGCGCCGGTTTCATCGGTTCGACGCTAGTTGACGCCTTGGTTGCCGCCGAGGAAGAAGTTGTCGTGATTGACGACTTATCTTCCGGGAAAAAAGAATATTTAAACCCGGCCGCGCGCTTTTATAAAGTAAGTATTTGTTCGCCGCGCCTGGCGCGAATTTTTCGCCGGGAAAAATTTGATATCGTTTATCACTTGGCGGCGCAAATGGATGTCCGAAAATCAATGGATAATCCACGTTTTGATAATGAGATAAATTTAAGAGGCGGTTTTAATGTTTTAGAGAATTGCCGGCTGAATAAAGTTAAGAAAATAATTTTTTCCTCGACCGGCGGCGCGGTTTACGGCGACGCCGAGGAAATTCCGACCCCGGAAACGGCGCCGGTCTATCCGCTTTCTTTTTACGGCATCCATAAATTAGCGTTTGAAAAATATCTTAATTGTTATTTCCAGGTTTATGGTTTAAATTATACGATTTTGCGTTTTGCTAATGTCTATGGGCCGCGCCAGTTTAAGGGCGGAGAAGCCGGCGTGGTTTCTATTTTTGTTGATGATGCGGTTCATGGGCTTACTAGCACGCAGTTTGGCGACGGCGAGCAGACCCGCGATTTTGTTTATGTCGGCGATGTAGTTCGAGCGCTAGTGGCCGCCAAAGAGATTGACTGCCGCGGTGAAATCAATATCGCTTCCGGTCGGGAAATCAGCGTCTTAGGAATTAGGAAAGAGATTGGGGATGTTTTGGGCGCGCCTTTAAAAATAAAGGAGGCGCCGGCCAAATTAGGGGAACAACGGCGGAGCTGTTTAAGTGTTCGTCGAGCCAAAGAAGTTTTAGATTGGGAGCCGGAGATGGATTTTAAGGAAGGAATTAGGCGGACGCTTGAATGGTCCCGGGCTCAGGTTAAAAAATAACTCTATTTATGCAAAAAATTATTATCGCCAATTGGAAAATGCAGCTTAATCTTAAAGAGTCCTTAGTTTTAGCGAAGGCCCTAGCTCGAAAGATTACTAAGACCAAGAATCAAGTTCTTGTTTGCCCGGATTATTTAGCTTTGCCTTTTGTCGGACCGATTTTAAAATCAAGCCCTTTAATCTTGGGCGCGCAAGATAGTGCTGCGGCGCTTAAGGGTGCCTATACCGGCGAGGTCTCGGCGTTTAATCTAAAAACGCTCGGCGTCAAATATGTTATTTTAGGGCATAGCGAACGCCGTTCTGGTTTGCATGAAAATTCCGCAATTATCAACGCTAAGATTAAGACAGCTCTCGGTGCCGGCCTGATTCCGGTTCTTTGCGTTGGCGAAAAATTAGCCGAGAAAAAAGCGGGCTTAGCTAAGAAATATTTAAGCGGCGAGCTTAGTCGCGCCCTAAAAGGCGTAAAGATAAAGAAAGCGAGCGATTTAATTATTGCTTATGAGCCGTTATGGGCGATCGGTACCGGCGTGCCGATAGTTCCGACCGAGGCGGAAGATATTAATAAATTTATTAAGCGCCGGACGGCCGTGATTCTTAAAAAAAATATTCCGGTCCTTTATGGCGGAAGCGTGGACGCGTCTAATGCCGCGAATTTTCTCGGCCAGCCGAATGTCGATGGGCTCCTGGTCGGCGGGGCGAGCTTAAAAGCAGAAGAATTCTCTAAAATATGTCGACTATAATTTCTCTTATTTTTATCGGGCTGGCCTTGGTCGTTGCCCTGTTTATTATAATCCGGAAATTTCCGATTCTGGCGATTTTGGATGTTAACAATATTCCCGGCGAGAAAGAAGCTAAATTTAAAGAGCAGATTATTAAACAGCGGGTAGAACGCGATGTGGCGCGTTGGAGCGGTTTTTTTGGCCGCGTTTGGTTATTTTTGCGTCGGCGCTTGAGTAATTTGCTTGGGATTTGGTATGGGCGCCTTAAGAAAGCCAAGACCGCGCATAAATTATCTAGTGGCTGGGCCTGGCCGAAGCGCCGGGAAAAAATTGAGGAGCTTTTGGCTGCCGCCGCCGAGCTAATGGAAAAAGAAGATTTTAACCAGGCCGAAGAAAAATTAGTGGAAGCGATAAGCTTGGATCAAAAGAATTTACCGGCTTTTTTTGCGCTCGGCGAGCTTTATGAGACCCGGAAGAAATGGTCGGAAGCGCGCCAGACCTATGAATATTCCTTGAAATTGGCCCGCCAGAAAATAAAAGACGGAGAAGAAGTTGAAGAAATTACGCCACAGGAAATACTTTTTTGTTTGGCTAATGTAGAAAAAGACGCGGGGGAAGACGAGGCGGCTTTAGAAAATATCCGGACCGCTTTAGATTTTGAACCGAACAATCCCCGTTATCTTGATTTAATTTTGGATTTAAGTATAATAAGAAAAGATAAAGCGTTGGCGAGAGAATGTTTAGAAAAATTACGGGAAGTAAACCCGGAAAATCAGAAGCTCGGGGAAAGGGAGGAGGAGGTTGAAAATTTAGAAGTTGCGCCGTTGTAGCTCAGCTGGTAGAGCATCTCCATGGTAAGGAGAAGGTCACCGGTTCAATCCCGGTCAACGGCTCAGTTTGGAAAAATCGTCTGATAGGCGATTTTTTGTTTAAAATAAAAGAAAATTATGATAAATTGATGCTGGAAATAGCAGGAATTTTTACCTGTTCAGTCGGGATTGTGGCCATATTGTGGCCAAGTTCTATGGTTCGGCCATTTTTACTCCCATCCAGAGTTTTAATGGCCTCGATCAGGGAAGCGGCGGTTAAGTGGGAGTAGCGCATTGTAGTAACGATGTTGGAATGGCCGAGCAGTTCTTGAATAACTTTCAGAGAGACGCCGTTCTGCGCTAAATGGGAGGCGAAGCTATGCCTTAGAGTATGCCAGCCGATTTCTCTTAGCCCGGCGCGCCGGCAAGCTCTTTTAAGCTCCTTATGACAAAGATTGTGAGTTAGGTAGCTGTCATGGCTGGGCGGAAAGACTAATCCTTTTGATTGGTATCTTTTCATCATTAGTTCGATAATTTCGCCGGCCATTGGGATCGTCCTTATTTTATTGCTTTTAGTGCTTCCTAATATGCCATTAGCTACGCCGCGTCGGACAATTATATTTTTCGCAGTGAAATCAAGGTCGTCCCAGTCCAGAGCGATCAGCTCGCCAAACCTTAGGCCGGTCTTTAGAGCAATCAAGATCATCTCGTGTAGCCAGCCATCAGAATTTTTCAGAAGCGCCTCGGCCTCTTCGCCGGTTAGGAAGTCAAATTTTTGCGGCTGGACTTTTAGGAGTTTCACTTTCGGTTTTTTGTCTATTTCTCCCCATTCCTCGGCCGTGCCTAAGCATTTATTTAGGATTATCAGTATATTGTTGATGCTTTTATTTGATAATCCGGTAGAAATTTCTTTAGCCTTGTAGTTTTCAATATCCAGGTTGGATATTTTATCTATTTCTTTTTTATCAAAGAAGGGAATTAGGTGGATCCGCAAGGCGCTTTCCTTATTGGCGATCTCGGATGGTTTATTGTTATTTTTAACATAGACATCAAACCATTTTCGGCTGAATTCCGCGAAGGTCGTTATTTTGGCTTTTTCTTCGGTTATTGGCTCGCCACGAGCCAGTTTTTGCCTCAGCAAGGCCTCATACGCCTTAGCTCCGGCCAAACTATTGTCCGGGCTGGGATGCCGATATCTTTGCCGGTTAAAGCGGAAATCGATCCAATATTTTTTGCCGCGCTTATTTACGCTCATAATTTATTTATCGGCTCAACGCAGACCGCTTTTAAGTATCTATCTATATCTTCCGCTCTAAACCTTAACGATCCTCCCACTTTGCAAAAAGAAAGTTTCCGGCCGTCCACCAAGCGGTAGACCGAAGCCCGGGAGATCCTTAGGAAATCTGCTAACTCGTCAGGGGTTATTAACTTGTCGGACGCTGAGCCAAACATTTATTTTTTAAAGGACTATATAGGGATAGCCGGTTGGCTATTGGACTATATAATCCTATCATAAACCGGGTTATTTTTTAAGATTTTGGTTTTTTGGGTTTGTGTTTTTTATAATTTTTTAAAAGATCAACAAATAGTAGATTATAGGTTAATCCTTTTTCTTTTTTTATTTTTTTGAGTTGTTTTACAGTTTTTGGGTTTAGTCGATAACTAAATAATTTATAATGTAGATTTCTCATATTGTTATTCTATTGTATTACCAAACCCCCATGGGTTAAGCCATTTCTCCCCCTAAGCAGTTATCATTTATTATTCTTGCCTTTTGCCTTGTTAGGTTGATAACTATCTGCTTGAGGTGTGAGGATCCGTTTTTAAACATCCTTCCGCCGCAAATTATTTTGGATCGCTCCGGCTGCCCGGATGTAGGGCTGGGGCACGATAACTCCATTATATAAATAAAAAACGCTGGGCGGACATCCTCCCAGCGGTATCGATATAGAAGAGCAAATTTTACTTGGTTTTATTGGTATTTTGTAATAGCTTAGCCGCCTTTCTTTTGTTTCTTTCTGTTATTTTTGGAATATCTGTATATGAGATTACTCCCTCTTGTGGAAAAATATTATTTATAATCTGTGATGTCTGTCGATTTTTAAAACCCCAGTTTTTTAACTTTCTAATATAAAAGTCCCTCTCAGCATTGTTAATGGGCCTTTGTTTGGCTTTTACTTCGCGTTCGTATGTTTCTTCGCTAAATTTCTTTATGATATCCCAATTATTTTGTATATCTTTGATCGTAGTTTCCTGGTATATTTTAATAGCGGCGCAATTTAGGCCGCTTTTTTCTTGATAATGCATAAGTTCGAATGGTGATGTATCGTTAAGAATGCTTTTATTTGGCCTCTTGCCGAATATTACAATATACATTAGAAAGATGCCGTAATGCTCATTTAATTTATATTTAACCCTAAGTTTTTCTAAATTTTCGGCACAACTCAGAAACGCATGACGGCCATGTCGTTCTTTATAACTATCATCAATGCCGGTTTCTGGTATTTGAAACTTTTTTCTTATAGATATGACTTCTTCTCTGAATTTTTCATCCGCTAACATAGTTAGCAGATTATTTAATATTTTTTGTCCGAAAGAATTTTTCATAGTATTACTATGTATTTTATCACTTTTTCCGTGATTAGCAATAAAAAACTCCCCGCTTCGGGGAGTTTAGATGAGCGCGGTTTGGTTGATGTTTTTATCAGTAGTTTTTGGTCGGTGGTTCTTGGCAAGTATTTCCTTATACCATTTTCTGTAAAACCCCGGAAATTCAAGCCTTAGAAAATTTCTAATATCAGGACTATGAACTTTCATCAGGTATTGGTATAACCCGAGAAAGATTTTATATCCATTTTTCGAGGTCACCACATTATTTTTTGCGGGACAGATAACGTCGGATGACAATATCATTTTCAAGACGTTGAGATCGTCAAGATAAAGAGTAATGAAATCTTTAAAAAGCGTTTGATAATGGGCACCCCAACTGCATTCAATAAAATGTGTCAAGTAGCCAGGCATATTAAATTTAACGGCCGTGGCAAGGAGCTTTATCCCATGGACATCTTTGCTCTTAGTAGCGTTTATAAGGGCCTGACGTAGCTTTCCCTCGTCTTGATCTAATAAGGCCTCTAAATCGTTGAAATTGAAGCCACAGAGCGGATTAGGACAAACGCTCTTAACAAAAGATAGATCAAGAATATTCTGGCAGTTAGGGCATTTTATGTAATTAAGTTTTATTTTGTTGTCCATTTTTATTAAAGAATTTTTTGTGGGCATAGATCGTTAAAACGGTTGCCAAGACGACTAATAAAATTCTGATTTCGTTTCGTTGCTCAGGAAATAGCAGGTTGGCTATAAAAGTATAGAGCAAGTAAAATCCTAATATCGCAATAGTGGTTTTTATAAATTTAGCTGTTTTTGGCATGTGTATTTCCTTATACCACATGTTTCCTTTGGCATTTTGATTTTTATCTTGTCCAATAGAGATCGCTAAACTAAAAATGCCCCCAACAATAATAGATCCAATTATTAAGCCCCAGTTGTATTCATTCGAATTTGAGCCAGCAGCCAGGCAGGAACCCGGCAATAGGATAAGTGGTGTCACGAATAAGACAATTTTTTTCATATTTTTATTTATTAATTTGTAAAAGTGCCCGAAAACAAAAACGGACACCCGACCTGGTTGCGAAACCACAATTGGTGTCCCGAAAGACTGCCTCTTGTATGGGTCGGAGTGCCCGTTCCTGTATACAAGAGACCATGCTCTTAAAGCACGTCTTTCGAAAATTCAATTGTGGTTTCGCACTTATAATCTACCATAAAGGTGCATAAAACTCAATAATAGCATTTTGGATCTTTTAAAATTGTTATTTTTTTGATTTTTTATTTTAAATTAGCCATTTTTTAATGAAAATCGTATTTTTTAGGGTGAAAAAGACGTGGCACATATTTTTCATTTCATACATAGACATGGTTGAAAAAGGGGCATATAATTTTAACAGCGGGCAAGCTAAAATAGTCTCTTAAATAAGCGCACCCTATCAGTTATATGGCAAACAATAACCAAAATATAATAGTGGAAGATCAGCATTGGGTCCCTCGTTTTTACCTAAAAAGATTTGCTAATGAAAAGAACTTTATAGAGGTTCTTGATATAAAAAATGTTAAATTAAACCCGGCACGCCCTTATAGCGGCGTATGCTACGAGAAGTTTTTTTATGCAGTAGATACTGGGAAACAAGATGAGGCCAGCCAGAAAATTGAAGATATTTTTCAGGGTATTGAAGATAAAGCGGCTCCCGCGCTTAACAAGTTAGAAAAAAGTATACTAAACAATCAGCAGTTAGATAGCCGACAAATGTATTTTGTATCCTTATTTATGAGTTCATTATGGATACGGAGTAAACATTTTAGAGAAAAGATAAATAGAATAAGCTCCCATTTTTATAAAGAAACGGAAAAATTTAGAGCATCCATGGACGGATATAAAGATCACATAAAAACAATAGCCAAAGAACTCAAGAAAAAAGAAGGGTTGGATATGGATGATGAAGATATTGATTGGTATGTTAAATTAATGCAAACCGGTAACTATGATTTAAGTTTTAATAATGTCGAGCAACTTTTATTTATTGAGCACTTAGAGGGATTTGCTAATGTAATATTCAATAAAAACTGGAGGGTGTATATAGCGGTAGACGAAAAAGAGTTTATTACCTCTGATACGCCAGTGATAGAGTTATCGCCAGAGCTTCCAAACATTTATGGTTATACCTTCTTAGAGAGAAAGCATTATTTTCCTTTATCCCCTAAAGTCTTAATAGAACTTGTGGAGCCAGTATCTGGTAAAAAAGTAATTAGAAAGAGAATTAAAGATAATGATGTGCAACGATTTAATTTAATCCGCCCGGGGTTGTCTTTTCAGTATTGTTACGCAAAGGGCAAGAAGGAGTTCGAGGAAATGATTGAGATAAAGAAATCTATAAATAAGGAAAAAACTAAGATCTAAACTATGGGGATTGGTAATTTGGTCAATAAGCCGTGCCATTGTGGTAGCGGTAAAAAATATAAAAAATGCTGTATGAATAAAGATGTCTTGGGTATAGGGAGATTATTAATCCCTAAAATAGCTATAACAGATAAAAAAGGAATTAAGCATCCGATTGATGATGATATCGGCAGGCTCCTGTCTGTCAAAGGAGAAGGCGAAGTTACTGAACAGGATTTTAAATCAGTTTTAAAAAGGTATAGTTTAAGGGATAATTTAATATTAATAGGAGATATTTCTCGATATGTATTTCAAGGAAATACTGAAGGATTGGGAAGAATTGGATATCGCGAAGAAAATACAGATATTCTTATTTCTCAATTTTCGTTAGCTTACATAGCTAATATGCTAATATTGTCTGGCGCAAGCGATGACAGTGGTGATAATTTTAAAGATAACCCATATTCCTTGTTTGTGTTATGCAATATTTATAATAATAAATTAATCAGCCCAGATTTAGTGAAGATTAATGAGGGAATGAAAAAATTTGATAATGATGATTTTCTCTCGTTTATGGTTAGAATGTGGTATGAGCAGATGAGCAGTTTTCAGTTTAATCAGTTATGTCTAATGTCCAGAAACATTGTTTTCTTCTTCGATTTGGCCGGTAAAATAATTCCAGATAAGTTTGAAAAGCTTTCAGACATATTTTTTAAGGAAAATAAAATTACGATGGAGGAATATTTACAGATTGGTTTTGGTTTTCTTGCTGGGGTGAAAGATCGTATTATATTTTCATCTTCCTATTTAGCTACCGCAAAGATACCAGAATTTGAAAATATTTACACAGAGGAAAAAGTTAATAGTTTTTTAGAGATTGTTGCCGCAGATTATAAAAAGTTTAAAGATTTAGATAAAGAACTGAATGATGACTTGAGCTCGGTTTATACAAAAAATAGATTTAATCCATTATTCATTTTTCCGTTAGTAAAGGAAAATATAAATTCACAGGATGCCTATATAATGCCCAACGTGTCTACCTACATGTTTAAAATTTATAGTGGAATTTTTTGGTGGTTTCATAATTATTTTGAAACAACGGGCAGAGATAAAAAAATGCATTTACATTATCGGACATATTTTGGAAAAATTTTTGAGCAATATGTTGGATTAATATTAAAAGATATTTATGGTTTAGCAAATGTTAATTCGGAATTTTCTTACTCAAGGGGGAGCAATATGTTCACAGATTGGTATATTATAAAAGAAAATAAATGTTATTTATTTGAAGCCAAGGCATACCAGTTCGCGTTGTTAAGTAGGCAGACGGGTGATCTTGAAGCAATAGTTAATAATGAATTAAAAAAAATTGCTGCTTCTGTGGTAGAAATGTTTAAGACTATAAAAGATATTGATCAATATGAAGAACTTAAAAATTTAAGAGGGAAAACTTTTATTCCGGTGATTGTCTTTTTAGAAATACCGCTCGCTTCGTCCGCAATTTATAAAGAAAAAGTTGCAAATTTGTTGTCAAAAATGGAAGAGAAGAATACAGATTTAATCGGCTTAAAAGATTTTGATTATCATCTTTTAAATATCGATGAGTTGGAAGTATACGAGGTTGTCAAAGATAAAATTGAAATTGAAGATATTTTTAATAATATTAAAAATGACAAGAGCCAAGGGTTTGTGTCCTATGTGACAAGAATTAATGGTAATCAACCCAGCAATAAATTTTTAGATAAAGTATATAATGATTTTTGGAGGGAAAAATTAAAGCGAAAATAAATTACAATTTATGTTAATAATACCTAACCAAAATGTAGTAAACAGCGAAAGTTTTGGTCAATTTATAAATAAAGTAAAAGAGGAATTTATAGACCCAGAACTTAAGAAAAGAAATACATCTCTTTTTTCATCGGCGCTCATAGAAATATTAGATAATAATAGTTCGAATATTTATCTTGATGATGATTTCGAAATCATGATTGAGTTCAAAGAAAAAAAATCAAACCCAAATGACACGGGAAAGAAAATTAGCTTGGACATAAAAGATATAAAGGATATTGGCTGGAAAAGTAAGAAAATTAGTAAGCGCAATGCGACTATTTTAGTTGTCAGATTTAATAGCAGCTGGTGGCTTTTAAAGACTAATTTCAAAGAACGCAAAGATCTTGATGAGAAATTTCAAGTCCGCAGGACTTTTAAAGTTAGGGGCGGTGGGTATTTACCATTAAAAATGCGTAGGCAGGAAAAAGGCGAATTTATGCAACAATGGCAAAATGGTTTAAAAAAAGAGTTGCCAGCTATGTGGTCAAGATACATTACAACAACTCAAAGATATCGCGGAGTTATGGTTTATGATGGTAATTATTTTGATTTATTTATAAAAGCTCAAGAATTCTATATCTTGGGTGATTTTTACCCGTCTATTGTTATGTGCCGGATAGCCGCGGAGCAAGCGCTGGTAAATATACTTATCAATAAAGGAAGCGTATTTGAAATTTATAAAAAAGAAGGAAAAAGTGGGGCAGGCGGCAAGCCAATGTCAAAAGGAATTTATGCCTTGGTAAAATCTTGTCGAAATAAAAATTTATTTAAAAAACTACTCATAAATAAAACAGCAGAAAAAAAATTGACTGACATTGCGGATTTAGCGAATGAGTTGGTTCACCCAAAAAATGATTTGGCTGAAATGGATAAATATAAGAAGGCCGCAGTTAAATGTATGGATAACCTAAATTATGTAATTAAGACGCATCTTAATTTTGTTAAAGATACTAAAACTGTATCAGATTATAAATTTTCTCGCGTGGTAACGCGCTTAAAATGATATGCCGGATAAAGATTTAGCTCAAGCACTTAATACATTTAGTAGTTGGGATTTTATTCATAAAACGATTAGCGAGGCTGAAAAAATCGCCGCATCAGCTTTTGGGCAAGCGGTAGCAGATACCTGGCTAACATCAAAAATATATGTAATCTTTTTTGTTTTATTATTTTTTGTTATAAAATTTTGGGAGAGAGGAATTGGGAGTTTGATTTATAATTTGATTTATTTCAGCATTGTTGCCATTTTGATTATGGTTTATGGTTGGGAAATAATTTTTAATTTTTGGTTTGAGTTTATATCCTTATTCTCTTATTGGTTGGCTGGTTGTATGTTAAGGAAAATTAGACCGAGAAATATCCATATAAAATAAGAGAAATTAAATATTTTGTATAGTTTTACCTTTTTACAATTATCCTTGATATTGATTGGAAAATATGGTAGATTTAAATCATCAAAGATACTAATGATTTGAAATATGGGGGAAAACATAACATCCGCGAAACCAACAGATACAAAGCCAGTAGATATATCTCCGGGAGTGGCTTTAAGAGTTGCCCCAGCGCCGGCTCAGAAGAAAGATGATCTGCCCAGCGAAGGCATAGGTCAGGTGACATTAGATGATTTCAAAAAGGATAAAGATGTTTTATTGATGTTATATTCTAAAGACGAGATCGGAAATTTTCACTATTCTATAAATCAAGATGATGAAATAAAAATATACGAGATTTTAAAAAATAAAACGGAATTTAAAAAATCGCTTTTGATTTATTTAGATACCCCGGGCGGCAATGTATATTCGGCTGTTAAAATTATGGATATGCTTAGAGAAAAATATGAAACGATTGAAATTGCTATTGCGCAGGAAGCTAAAAGTTCTGGGACAATGATGTGTTTGGCTGCGGATAAACTTATAATGTCTTGTATATCTGAGTTGGGGCCACTCGATAAGCCGATGAAACATCCTGACGATGAGATGGTTACAATATCAGCGTTAGATATAGCTAAATCTTTAGATACAATTATAAGCACGGCGATAGATAAACAAAAAATATTAGCAACGCAATTGATAGAAGAATATAGGATTTCATCTGAAAAATGTTTGGATATTGCCGGAAAATTTGTAGCTAATTTAATATCGCCGATGATAGCAAAACAAGATGTAAAAATATATAATACAGCTTTAAGGCTTTTATCCATCGCCCAAATGTATGGCAAGGAGTTATTATCAAAGAACATGCTAAAATATGTTAAGAAGGATAGTCTAAGAGAAAAAATAGCTGATATGGTGATTAAAAAACTTGTTTGGGAATATCCAGATCACGGATTTGCTATTCGAAGAGAAGAATTGAGAGATTGGTTTTTTAAGGTTGATAACGCCGAAAGTGCTGGCTTACCGATAGAACTATGGGATCATTTTAAAGCCAATATAGGCAACGTAAAAAGAAAAGTAATTAAATTTTTATAGAAATAATAGAAATATATGATGTCTTCTTTATTTTCACAGTTAATTAGTAACATATCGCCTGCTGTCGTCAGAGATAACGGCAAACATTGTGACGATCATGCATCGCAGGGAACACCGCAGAGAGTAGCGCAGGAGGTAATCGAGAAATTTAATGAGAGTAGCGCCAGCATAAGAAAATTAAAAGAACAAGTTGATAACGAAAGTAAGTAGTTCTATTTAACTTTTTCACCTCCCCCTATATAGTCCTGGCCACATTGTGGCCATATTGTGTCCAAGAGGTGAAGAATTTATGTGAAGTAGTCTAAGTTTGTTAATGATTGAGAAACAGAGAAATCCTTTGTTCATCGGTTGAAATCAATTTTTCCTTTTATTTATTTACTTTCCTAAAATTGGCCGGCATCGGTTCAATCCCGGTCAACGGCTCCGAGAAAGACGACCCCTTAGGGGGTTGTTTTTTTGGTATTTTGATTATTAAAATCAAGATGATATAATTTGATTATGGATTTACCAGAATTAAAAAAACAATTCGTTTGCGGAGAACTGGAAATTACATCAGAACATGGAAGAATTTTTTCTTTTATAGATTTTTCTAATGTAAATAAGTGGTTTGAAAATGATGATCAGGATTGGAATAATAAGTTAATTGCCGATGATGAAAAAATAATGATAGATCTTCAGAAGTTAAAAACATTCGTCAATCTTTTTAGCGAACGGGCTAGAGTATATTATGGAGAAGATCATAAAAGCACAGGGTCTCTAAGTTTTACTTATGTGCTGAGAAAAATATTTGGAAAAAGAAATGTGGTGACAAAAGATTTACAAAAAATTAAACACTATATCAAACTAAATGAAGCGGAAATTTTAAAATATGTTTTAACTGATGGCGATGGTCAAAATTATGTAGAAATTAGAAAATGTAATTTTGACGTGGAAATTTCAGTCGATGCTATAAAAATGTTGGATCATTATGATACATTTTGTATATTTTCCGGGGATGCGGATTTTGTTTATTTAAACAATTTTTTACGAAAAAAGGGTAAGAAGGTAATTATTATAAAAGGAGGATATATTACTACCAAATTAAGAGAATCTGCGAATTTAGTTGTTAACGCTCAGAACATAAAGAAGTATATAGCAAAGATAGAAAAAACAAAAACCTGACAGAGTCAGGTTTTTGTGGAGAGTTATCCCGAATTAACCTCGGGCAGGTATGTGTATAATATAGCATATATATAAAAAAAGTCAACAGAGCGCGTTAGTTCGCTTCGTCCCTATATAGCCCTGGCCATATTGTGTCCAAGAGATGAGGAATTTATGTAAAGTAGTCTAAGATTGATGAAGGATGAGAAACTGGATTTATACTGATCTTAGTTAATCCTTGCTAATTTTATTTCATTTCTTAATTTTCCGTCCGGTGCTTCAATCCCGGTCAACGGCTCAGAGAAAGACGACCCCTAATGGGGTTGTTTTTTGTTTTTGTGAATAATAAAAAAGCTGGGGTTTAGATTCCCAGCCTATATTAACTATCATTTTTAATCATCATCAGAACTGTCAAAATAACAATCATCACATTCTCCACTATAGTTTCCATAGCACTTAAGGCATCGCTTACAATACTTACAACGTATAGGGTTAATTGTGAGACAATTTTCGCAAATGTCTTGGCTACTAGCTGTAGCTTCCGCTATTTTTTCTTGCTTGTAGGCTTCCCGTTTTTTTCTTTCTTCTCGCTGTTTCTCCTGTTCTATCTCTTGCTCCTGTTGTTTTATTGCTTCTTCAAATCCGTAGATTTTTATTTTAAGCGGACGGACACCGATATTTTTTAGGGTATAATAGAAAAAGCTACTTTTATAGAGATGATGAAGATCTTTCTCCGCCGGCAGGTCGGTTATTATTTCCCTAAGTTGTCGATAATTTTGAGGAAATGTTTTTCCGTGGTCGTAATTGACCATTAATTTGGCATAGGGAGAGATGACGGTGGAATATTTTGCAGTTGTTAGGAATTCCAATGAATAAATTGGCGCCATTTTTGCCGCCAACTTTAAGTAAATCCCCCAGAAAAAATAACGAGAAAATACATCTACCAAATTTTCACTCTGTTGTCTTATTAAATTTGTTGCGCCAGATTCGTAGTAAAACTTCGCGGAGTTTTCCACTGCGAAATATAAATCAGCCGATAAATTTGCTGTACAATCATAAAATTTGACTTTAAATTTAATGGTTATTTTTTGTTGATCCATTTTAATCTTATGATACGCAACAATACCGAAGTAGGGGAATAAGAAATATTTGCCCGGCCTCAAGGGATGACCAATATAAATGCCAAAAATTTTCACTAAGCACTCCTCGTTCTCAAGCACGATGATTCGGCCAATATTTTTGGTCGCTATAACGACAAGTATAAAAATGATCGGAGAGGCAACAAAGATCCACGGGAATTTAAATACTAAGAAGATAATAGCTGTCGTTATTATCAAGCAGAATAAAATGATTAAGTAAAACCATCTAGTAATTTTTTTGTTTTTTTCCATGATTAATTCTCCAAATTATTAAAGTTCAAAAATCTTATTATTTTAATCTTTATTTTTAATTTTTTCAATAGTTTTTATGATTTTTATCTAATTTTAGCTAATTTAATTTTTTTTAATTGACAAAAATCTTTAAAAGTGATATAATAGTCGGAATATCATGAGTAATGGATGCCTTGGCAAAAATTGCTCTTTAACAAAAAATAATTAATAACTAAAATAATAGGAGGTTTTATCATGAGTACATTATTTAAGAATGCTGCTATTTCTGGGAGTATTGAAGGTTTTATCGTTGGAGTGATGAATTCGTTCGGACAAGCCGTGGAAAAACATGGCGAAGGTTTTATCAAATCAAAAATGTTTGGTTTTGGCACAAACGATAACCATTTATTCCAATCAGCCGCCGCTTATGCGGTTAGTAATTTAGGCGTAAGTGCCCAAAACATTTATCGGATTTGTAGAATCATTAATAGTTATAAGCCATCACAACGAGACCGAATCGTGAGGATTATTGGTAATAATGAGGAGAATACCAATGTTTCAGCTAAAACGACTTCTTCTAAAAGCGATAAAAAGGATGGCGGAACAGAGAAGAAGGGAGATAGCGGTAAATCATCTATTCCCACTAGAGGATCGGCCAAAACCAATGTTGAAGGAGCGTATATTTTAGCCATGTTGGCTAAAATGGAGAACTACCAAATAAAAGAATTTTTTGCCGCTTCCGGCGCGATTGACACTATTGCTGTTAAAACTGAGGCAGTTGGGAAAAAAGTATTTACTAAAGTAAAGACAGCCGCAGAAAAAGGTGCCGTCGTAAAAGATGCAGAGTCTTTTTTCAAAAGAAAGACCTGGTTAGAAAAATTAGCAGATGGTGAAATTTAACGTAAAAAATTGGAGGAAAGAAAAATGAATTTTATTATTGTAATTATTGTTTTAGCCTTCTTAGGAATGTTGATTTTCTGGAGGGCTTTCAGGACTTGGATAGTTAATCAACTTCGTGCTATTCCCAGAGCCATTGCCCGTTATTTTCCGGTCGTTTGGCGTGCTTTTTTAGGCGGGGCGGGTATCTATGTTAGAATAATAGTCTATCTAACTTTGTCATCATTGGTATTAATGATCTCATCTCTAATTATCAATGCCCCCGGTTTTACAGCCTTTGCTTTTGTGGTCGCCTTATCTGCATTATTGCTAACCTGGTTGCCAGCCGGAATTGTTTTAAGAACATTTAGAGTAAGTTCCGCGGTAGTCCCTAAGGGATTGAAAGTTTTAGTTTCTTGGGTTGCCCTTATCGGATTTATCAGCCTGTTATATCCGGACATAATTTCATTTAAATTTTTGTTTGGAGCCGTCTTGTTATGGTTTGTTCTCTTGGGAATGTCGGTTAAAATTAATGTGTTGGATAAGATAATCTTCCCTATGGTGATTATTATGTGTCTAACATTAGGCTGGAAACATTTTTGTCCGGATAGCTTTAGATCTACGACAAGATATGTATCTTCTTGGGGAGAAGTAGCTATAACCTGGAAGGACAGAGGGAGTATTAATAACGAAGCAGAAGCAGCGGTTACTTATGGGCATGCTATAAAGGATATCCCGGTTGCTTATATTGCCAGCTTTAAGAAGGTGGAAACAAGAAAAGAAAAACGAAAGTTGAGAAAAAAGGGTCGTAGCATAGAAAGCGTTGAAGCGGAGATCTTGGACCTGAGAGATACTAATGTTTATATTTCTCATAACACAGTGGTAAAAATTTTTAACCACAAAGAAGAGGTCAAACATTTTCAAGGCCAAGGTTTTATTCAAATTCAACTGCCTAGAAATAACAACTCTTTTGTTAAAGGATTGAAATGCTGGGTTGAAGCTGATTTAATTCAATTGGTTACGCCAAGAGAATTAGCTGAAGCTGAAAATCAAAAGCACCAAGCCGCTCTTGATTCTTTGCACCGGGCCCGTTTTCAAAGAGGGGCTGATTCAATCGCCGCTCAGAATCAGGTGATTGTCCGTCAGCCGGGAGTGCATTTGATTGATCTTAAAGAGGGGGAGGAAAGTCAATGGAATAAAATTCCTAATGGTTGTTCTTACGACTTTGATCGAGGCCAAAAAGCCAGATTCTCCCTGATTTATCGGGATGGAACCGTAGCTAATTCCTGGGAGCCAGGAAAATGGCCAAACCTTTACGAATTCAAAATAAAAAATTTACACAACGAGAAACCCGTTTTAATTATTAGACAGGTAGCCACTTAGCGGTAAATTTAAAACATAGTTTAAGAGGGACGATTTTAAAAATCGCCCCTTTTTTATTTTTTATTTTCTGTGGTATAATATAAACATCAATAAATTTATGAAAAAATATCTAATTATTTTTGTTTTTTTAGGAATTTTACTGGCTAGTGCGGTTGGCGCGCAAAGCGAAAAAACCGCGTCCGACGCAAATACCAACACCAATTGCGGCCCCGGATCCTTAACTCTTTGCAACCCCCTCGGTGCGACGGTTGATTCGCCGCAAGTTTTGATTGGCCGGGTGATTAACTCTATTCTCGGCGTGGTCGGTTCTTTGGCGCTTTTAATGTTCGTCTATGGCGGCCTCACCTGGATGCTTTCTTCGGGCAACCAGGAGAAAGTTAAGAAAGGGAAGGATATTATTATCTGGTCGGCCATCGGCTTGGCGGTGATTTTTATGGCTTATGCGGCCACGAGTCTCTTGATTAATACTTTACAGAAAGGTTAGTCAGGGTTTTGTTAGCGGCGGTTTGACAGCGATTTTATTTTTCTTTATTATAGGAAGGCGGAAAGAAAGTATTGAAAATCCGTTATCTATTTTTCGCGGCCAAGGGGCCGCGAACGTTTAAGGGTCGATACCAAAGCGGTCAACTGGGGCAGACTGTAAATCTGCTGGCCTTGCGCCTTCGTAGGTTCGAATCCTACTCGGCCCACCTTAAATTTATGGCTTTCAAACCTTTAATTAATCCGGATCGGATCGGTACGGATCTCATAAAAATTTTCGCGATTGAGCTTATCGCTTTAACGATAATCATTATCGCCTTACTTTCCTTTTAGTATGCCGGAATTACCGGAAGTCGAGACCATCCGGCGCGATTTGGCGGCGGTGCTTGTCGGAAAAAAGATTAAGTCCGTGGATATCTTGGAGCCAAAAATGGTTTCCATCACTTCCGTTGCAGCCGTTTCGGATTCGACTAAAAATTCAGTTCTAAAAACAGCCGCTTCACCCGCGGTTTTTTTCGCAAAAAATTTAGCTAGCCGACAAATTAGCTCAATAGATCGGCGAGGGAAATTGCTGATTTTTAATTTAACTCCGGAAAAATCCGGTTTTAACTATCTTTTAATCCATCTAAAGATGACCGGCCAGCTGATTTATTTCTCGGCCGATGTCGGGCGGCCCATTATTGGCGGTCATAGTGATAATTCAGA
The DNA here is from genome assembly GCA_041649315.1 of Patescibacteria group bacterium. GTDB lineage: Bacteria > Patescibacteriota > Patescibacteriia > Patescibacteriales > UBA12465 > UBA12465. The sequence continues at coordinate 85,826 of JBAZNJ010000001.1, read as the reverse complement.
GTCGGATAAAGAATTAAAATCCGAAATCTATCCGAATAAACATACTCGGGCAATCTTTGATTTTTTCGGCGGCGGTCGACTCTTTTTTAATGATTTAAGAAAATTCGGCTATCTTAAATTAGTGGATAAGGCGGCGCTGGGAAAAATCTTAGCGGCCGGTTACGGTCCCGAACCTTTAAGCCCGGATTTTTCTTTGGCGGCTTTCCGACTGATGTTAAGTAAAAGAAAAAACAAAATAAAAGCTGTTCTGCTTGACCAGAAAACTTTAGCCGGCCTGGGGAATATTTATGCGGATGAGTCCTTATGGGCGGCGCGTTTGCGTCCGAATCGTTCGGCAAATTCTTTAAGCGCGGCAGAAGTTAAAAAGCTTTATCAGACGATTAAGCGAATACTTAAGCAGGCGATTAAGGCCCGTGGCACGACTTTTAATAATTATCGCGATTCTCGTGGTAAAAAAGGGAATTTTTCCCGCCGGCTTAAAGTCTATGGCCGGGGCGGCGCGGCTTGTCCGGCCTGTGGTAAAGCGATAAGCAAAATCAAGCTCGCCGGCCGGGGAACGCATTATTGCCGATATTGCCAAAAATAGAGGAAAAAACAGCTTTGCCAGTTGACTTTTAATGGATTTTTTTATATTGTTAAAATAGCGGTCGGTCTTAAGGCCATTGGCCCGGAGCCTGATTTAGCCCCCGGTATTGGGATAATTAATTTAAAGTAAAACGAATATGTCACAAGACAACATGATTAAGCTGGAATGCACGGTTTGCAAGACGACTAACTACCATTCACGCAAGAATAAAAAACTTCTTAAAGATCGTTTGGAAATGAAGAAATATTGCCGGAAATGTAAAAAACACACACTTCATAAGGAAATTAAATAAACTTTAAGCTATTTAAGGGGCGGTCGTTTAATATTTAAAAAGTTTTCAGATAAGCCCCTTTAACGCCGGTCCGTCCGGACGGCTATAAATTTATGCCTAAGCCAAAAAGTTTAACTAAACCGTTCTTGCTTATTCTCGTGCTCCTGGTGATTGCCGGTTCTTACTTATTGTTAAAACCTTTCTTGGTGGAGATTCTGATCGCGGCTCTTCTGGTCTCGGTCTTTTATACGCCGTTTACCTGGTTCACTAAATTTTTAAGAGGCCGCCGTAATTTGGCGGCGATTTTGATGTGTTTATTATTAGTGGCTCTGATTATCGTACCGCTTACCCGTTTATTAATTTACGGCGGAAGTAAATCAATTACCGCTTATAATTCAGCCGTGGAATTTTTTAATAATAATAGTGTTAATGATTTTTTCCAAAAGGATTTTTTTGCTGATGGTCCTTTGCGGCATCTGAACCTTGGTAAGTATGATTTTAATAATGACGCTTTTAAGGAAACAGCTTTGAGCGTTTTACAAAAATCAAGCAATTGGTTGATTTCCGGGGCAACGATTTTTGTTAAAGGAACAACGAATTTTATAATTTCTTTAGTATTTATAATTTTAACCATGTTCTTTTTCTTTGTTGATGGGCCTAAAATATTAGAACGCCTGATGTATCTTTCGCCTTTGCCGAACCAGTATGACAATGAATTGTTCCGGAAATTTCGCTCGGTGAGTTATACGATTTTTATTTCAACTTTTGTGGCCGCCGCCGCCCAAGGCCTGGTCGGGGCGCTTGGTTTCGCAATTGTCGGTTTTCCGGCGCTCTTAGCCGGAATTATAATCGCCTTACTCTCTCTTATTCCTTATGTCGGTTCAATGATTTTTTATTTCCCGGTCGGCCTCTATTATCTTTTAGCCGGAAATGTTTGGCAGGGGATTTTTATTCTACTTTGGGGCTTCCTGATTATCGGAACAACTGATAACATCATCCGCGCTTATATGATTAAAGATCGAGCCGAGGTTAATCCGATTTTTGTGCTTTTCTCTATCTTAGGCGGAATAATGCTTTTCGGCTTCTGGGGGGTAATTTTAGGGCCGCTCATTGTCGCTTTGGCGGTTACGGTTTTTCATCTTTATGAGTTAGAATTTTGCGATACTTTGGAAATGCCCGATTGTGATAATAAGAAAAAAGAGAGCGCGAAAGAATGGAAAGAAGCAAAGAAAGAATTAAAAGAAATTAAGGAAGATATAGAAGAGTTTGAGGAAAGAAAGGATTTAAGAAAAAAAATCGGGAAGTAAATTTTAAAACAGCGGATTATTTTTTAACATTAATACTCCGATTCGGAGTATTTTTGCGGGATTCGTATAGTGGTAGTACGACGGTCTCCAAAACCGTTGGCGGGGGTTCGATTCCCTCATCCCGTGCATGTAAAGAAACCAGGGTTCACCTGGTTTTTGTGTATTAAAAAGATGAGCATTATATAAGAGCTATTTATTTGCCTAAAAATCATAAAAATGTTAAAATGTAAGTACTTAATAAAATTAATTAAAATCTATGTCAAAGATTGGAGAAGAGTTCGTGTCCAACGAAAAGAAGAATTATAAATGGAAAATCGGGGTAATAAACGCTTCGTCTTTATCTGGATTTATCGCCGGTTTTTTGGTGGCCGCCGTATTTTTTTTAGTAGTTTTTGATATTGCCATGAAACAATAGGATTAAGCAGAAAATCAGCTAATGAAAAAGCGGTTTTTAAAAACCGCTTTTTTTATTTTTTTAGCTATTTTCTTTTTTCGGCGGGAGTGAGCATTCCCCCAAAACGTAAGTTATAAATGGAAACAACAATGATAATATTATGAAGAATAGTGAGGTCATTTTCATAATAAAATCAATCTCGATTTTAATTCCGTTTAATATGATTAGGCCAATTATAGCTAAGGCGATAACATTACCTAAGGTTACGGCCACTATTATATGTTGGGCTTTAAGCCCATACAATTTGCGGTTCCGGTAGGCGTTTTTTCCGGAAAAATAAGATAAAATTGAAGGTCCGACTATTGGTATTACCCAGGAAATTAGAGTTAGGAAAATGAGGGCGATTATAGTCCCCCGTATTACTTCTTTATTTTTCATTTTCTTAATTTTTAAGGTTCTTTGCCATATATTACGGCGGAAAAGATTTTTTGTCAATCAGGCGTTAAATAGTCCGAAAATGTGATTATTGACCGCTAACCGGTTAAAATGCTAAAATTAAATTAGCTTTATTAATTTTAAAAATATGAGCAAGGTCTTAAAAGAATTGGTGGTTAACGAGGAGCGGAATTTTAAATGGCGAATCGGGAAGATGATCGCTTCCTCTTTCGCCGGTTTTATTGCCGGGCTAGTCGTGGCCAGCGCTTTTTTTCTCGCGGTCTTTGATTTGATTCCTAAATTCTAAAACGACTGTTTAATTTTTTGTTCAATTTAGGCCCGGCTTGGCTGATTTTGGTATTTGATTAATAAAAAAACTAAAATTTAGATAAAATATTTAGTAAAACAGGGTTTTTGGCACCCTGTTTTTATGCGTTCGAATTTGCAAATACCATATTTAAAATCCACCAGCAAATCCGCCAGCGTCGTTGACAAATTAAGAGGATAATGATAATTTAAAATGAACCTTATTGATAATTTTAGCGAGCTCTTTTTTAGGGTTTTAAAAGGGTAATTAGCTCTTTAACCGCTAGATTTTATCAATAAACGTAAATTAAAAATTAAATAATAACCAAAAAATATATATCATGGAAACAACAATGAACTTTAAGATCAGGATGAATTTAGGCTTAAGTAAGGGCCTCGTGAAAATATTAAACGGTCGCGATGCTAACGAAGCTAAAATAATAGATGGCATGACCCCATTTCTTCGGACACGCTTGTCCACATAAATCAACCTTTGGCGGTCAGTTCGTAAAACTTGGCTGGGGCCATCCTGAGTTTCGTCTTAATCCTTACGTTATTAAAATAATATATCTGATTATAAATATTAGCAATCAACTCTCCTTCGCTTTCAAATCTGTTAACATTCCCCAGTTCCAGTTTATAGTGCGAGAAGAACGATTCCTGGTGGCCATTTTCCCAAGGAGATCCTTTCTTGCTCATTGAAACAGTTACCCCTAATCTAGCGAGAAAGTCAGCATGTTCTTCGCTCTGATATTCAGAGCCCTGATCAGTATGGAAGTATTGAGGCAAGAGGCCTCTTTTTTTAATGGCATCAAGCGCGGCGGATTTAACCAGAAATCGATTATGTCTGTTTGATATCGCCGAGCCGATTACTTCTCCGGTATAGCTATCCATCACCGTCGCCAGATAGAGCCAAGATGTTCGATATTTTATATAGGTGAAATCAGCTATCCAAACAGTATTCGGTTCTAGTATCTCAATCTTCTTAATCTCATTAGTATATTGTGCAACTGGCAGACCAATATCACCTTTCTTCTGCCATTTTCTACGGCACAAACGCGGTTTCAATCCATTATCTCTCATTATCCTCGCCACTGGCTTCTCGTTCATATTGAGAGCAATGGCCACTCGCCTATAGCCATAGGCGGGATTAGATTCCATCATTTCGACAATCTCCTTTTTAATCTCTTCGTCTCTGGTTTTCTTTTTCGATTCATAATACAGAGTCGATCGGGCTATGCCTAGTTTACTAGCCAGTTTCTTTTTATCAATCATCCCATTTCTCTCAACCGCTAATTTTCTGGCTTTAGCGATTTTTTTTCCCCTTGCTCGAATCAAGCATCAATTCGGCAATGATCATCTTTAATTGCTGGTTTTCTCGCTTCAGCTTTCCGATTTCCAGAGTATCGAAACCGATTTTTCCTCTCCCCAGCCAATTGTATATAGTATTAGTCGAAATACCGAATTCTTGGGCGGCTTTAGCGGCGGACATCCCGTCGTTTTTTATTTTCTCGACTATTTTATCTCTTATTTCTTGTTCTATCTTCTTAGCCATATTTAGCGGTCTGCTTAGTTAATTAATTCGTCTCTTTATATATTAATCCCTAACCGCTTTATATGGAATACCGTGTCCGAAGAAATGGGGTCATGCCAAGAAACAAATTCTATTTTTTGGTTTTGGATGATAGAAATATTCGGTTTATTATATATAAGCCGCGAAGAATTGGCCCAGCTTTATTTTTATTTGCCGCTTGGCCGTCGCAATGAATTAGACGGGCATCTTAATAAGATTGCTCCGGATTTCTGGGGTTGGAAAATGTTTTTGGAGATGAATAAATATTCATCAGAAGCGATAAAAAAGATGGCGCTTAGCGAAATGTATCGTCGCGCTGAGAGCTTTCAGAATCTTCAAACCGGCTATAAGTTAGCTGAAGGTTATCTAGAAATGCGGGGAAAATTTTTGTCGGACATGCGTCGTCAAGCAAAAACCCTAGAAGAAAAGATATCAGTTCTGAGTTATGAGCTAGAACCGACATTAATCCAGATTGAGGAGGTTTTTTCTTTAATAAATGATTTTTCCGTCGCGGAAAAATTTATCGGTTTGCCGAATATTCCGGCTACTTATAAAAATAAAGGTTTGAAAAAAATGTTTAAGTTTGCGGTTAGTTTCCCGCAACTTTTAAGAACGCATCGTCGTTCCCGCCCAGGCTCACCTTTACGCCGGGAAATCGTCCGGGCCGCGGCCGAATATGAATTGAAACAGCAAGAACTGTTTGATGCCTATTATAGCGAAAAGACCAGGACAGCATTAAAGATGATGCTGTTTTCCAAGATTGAAAAATTGGTTTTAGGGATTGAGGATTGGCTGGAAATCTTAGTTCAATATGGATCAGATAAAAAATTGAAATCATTGGTTATAAAAAATATTAAAGCCAATGATTGCACTTTTTCCCAGCTTAATAATTCCGTGAGCCGTATTCAGGATCCGGAAGCTAAGGCCGCCGGTCTAGAAGAAATGCTGGATGTCGCGTCTTATGATTTTTCCTGGTTGAGAATTGTTTGTTTGAAGTCGGGAGAATTTCCTAAAATATTTCGCCGTGCCTTTACTGAATTAATTAATACGATTGAAACAGCTACCCAAGCCGAAGAAGCCTGCGAATTGATTACTAAAAATCGCCCCTTTGAAGTTAGTAATTTTTTTAGCCGGATTATTGAATCAGGCGTCCGGTTTGAAACTCTGGAGCGCATTTTTTCCTTACTGAGCAAGGAAAATAAGAAAAAGATGGAAGGAGCTTTGCGTCGGGCGGCCGGAGATAATTTTAATCATCTTGGTCGGGTAGTGAAACATTGCCAGAGCCGACGGAATCGGAATAGGACTATTCTTGATATGTATAAAGTAGCTGCTCAGAGCGCGGATCAACTTGTCTGTGTTTATCAATTAGCTTTGAACTATAATCAACCGAAATTAGCCGAAAAGGTAGTGGTTGATATAAAAAAATTAAATTTAAACTTTTTAGATCTACTTATTGCCCATGAACAGCTCGAAAGAGAAAAAATTACAAATAACGGTTTGGCTAAGTTGATTCAAGAGGAATTAGCTCTTAAAGCCCGAACCGAAAGAGAAAAAGCTCAGGCCTTTGAAAAAATCCCGCTTGAGCATAAAAATATTATCATTAAAAAATTATTGGAAGCGGCTTAACCCACGTTCTTTGACATAAAATCAAAAAAGTCGACTTCTCAGAAAATATTTGCCGGAAATCCGGCTTAAACCCGCTATAAATAAGGCGGGTTTTTTATTATTAGTGCGGTTTTTATTGTTTGTTTTATGTTTACTTGTTTAATTTTAATTTTTGCGTTTAGCTTAGTTTTGGGCTTGTTTTCAAGAAGTTTTTGTGTTAAAGTTTTTAGGAAAATAAGGAGAGGTGCCAGAGCGGTTTAATGGAACAGTCTTGAAAACTGTCGTTGGTGCAAGCCAACCGTGGGTTCAAATCCCACCCTCTCCGCACTGAATCAAAATCGCTCTTTGAGCGATTTTTTGGTATAATTAAAATAGATATTAAGTAAAAATTGCGCTTTAGGCGAATATTTCAGATGGCGGCTATTCTAGATATCCTTATTAAGTTAATTAAATTAATCTTATAATCCATATGAAAATAATCAAATGGACCGCCAGAATATTAGCATTAGGCATTTTAATTTTCGCTTTGCCTTTTTATTTCGGTTATGGCAATCCTTTGCCGTTTACTAATCCGGATTATTCATTATGGGAAAATTCCGCGCTCGCCATGATACCCTTAGTTTTTATTGGCTTACTTCTTGGCTGGAAATATCCTAAAGTTGGAGGATGGCTTATAATTGTTTCGATTATGATCGGTTTTGTTGTCGGGCTTTTAACGGAAGCGAATCTTAGCATCAATTTGGCCGTTCCGTTTATTCCGGGAGTTTTATATTTAATAGACGGGTATAAGAGACAGGCAAAGAGCGCTCTTCAAGTTTAGGCCCGTGGTTTTTAAATACGCGACGTCGGACGGCTGAAATTTCGTTAAATAAAATTAATATATAATTATAATATGAAAACAGAGAATCCTGTCATTTTAATCATCCGCGACGGCTGGGGCTATAATCCGAAAAGTAAAAATAATTTTATCAAGCGTGCCCGGACACCGCATAATGATTTTTATGTTAAAAATTATCCGTCTGGCCTTTTGGCGGCCAGCGGGGAAGCGGTTGGTTTAGATAAGGGTTTCCAGGGAAATTCCGAAGTCGGCCATTTAACGCTCGGTTCCGGTCGGATTATTCTTCAATCAATGACTAAAATTAATCGGGCGATTGCCGACAAGAGTTTTTTTCGGAATAAGGCCTTGGTTGCGGCGATTGAAAAAGCTAAGAAAAATAAAAGCAAGCTCCATTTAATCGGTTTACTCCAGACGCAAGGTGTCCATGCTCATATCAGTCATCTTTTCGCGCTTTTGGATTTATGTAAAAAGAAAAATTTTAAAGAGGTTTTAATCCATGTAATTACCGATGGCCGCGACGCGCCGGTTAAAGAGAGTTTGAAGCATATTGTCGCTTTAAAAAAGAAAATGAAAGCGCTCGGCTTAGGAAAAATCGCGACGCTTAGCGGCCGTTATTACGCCATGGATCGGGACAAGCGTTGGGCGCGGACTAAACTTGCTTATGATTGCATCGCTCTTGGCCGCGGGCCGGAATTTTCCGATGCTTTAGCCGCGGTTAAAGATAGTTATCAAAGCGGGAAGACCGATGAGTTTATTAAGCCGACCAGGATCTCTGGTCACTCTGGTTTTAAGCCAAAAGACAGCGTGATTTTTTTCAACTTCCGAACTGATCGGCCGCGCCAATTAACGCAGGCGATAATTGAAAAGAAATTTACCGGCTTTAAACGGAAATTTATACCGATAAATTTTACGGCCATGACCCAATATTACCGTCCTTTTCCGGCCCAAGTCGCTTTTTCAGACGCGCCGCTTAAAAATTTATTAGGTGAAGTCGTGAGCCGCGCCGGCTTGAAACAATTACGGATCAGTGAAACGGAAAAATATGCCCATGTGACTTTTTTCTTTAACGGTCAGACTGAAAAAGCAAACCCGGGTGAAGAGCGGATTTTGATTCCTTCGCCAAAAGTTCCGACTTATGATTATCAGCCGGAAATGAGCGCTGGCAAGATCGCGTGCCGATTAGTTAAAGAAATCGGTCGGCAACGCTATGATTTAATTATTGTTAATCTGGTTAATTGCGATATGGTTGGTCATACCGCTAAGGCCAAGGCGATTATTAAAGCGGTTGAAGCGGTTGATAAAGCGCAGGGGAAAATTGTCCGGGCGGCTTTGAATAATGATTATACCTGTTTGCTTATCGCTGATCATGGCAATGCTGAAGACAAGAATCCGGCCACGGCGACAAGCCATACGACCAATCCGGTGCCAATTATCATTGTTTCTAATAATAAGAAATTAAAAAAAGCTAAAATTATGAAAGGTGGCGGGTTGAAAGATATCGCGCCGACGATTTTAGAGGTAATCGGACTTGAGGCGCCGCGAGAGATGAGCGGGAAAAATCTGATTAAGATTAAATAGTTAAGATTGATTAATTTAGATCGATCAAACAAATCACGTAAATATCGTTTTTAAGCCCTGGCTCTGCCGGGGCTTGACTTTTATTTATTATGGGTATATACTCATAATAGGCGACCAAATAAAGGTCGGATCGCCTATTATAAAAGTAAAACAATAAATATATGCCAAGAATGAATGGTACCGGCCCCTTAGGACAGGGCCCGATGACCGGCCGGGGCTTAGGAAATTGTGCTGGTGCGCAAAAATCCGCTAGTTCTAGCCGTGGACGCGGTTTAGGACGCGGATGCGGACGAGGTTGCGGCCGTGGTGGTCGTTTTTTCGGAGGCCAGCCCCTATCTTTAGAGGATGAGGAAAAGATGCTTTCAGAGGAGTTAGAAGCGATTAAAGCGGAAAGAGCGTCTTTGAAAGAGAAGAAATAAGAAGGCGCGTCGGCCGGCCTCTTTTTAAAAAAGGGGCCGGGAAGCGGCCTTTTTTAGTATTTAAGCATTTAGACATTTAGACGATTAAGATTGCTACTGAATTTCGATAAGCGAAAAGCGAATATAGCGTCTTTAGACAGAGTATTTTAGATAAAAAGTTTTAGACAAAGAATAAAAAATTTGTTATAATTTTTCAATAATTATGCCTAGGCCAAGGTTATGCCGGAAAGTCGGCTTTAATCCGAATATTACTTATTTCAAGCCGCAAGGAGTGCCTTTGCGGAATCTTGAGGTAGTTGAATTAACAGCGGAAGAAGTAGAGGCCTATCGCTTACGGCACTTGAAAGACCTTGATCAGCGAACGGCGGCCAAAAAAATGGCGACATCGCCGAGTACTTATCAGCGGATTCTTTATGCTGCTTCCGAAAAGATCGCCTCGGCTTTGACTGAAGGCAAGGCAATAAAGATTTTAAAAAATAAATCCATAGAATAAATCAGTAAGAATTAATTATAACGAATATGTTTTTAAAGATAAAAAAAATAATTAATATTAAAAAAATAATCGGCGGAATTTTTTTGCTAGGGCTATTTTTTATGGTTGGGTTTTTGCCAGTCAAGGCCACGGCCGCACAAACTGGGGGCCTGGCTCCATCGACGGAAACCCTAAATGCCTATTTTTTTTATGGCGACGGTTGCCCGCATTGCGCCGAGGAAGAAGAATTTTTGTTTGGATCTTTATCAGAAGAATATCCGAATTTAAAAATTTATACTTACGAAATTTATAATAATCGGGCTAATGCTTTGCTTTTGCAAAAAATCGGAAAGGAATTGGATGCGCGCGTGGACGGCGTGCCGTTCTTAACTATCGGCGATGAAGCTTTTATTGGTTATGCTAATGGGATGACTTCGGTGGCGATTGAAAAACGTGTGGCCGAATGTTCTACCAGTATTTGTCCGGATTTAGTCGCGGCTTTAGCTGGGGTTAATTCTGGTATTGTTGAGGAAGAGCCGGTTGTAGCTCCGGTCGCACCGGATGAACCGGCAGTAATTACCGAGCCGACCAGACCGGTTGAGCCGATTAACTCAAGCGATCCGGCAGAATCGGATGAATCGTCCCAAACAGCTATAGATTTGACGGAGGCCGATGTTATGACTTTAGCGCCTAGCGCGGCCGATGAGACTAGTAAAAAAGTGGAGCAAGAGAAGAAAATAATTAAATTGCCGCTTTTGGGCGAGGTTGACGCTTTAAGTTTTTCTTTACCCCTATTGACTGTCGCTATGGGCGTGCTTGACGGTTTTAATCCTTGCGCGATGTGGGCTTTATTGTTTTTAATCAGCTTACTCCTGGGCATGAAAGATCGGAAGCGGATGTGGATCTTAGGAATCGCTTTTATCGTCGCTTCAGCCGCGGTTTATTTCTTATTCATGGCCGCCTGGCTGAATTTAATTTTATTCTTAGGTTTTATATTCTGGGTGCGGATTTTAATCGGTCTCTTGGCGCTCGGCGGCGGCGGCTATAGCTTAAAAGAATTTTTTACTAATAAAGACGCGGCTTGCAAAGTCGGCGACGAAGAACGGAAGCACCGGACTATGGAGCGGCTTAAACTGGCCGTGCATCAAAATAGCTTTTGGTTGGCGCTCGGCGGAATAATTATTTTAGCTTTTGTGGTTAATTTAGTCGAGCTTGTCTGTTCGGCTGGCTTACCGGCGGTTTATACGCAGGTTTTAGTATTAAGCGATATGCCGACTTGGCGCTATTATCTTTATATTTCCGGTTATATCTTTTTCTTCATGCTTGATGATCTTTTAATATTCCTCGTTGCCATGATTACTTTAGAGATAACTGGAGTAACTACGAAATATGTCCGGGCGGCGCGTTTAGTCGGCGGTTTATTGATGTTGCTTATTGGTTTATTGCTTATTTTCAAGCCGGCTTGGTTGATGTTCGGGTAATAGGTATAATGAGTTAGTGGCCGGAATCCTTAGCTAGGGTTCCGGTTTTTTGAATCGGTTAAATTGGTTTTAATATAACAATATAGCACAACATTATGGCTTGGCTAACAAAATGGCACAATATTGTGTCTTGACGAGATAGCTCGAAGATGCTAAGGTTTGATGATATTTTTCCGTGTTAATCGGGAATAAATACATGATCTTTAACATTTAAATAAAAGAATAATGAAAACAAAAGTAAATTTATTATTGGTCGCTTCGGGAACCGGAAGTGACGCGAATGCTATAATGCGCGCGGCCGCGATTAACCGTTTACCGGACGTTGAAATCAGGGGTTTAGTCAGTACCCGCGAAGGCGCAGGATGTTTGGAAAAAGCCAGAGTTTTCAAGATTCCGGAAATAATCCTTGATTGCCAGAAAATCAGCCGGTCGGAATTTGAACTGGGCTTTCGAAATATTTGCGGGCGCTTAGAAATAGATTTAATATTTTTAGTTGGTTGCGTGGTTAAAATCCCGATGGTTGAAGGAGCGAAGATATACAACATCCACCCGGCTGATCTAGAAATCGCCGGCGGACGGGGAATGTATGGGTTAGAGCCGCATAAGCGGGTCTTAGAAAATATTTTAGACCTGATAAGCCGCGGCCGGAAGAACATTGGCGACGCTTTTTATACTTTTCCAACAATCCATGAGGTTGGAGAAAAGTATGATGAGGGAGTAGCGTTATTAAAGGCCGGTATTGAGATCCCGGCCAGTATTATCAGTTCCTTGGTTAATATTCCGACCGCGGAAGTGCCCGAAGAGTTGGCGGAAGAATTGCAAAAATATGTTCTTGAGTACGAGCATATCATGTTACCCCAGGCCGTAGAAATGGCCGCCCGGAAGCTTTTGGAAATAAATCGTCAGAAATTTTTGGCGGAAAAATTTCCGCCCCGGGGTGGTAATAATTTTTCAGAGCATTATTTTTAAGAATATTCCGATCTAGCCGATTTTCTGATTTAATTTTAAAATCGGATTGGATCAACAAAACCGCTTGTTTAATCAAAGGCAAGCGGTTTTTTATTTAAGCGCGGCGCAATTTATTAGTCGTTAATCTAGTAAGAGTTTGCTCGTTTGATAATCGGTCGTCTGACTGTCTGACGGCTGACCCGATTTTATAAGCGGAAGAGAAGAAAATCCTTTGCCCCGGCGTATTATATCTGACCCGGTAATGGTATAATAAAGATATGCTGGAAGAAAAGCGCGCGCTAAATATCGCGGAAAAGAGCGATGAAGAATTGGTCAATTTAGCCCTGAAGAATCGGGACGATTTTTTGTATTTGGTTGATCGTTATAAGAATCGTTTGACCGCTTATATCCGCCGTTTGACTAAGGCGAGCCCGGAGGATGCCGAAGATATTTTACAGGAAATATTTATTAAGGTTTATCTTAATTTAAATGAGTTTGATCGTGATTTAAAATTTTCTTCCTGGATTTACCGGATTACCCATAACCAGGTAATCAGCCGCCATCGCCGCTTAAAAGCGCGGCCCGAAGGCTACGCGGTCGATATTGATGACGCCGCCGCCCGACGCTTAGCTTCGGATATCGATATCGCCGCATCCGCGGATTTAACGATTTTAAAAGAAAATATTTTAAAAATTTTGGACCATCTGGCGCCGAAATTTCGTGAAGTTTTGGTGTTGCGGTTTTTAGAAGAAAAAAGTTATGAAGAAATCGCTGATATTATAAAAAAGCCGGCTGGTACGGTTGCTTCAACCATTAGTAAGGCCAAGCTTGAGTTTCGTCAGGAACTAAAAAGGAGCGGCGTGAAATTTCATGATTAGATAAAGACGATGGCTGTCTCGGATGTGATGGGTTAGTTAATTAATTAGCTATCCAGCCAGCCAGCTTCGGCGATTTAGAAGGTAAATGTAATATAATAAATATATGGATAATATTAATAAAGATTTTAATCAAAAATTACTCAACAAGATTGAGGAAAAGCATTTGGCGCCAAAGCCGCGTTGGCGTTTTTTACTAAAGAATTGGATAATATGGATAGCGGGCATCTTAGCGCTCTTGCTCGGCGCGATGGCCGTAGCAGTTTTTCTTTATCTTTTTCGTCATAATGACTGGGCCTTGCGCGCCTCGACCGACAAGGGTTTTTGGGAATTTTTCTTTTTGACTTTGCCATATTTTTGGTTAGTTTTTTTCGGCTTGTTCGTCTTTATTGTCTATTATAATTTCAAGCATACGAAAAAAGGTTACCTTTATCCTTTGACATTTGTGGTTATCGGCGGGCTTTTGGCTTGTTTGTTTCTAGGCCTGGTTTTTTATAAAGTCGGTTTAGGACGGATAATCGATGATGTTTTAGGGCGGCGAATGCCTTTATATGGTGAAATTTTTAATCCGCAGATTGACTTTTGGTCCGCGCCAGAGGAAGGCCGCTTGGCTGGCGTAGTGGTTGATGCGACAGAAGGCGGAAATTTAGTTCTACTTGATCCGTCCGGTAAAGAATGGCAAGTTGCTTTTATGGAGCAGGCTGGCGAAGTCCGTTTGATGATGCTGGAGATAGGTGTCGGCATGCCTTTGAAGATTATCGGCGAGGTCTCCGGAAAAAATAATTTTCAAGCTAAAGTTATCCGTCCGCTCGGCGCGCCCGGGCACGGATTTTTTACTCGGCCGCGATCGCCGGCCGGGGTACGTTTTGATTGCCGGCCCGGCGATTGCCAGCCGCCGGATTTTTCCGGATCGCCACGATTGCCGGAAGGGCGTCATTTTAGAAAATTTTAGAAGAAAAAATTTTGTTCCGGCGTAATACTAAGCGAGGGACCCACTGAGAGTCCGAAACTCTAAGAGGCCTAAAGAGTCCGTGGCTCTGGCGACAAGCCTTAAAATTAATTTTTCTATCCGGACGCCCGGGAGCCTGGATGGAAATCATAAAATTATGAAAAAAACAAAATTTATTAAAAGCGCGGTGGTTTTATCAATTTTAGCTTTAGCTGGCGTTGGAATAATCACGGCTAGCGCGGCAACGGAAAATTCTAGTGATTCTTTATCTTTTAAACGGGGGCGTTTTGGTGATGGGCCGCGGCTGGAAAAGACGGAAAAAATGGCCAGGCCGGAATTGACCGAAGAACAGAAAACGGAAATGGAAGCGCATCGGGCGGAAATGGAAGCGCGCCAAAGCGCTATCCAGGCGGCCTTGGAAAATGGAGATTACCAGGCCTGGCTAGCGGCGGCTGGAGAAGATTGCCCCTTAGCCGATAAAATTACGGCGGAAAATTTTTCTCAGTTTGTTGAAGCCCATCAGCTGAGACAACGGGCTGACGGTATAATGGAAGGTCTTGGTCTTGAAGGCCGTGGGAATGGTTTTGGTCTTGAGGGCCTGGGAAACGGCTTCGGTTTTGGTCCGGGCCGGGGGCATGGCTCTAAGTCCGGATGTCCAGGGAATTCCAATCTTCAGGAATAAAATAAAATTTTAGAAATAGATTAAACAATTCCAGAGAGAGGGATTAAAATTTAGTGAATTTTAATATTTAATTTATTAAAAGAACAAAGGCGGCTCCGCAGGGCTGTTTTTGTTTTTTAGAAGAAAACAGGTAATTTTTGGAAGAAAATCCCTTCCGCCAGCGTATTAATTTTAAGGCCATTAGCATGTTCGGATGTATTAGTTTGGGCTTGATGTGATTAAATAAAATAGTGGCTAATTTAGAGTTTGCTTAGATATGACGATGTAAAACATGATTTATTTTTAAATTTTTATAATAAAATTATGAAGCGAATTTTGCTTGTTTTTATGGCTCTTTTCGTCGTTTTAGTGTTTTTTAGCGCCTGCGCTCGAATAGGGAAAGGTGACCTTGGCGGTCAGAATCAACCGTCCGGAGAAATGCGTCGGCCGGATTTCGGCCAGCCGGAACGGGAAGCGGACTTCCGCGGCCTAGTAAAGTCGGTTTTAGGTAACGAAGTGACGATTTTAAAATTTGATTTAGTCGGGCAGAGACCGGACGGATTAAATGCGGAAGACGGCGAGGATAATGAAGGTGGCTTTAAAGATAAAAGCGATTCAGAAGAGTCAGCGGCGGTCGCGGTTTCCTTAACCGGAGCGGCCGGGGCAATCCCGACCGGTGGCGGTGGACGGCCGACCGGCGGGATGATGCCTGGCGGCGGACCGGCGGCGGGCGGCGGTCGGATGATGGCCGGCGGGGCCGCGGATAGTGAGACCCGGGCGCAGATGTTGGCGCGCTTGCAGGAAATGAGTACCGGTGAAGAGAAAATAGTTATTCCGGTCGGGATTCGGATGCTAAAGTCGGATACGGCGGCCAATACGAATAATGGCGACCGCGCGTCTGGCCGTGTCCGGGAAATGATCGAGGCGACACTTAGTGATATTACGGCCGATAAGATGATTACGATCTGGCTTAATCCGGAGATTACTGATCGAAAGGTCGCGGAGTTCGTTCTTATTAATTAAAGCAGCGGAGTTTACTCTTATCAATTAACGAAATTGATTATTATGGTTTTGCTCCAATTAGTTAGAGAAATTTAAATAATTTTGTATATTTTTTTGTGATAACTTTATGCCCCAATCAATATTAGAAGAGAGCCGGAAAGCGAAACGAGGGATTTTTGGCGTAATCTTCAAGAAGAAGTTTCTGATTATTATAGCCGTACTCATTCTCGCCGGCGCGTCGGCTTACTTTATTTTTGGCCGGAATAGCAAGGGCCAGGCGGCCGTAGTCCAGACTAAAAATTGGACTGCAAAAAAAGAGGATCTAAGAATTTCAGTTTCAGCGACCGGCAAAGTCGTGGCTAAAGACGGGGTTACCCTATCTTTTCCGGTGAGCGGCAGTTTAGAAGTGAGTGCGGTCTATGTTAAAGAAGGGGACCAGATAAAAAAAGGCGACCAGATTGCTGCGGTTAAGACCGAAAGTTTAGAATTTGAATTGCGCAGTGCTTATAATAATTATCAATCAGCACTTACTAATTTGAATACGAAGTTGGCCGGAGCGACCGAAAGCGAGCTTTTGAAATCAAAAACTACGGTTGAGCAAGCTGAAGTTTCTTTAGAGCAGGCTAAGAGTAGTTTAGTGAGCACGAAGCTTAGCGCCGCCCAGTCAGTAGTTAACGCGGAAAATTCTTTAGCGACGGCCGAGCGAAATTATAATTCAAATAGGAATGTTGATGATAGCGAAAGCGTCCGGACGTCTTATAATAGTTTAGCGTCAACAGTTAAAGGAATCGAAGTGAGTGCCCAGCGTTGGTTGCGCGAGTCCGACGCGATTTTGGGAGTCGACGAAATTTCTCTTAACGATGATTTTGAAGAGGTCCTGGGCGTGAAAAGTTCTTCCTCCTTAAGTTTGGCAAAGCTGAGTTATAATACGCTCAAGGCCTTAAGACTAGAGCTTGAGCCCTTGGTTTTAAATTTAACTGACGCGCCGGCCGCTACAATTGATTTAGCCGCGGATAAAGCCCGTCAATTATTATTAGCGGCCCAGACCCATTTTTACGATATGCAAGTGATGCTGGACGCGACAATTACTTTTACGGGTTTGACCCAGGCCGAGCTTGATGCTTTGAAGAATACGGCGAGTTCAGATCGGACAAGCGTGAATTCTTCGCTGGCCAGTTTGGATAGCTCTATCCAAAGCGTCCGGACCGCGAAAAATAATCTAGACTCCTATCGGGTTGCTTATGAAAAGGCGATAAGCGATTTGGAAATCGCTAAGACCCAGGCCGAGCAGAACGTAAATAACGCGGAAGTAACCATTCGTTCCCGAGAGATAACTTTAACCCAGGCGCAAAATGATTACGCCGACCTGTTAGCCGGTCCGACTGAAACTGATTTGTCTTCAGCTCGGTCGCAGTTGGCTTCGGCCGCAATTTCGGTCGACAAGGCGAAACATAATGTAAGCCAGGCGACGCTTATTTCGCCAATCGATGGCGTAATCGCGATGCTTAATTATAAAGCCGGCGATATAATTTTAAGCGACGGCGCCAAGACCATGGCGACGATAATTAATAACGATACGCTGTTCATCGAAACTAATATTGAAGAAGCGGATATCAGTAAGTTAGCGGTCGGCGATAAGGTTCGCGCTGTTTTTGACGCGGTTGGCGGGGCTAGTTTAGACGGGGAGATAAGCTTTATCTCTCTAACTTCACAGACGAGTTCTAACGGCATCGTGACTTATTTAGTCCGGGTCGTTTTTGATAATTCCACCGGTCTTCAGATTCGGGAAGGGATGACCGCATCCTTGGAGTTTATTACCGCGGAAGCGCGTGATGTCTTAACGGTACCGGTCGCGGCTGTGCGCAATGTCGGGGGTAGTCCATCGATTCAAAAATTCGACGGCAGTTTCACGGCGGTGGTTACCGGATTTACGGACGGCAAAAAGGTTGAAGTAATCAGCGGCTTAAATGAAGGAGAAATTGTTGTTTATTAAAAGTAATCGTTTTTTATGGCTGAAGCAAGCGCGATAAAATTAGAAAGGGCTTATAAATCATATTACCTGGCCAACGGCGAGGAAATTCCTGTGCTCAAAGGCATAGATTTAGAAATAAAAAAAGGCGAGTTTGTGGCGATCATGGGTGAGTCCGGTGGTGGTAAGACAACGTTACTTAATGTTATCGGTTGTTTACATCCTTTAAGTCAGGGTCGATATTTTTTGAACGGCGAAGATATCGGCGTGGTTCGCGATGATTTTACTTTGGCGTTTATCCGTAATAAGAAAATGGGTTTTATTTTCCAGCAGTTTAATTTATTTACTCGATTTTCTGCTTTAAAGAATGTCGCTTTGCCGGCGCTTTACGCCGGCGTTTCCGCTTTGGAACGGGAAACGAAAGCGGCCGCTTTGCTTAAATCAGTGGGCATGGCCGATCGGGCTAGCCATAAGCCGACTGAACTTTCCGGCGGCCAACAGCAACGGGTGGCGATTTGCCGCGCCTTAATAAATGATCCGGAAATAATTTTAGCGGATGAGCCGACTGGCGCCCTGGATTCTAAATCCGGCTTGGAGGTGATGGACATTTTTACTGGGTTCAAGAAACAGGGACGGACGGTCGTGATGGTTACGCATACGGCTGAAGTCGCGAAATACGCTGATCGAATAATTTATTTGCGCGATGGCCAGGTTTTGGATAATGATTATAAGTTAAAGAGCAATTATTAAGTTATGATTTTAGAAATCATAAAAATGGCGTTTGATTCCTTATTGGCCAAAAAAACCAGGACTTTTTTGTCGATGCTGGGAATCATTATCGGCGTGGCTACGGTCATTGCCGTTTTTGCCGTCGGGAAAGGTGCCCAGGAATCGGTCAATTCCCAGTTTCGGAATTTAAGCGCTAATTCTTTGATGATTACGCCGAACCGGATGATGATGTCTGGTGGTGGCCGCGGCGCGATCAGCAGTTCAAAATTAACGACCGCTGACGCTCAGGCGATTTTAGAGCAAGCGGAAAATATTTCTTCGGCGACCGGCGCAATCCAGGGGAACGCCAGCGTTTCTTATGGTTCGGTTGAGAACAGTTATAGCCTGGTTGGTGTCGATCATAATTATTTAACGGTTTCTAATCTGAAAATCGAGAGCGGTCGGGGTATTGAGGAGGAAGATGTTTCTGACCGGGCGATGGTCGCGGTTATTGGTGCGACTGTCGCCGCTGATTTATTTGTTGATGGCGATGATCCGCTCGCGGCCGAAATTACCGTCGGTGGCAAGCGTTTGGAAGTTGTGGGTGTTTTAAAAAAACTCGGTTCGCGTATTGGCATGATTTCTATCGATGATTCTGTAATCATTCCGAGCACCACGGCCGAAAAAAGTATCTTAGGCACGCGCGGCCAGGTGATGATCGTAGCGACTGTTGCTGATCTTGATAATACCGGTGTAGCGACTTCTAGTATTGAAACGATTTTGCGCGCGGAACATAAGCTCACGGCCGCCCAGGAAAATGATTTCGGCATCATGGACGCCGGCAGTATGGTTGCCGCTGCGCAGGAATCAGCCAAGACCATGACTGCGCTCTTAACCGCCATTGCCGCGATTACTTTATTAGTTTCTGGCATTGGAATTATGAACGTGATGTTCGTTATCGTTTCCGAGCGGACTAAAGAGATTGGTATCGCTAAGGCAATCGGCGGTAAGCGTTCTGATATTTTGACTCAATTTTTATTGGAATCAGTGATCTTATCAACGATCGGCGGATTAATCGGCATTGTTATCGGCCAGGCGGCGATTCCGATTATTTCCCATTTTAATCTTATCGCCGTAGATAGTTCAACGACCGGGCCGATTCTCGGTTTCTCCTTTTCTGTCTTAGTCGGCGTTTTCTTTGGGTTTTATCCGGCCTATAAGGCGAGCCGGCTTGATCCGGTTGATGCTTTGCGGAGTGAGTAGGAATTTAGCTGGTGTTATTTTTTTGCGTTTGTAATTTTGTAGAGCGGAATTAGCCGCCGGTAATGGGTATGCACTGATGCGCTTTTAGGCCGGATAATTATTATCCTTTGTTATTTTTTTAAAACTTGATAGAATAGAGAAGTGAATTAAGGGACTGTCTTTAAATGCTCAGCATAGCTGATAGCGGCAGCCCGATTATACAAAATAAAATTTATGCATCTCTATCTCTATATTTTCGGTGGCGTATTCTTGATTTCGCTTTTGTCGTTGGTCGGCGTTTTTTTCTTGTCTTTATCGCCTCGGCTATTGAAAAAGATAACCTTGTTTTTAGTGAGCTTATCAGCCGGGACTTTGCTTGGTGGCAGTTTTTTACATCTTTTGCCCGAAGCCCTGGAGAGTGGCGATGGAGAGAAAGTTTGGCTGGCTTTACTCGCCGGCATAATCGGCTTTTTTATTTTAGAAAAAGTTGTCCATTGGCGGCATTGCCATATCCCGACTTGCCCCGAACATCCGCATCATTTAGGCGTGATGAATATTGTCGGCGACGGCTTGCATAATTTTTTTGACGGGGTGGTGATTGCCGGCGCATTCTTAGTGAGCGTGCCGCTCGGTTTAGCGACTTTAATTGCAGTTATCGCTCATGAGATTCCCCAGGAAATCGGTGACTTCGGTGTTTTGATTTACGCGGGTTATTCGCGCGGCCGGGCGATTCTAATGAATCTTTTAACCGCTTTAACCGCAGTGCTCGGGGCGGCCGCGGCGATTATTTTCAGCGCTAGGATTGGCGGATTTTCCGAATTTATTATTCCGTTTACGGCCGGCGGTTTTATTTATATCGCGACCGCCGATCTTCTGCCGGAAATAAAAAAAGAGCCGGTTTTAAGCCGCTCTTTATTGCAGTTGATTTTTATTATCGCCGGCATCGCTTTGATGTTTTTGGTTAAGATTGCTTTCGGGCATTAAATTAATTTAGGGTTGTTTTTGATTTTAAAATAAAAAACCCGGGAAATGTTTCTCGGATTTTTGTTTTTTTTAATTTTTTTGTCCTCAGCTTCCGGCTTCGGTCCCGACCGCGGTTTCTAGCTCTTCAATCCTGTCGCTGTTCTTGTTCGCCGGCGTTCCGACTTCGGAAAATTTATCGGTTATCAGAAGCCCGACGAAACAGCAAACGATTGCGGATAAGCCGAAGCCGGTAATAATTTTTTCCGGCTCTTGGGCCGCGCCGTTTGGGATTTCTATTCCATAAGAGCTTAACATATATGTTATTACCAATAAAAAGGCGCTGGCCAATACACAGCAAACACTGGTGATAAAAATATTAAGCCCTAGAGCCGCTACTAAACTTCTTGTATTATTCATAATATTTATTTTTAGTGAATGTACTGCCTCCATTTAATCACTATTTTAAGTTTTTGTCAAGGTTTCCAGGACAAGGAAAAAGGGTTAAAATATATTAGCGATGTGATTTTAAGATATATTTATGTTAAAAGATCAGCCCTTAGCTACATATTTACGGCCGAAAACTTTAAAGGAATTCGTCGGTCAGGAAAAAATTATCGGTTCTAAGGCTTGGCTTTATGCCGCCATAAAGAACGATAAGGTGCCGTCTTTGATTTTTTGGGGGCCGCCCGGTAGCGGTAAGACGACTCTGGCTTTTATTATTGCTAAAGAAACGAAAGCCGAGTTCGTCGAGCTATCAGCAACCGCGAGCGGCATCAAAGATCTTAGGAGTATTACCGATCGAGCCAAAGAGAGTCGGCGACTGGGCATCAAGACAATATTATTTATTGATGAGATTCATCGCTGGAATAAAGCTCAGCAGGACGCCCTTCTGCCTAATGTAGAAAGCGGCGCGATTATTCTAATTGGCGCAACTACCGAGAATCCAAGTTTTGCGGTTAACGGCGCTTTATTGTCGCGGGTTAAGGTAGTCGTGTTGGAAGCGCTAATGCCGGCGGAATTAGAAAAAATTATCGCTCGGGCGGCGCTTGAATTAAAAATAAAATTAGATGTAGCGGTTAGGGGACTGATTGCCAAATTGGCTAACGGCGATGCGCGCAAAGCTTTAAATATTTTAGAAAGCGCGGCCGAGCATTGTACTATGGCGGCGACTGACAGCGGTCAAACCGGCCAAACCAGAAAGAAAAGAAGTGGCAAAAACGCAATGGCCGACCAAGGCATAATGGCCGCCCTTGATAATAATCAATCCGGAACCGGAAAAATAACTACAGCGTTAATTAAAGAAATAATCAGTAAGCCGAATCTGCTTTATGACAAGAGCGGCGAGGAGCACTATAATTTAATTTCCGCTTTACATAAATCAATGCGCGGGGGGAACGCCGATGCGGCGGTTTATTATTTAGCTCGGATGATTGAGGCCGGCGAAGATCCGCTTTATATTGCCCGCCGCCTTATTCGTTTCGCTTCTGAAGATGTTGGCTTAGCTAATAATAGCGCCTTGATGCTGACAACGGCCGCTTATGACGCTTGTCAAAAAACCGGCCTGCCCGAGTGCGGCGTTAATCTTGCCCACTGCGTAATTTACTTAGCAAAATCTCCTAAAAGCATTGCCGCTTATATAGCTTATGAAGCGGCCAAGCGCGAAGTTGAAGAATCCGGCAATCTGCCTGTGCCTTTGCATCTGCGCAACGCGCCGACAAAGTTGATGAAGAACTTGGGTTATGCTAAGGACTATAAATATACGCCGCTTGAAGATGATAGTCGCCAAGAGTATCTGCCGGAGAAGATTAAAAGGAAGAAGTTTTTACCATAAAGAAGAAAAAATTTTTACCAGAAAAGATATTTCCGTAAAAAGGAAAAAATTTTGTCATAAAAAAACGGCCGGCTGGTCGTTTTTTAGGATTAAGCTGACTATCCGAGGCACTATCAGATTAATTTTATCTTTTAATCGGCAATTACCTATTTTTAATTATCAATCAATTTCTTCTTCGTTTATCAGGTCGCCATAGTTTATCCAGCGCCATCTTGTAGCCCCGGCCGTTGAAAGTATGGATTAAATTGCGCTGGCCCTCGGCGTTTATTTTCCGGCGTAAGCTAGCCAGATGCGTTTCCACGGAATTAGAAAAAGGATCGGCGTTATAATCCCAGACATGCTCTAAAATCTGGTTGCGGGACATGATCTGACCGCGGTTAGCCATCAGATATTCCAAGAGGGCAAACTCCCGCCTGGTAAGATAGATTTCCCGGCCGCCGCGCCGGACTATTTGGCTCCGCGTATTTAGCGTGAGATTATCGATTTTAAATAATTCGCTTTGGATCTTCGCTGGTCGTTTTAAAAGCGCCCGGACGCGTAAAAGTAGTTCATCAAAGAGAAAGGGCTTAGTAAGATAATCATCGGCGCCGAGCGCGAAGACCTCTTCCTTATCCTTGATTTCAGATTTGACCGTGAGCATTATGACCGGGACATGGTTTTTTTCCTGTCGGATTTCTTTTAGAACCTGGGCGCCGTTTTGTTTCGGTAGCATGTAGTCAAGGATTATCAGATCGTATTTTCCCGTTCGAGCCATAAAGGATCCGCGCTCGCCGTCGGCCGCGGTTTCAACGCTGTACATATTCGCCTCCAAGCCGTCTTTTAGGAATTGAACGATAGCTTTTTCATCGTCAATGATTAGAATTTTCATAAGTTTTTTCGGCACGGATATTTTTAAAGAAAAATATAAGCGCCGTTAATTAATTTATTAAATTTATTTAATGCTTTAAGTATATAAAATGAACCATGAAAGAAAGTTAAAGTTTTTTTAAAGAAAGAATAAACCTGGAGTCTGATTTGCGCCAAATAATGAAAAAGAGTAAAATATAAATAATCAACAGATATAATCTGTTAGGTTTAGATTATGCTAATATGAGTAAAATATTATCAAAACAAGAACCGAAAGGAACCCGGGATTGGCTACCCGAGGAGTTTTTGATTAGGAAATATATTTTTGATACTTGGCGACGGGTTTGCCGGCGTTATGGCTTTGAGGAATATTTGACGCCGCTCGTGGAATCGGCCGATATTTATCGGGCGAAAAGCGGTGAGGATATCGGTGGGAAAGAACTTGTGACTTTTAAGGATTTAGGCGATCGGGAATTATCAATCCGGCCGGAAATGACGCCGTCGGTGACCCGGATGATCACGAAGATTTACGCTTCCAGTCCGAAGCCCTTAAAATATTTTTCCATTGCGAATTTTATGCGCAATGAGAAACCCCAGCGCGGCCGCAATCGGGAATTTTGGCAGTTGAATTGCGATATTTTTGGCAGCGCCTCGCTTAAAGCGGATATTGAAACGCTCCAGCTCGCCCTAGATATCATGTTAGAATTTGATCCGCCTCAGGATTCTTTTGTCCTGGCGCTTAATAATCGGAAACTGATTGACGCGATTCTTGAGCTAAGCGGCGCCGGACGTCTCCGGTCTGAAGACAGAATTTTTGTTATCCGGACACTTGATAAATGGGATAAATTAAGCGAGGCAGAAGTAAATAAGCGTTTGAGCGAAGCCGGACTAGATAAGGCGGCGACTTTGATCTTACAAAGGTTTATGATGAGCGAAAGCTTAGAAAGATTAATCGCGGCCTTACCGGAATTAGAAAAAAACGAAGGGTTTATGGAGCTAAGCGAAGCGATGAATATTTTAAGCGAACTTGGCTATGGCGAATGGATCGAATTCCGGCCGACGATTATTCGCGGTTTTGATTATTATGACGGATTAGTGTTTGAAGTTTTTGATAGGAACCCGGAAAACAAGCGGGCGCTTTTCGGCGGCGGCCGTTATAACGGTTTGGCTGAAATTTTTGGCGAGAAGAATTTTCCGGCCGTCGGTTTCGCGCCCGGCGATGAAACGATGCGCCTATTTTTAGAAAGCTGGGGGCTTTTAGGAAAGGCCGCAGAGTTTGAAGAGGAAAGTTATTATCTGCCTCTTTTATCAAAAAAGCTGGAGATAGAAACCGCTAAATTAGCGAAGCGTTTGCGCGTCGGTGGAGGCGAGGATGAGCGCGGTTTGAATATTTTGGCCGGTTTGGAAGAACAAAAAATCGGCAAGGCGCTTGAGTTCGCGGATAAGCGGAAAATAAGCCAGGTTATAATTTTTGGCGAAGACGAAGCGTCTCGCGGCATTTATAAGATAAAAGATATGCGAAGCGGAGAAGAGCGGGAGGAAAAGGTTTAAAATATTAATTAAGTATCTATTTAATCAGTTATTATTTATGTCTAAACCCCTCATCGGCTTTATCGGCCAAGGATTTATTGGTCGAAGCTATGCCGACGATTTTACTAATCGCGGCTATGAAGTAATCCGCTATGCCCGTTCGGAAGAATTTCGCAATAATAAAGAGCGGATTACTGGCTGTGATATTGTTTTTATTGCCGTCCCTACCCCGACTACCCCGACGGGCTTTAACTACGATACTTTAAAAGAAGTTTTAGCTTTGGTCGGCTCAGGAAAGTCCGCGGTCATAAAATCCACGATTCTGCCCGGCACTTGCGCTGCTTTACAGGAGTTGTATCCGGATCGTTATGTTTTTCATTCGCCGGAATTTTTAACTGAAAAGACCGCGGCTTATGACGCGGCCAATCCGACTCGCAATGTCGTCGGTTATCCGATTGATAATGAGGAATATCGCCGCCGGGCCGAAGAGATTTTAAGTATTTTGCCGCCGGCGCCTTTAAGCTTAAGTTGTCCGGTTAAGGAAGCGGAGATTATAAAATACGCCGCTAATACTTTCCTGCTCTTAAAAGTTTTATACGCCAATATTTTTTATGACCTAGCCACCAAAGAGGGAAGCGATTGGAAGCGTATCGCCGCCGGTATCGCCGCGGATCCGCGCATTGGCGGGAGCCATCTTGATCCGGTCCATGCTTCCGGGCTTAGCGAAAAAACCGGTCGAGGGGCGGGCGGCAACTGCTTTATCAAAGATTTTGCCGCTTTGCGCCGTTACGCTGAAGAAGCCGGTTTAGACAATTTGTCTTTAGAATTCTTGCGCGCTGTTGAAAATAAAAATTTATCTCTCCTGCGTGATAGCGGCAAAGATTTAGATTTATTAAAAGCGGTTTATGGGGAATAAATGAACGTAAAGGGGTAAATATTTATTTTAAGTATAACTAAAATTCTTATTCCCTTACTAGGCCTAACTTTTCTTAACGTAAATTGCCTGGCCGGGAATTAAAAATATGGATAACCATTTAGACAATCAAAGTTTAGCCGATCGGCACTCAAACGATCAACGCTTGGACAATCAAACAGAAATTTATCTGTCGGTCATCGTGCCGGTTCATAATGAAGAAAAAAATCTCTCGGCTTTTTATGAAGCGGCAAAAAAAGTTTTAGACGGTCTTGGCCGGTCTTATGAAATAATTTTTATCAACGACGGTTCAAGCGATGCTTCGCAGGCGGAACTGGAAAAATTAGCGGCGGGAGATGGGCGCGTCCGGGTTTTAGAATTCTCCCGCAATTTTGGAAAAGAAATCGCTTTGACCGCCGGCCTTAACCATTGTTCCGGCCAGGCAGCAATCATGATTGATGCCGACCTCCAGCATCCAGTGGAAAAGATTACGGAATTTATCGCGAAATGGGAGGCGGGGGCGGAAGTGGTTATCGGTGTGCGGCAGAAAAATAAGAATTGCGGCTTTATCAAGCATTGGGGTTCGATTATTTTTTATAAGATTATGAAGCGGATTTCCGAAGTGCCGCTTTTGCCTTATTCTACGGATTTTCGGCTTTTGGATCGGGCAGTAATCAATGAATTTAATAAATTTTCTGAGCGCCAGCGAATGACTCGGGCGCTTATTGCCTGGCTCGGCTTCAAACGCGATTATGTTTATTTTGAAGCGCGGGAACGGGAAAACGGCCACGCCGCTTATAATGTCCGGAAACTAATAAGCTTGGCGATGAACAGTTTTGTTTCTTTAAGCCTGATTCCGCTTAAATGGGCCGGTTATTTGGGCTTATTAATTATTTTTACGGTCGGGCCATTCGGACTTTATGTCTTGCTCGGGAAATATATTTGGGCTTGGAAATACGCGGTTTCTTTTTCCGGCCCGGCGCAACTGGCACTTTTAATTACTTTTTTAGTCGGCATAGTTTTATGTTCGCTCGGTTTGGTTGCTCTGTATATCGCGCATATTCATGGCGAAGTTTTAGCCCGGCCGCTTTATGTTTTAAGAAAAAAGAAAGATTAACATATTAAGAGAAAGTTTTTAGAAAATTAGCCTTGGTAAATAATTTATGAAAAAAATTTTAGTAACCGGCGGAGCTGGTTTTATCGGCTCGCATCTTTGCCGCCGCCTTCTAGACGAAGGGAACGAAGTTCTATGCGTGGATAATTTTTTCACCGGCACGAAAGAAAACATCCGGCCGCTTTTAACCAATCCGCGCTTTGAATTTTTGCGCCATGATGTTACTTTTCCACTCTATGTTGAAGTCGACCAGATTTATAATTTAGCTTGTCCGGCTTCACCGATCCATTATCAATTTGATCCGGTCCAGACAACCAAGACCTCGGTTCACGGCGCGATTAATATGTTAGGACTGGCGAAGCGGACGCGGGCGCGGATTCTTCAAGCTTCAACTTCCGAAGTTTACGGCGATCCGGAAGTTCATCCTCAGCCGGAAAGCTATTGGGGCCGCGTGAACTGTATCGGGATTCGTTCTTGCTACGATGAAGGCAAGCGTTGCGCCGAGACCCTGTTTTTTGATTATCACCGTCAGCATAAAACCGATATCCGCGTGGTTCGGATTTTTAATACTTACGGCCCGAATATGCATCCGGCCGACGGCCGCGTCGTATCTAATTTTATAATGCAGGCTTTGCGTAATGAAGATATCACGATTTATGGCGACGGTTCGCAGACCCGGAGCTTTCAATATGTTGATGATTTAGTGGAGGCGATGATTAGGATGATGAATAATGAGAGCGGCTTTGTCGGGCCGGTTAATCTTGGTAATCCGGGTGAGTTCACGATTAAGGAATTAGCGGAAAAAGTTTTGGCGCTTATTCCGGAAAGTAAAAGTAAATTGGTTTTCAAGTCCTTGCCGGCCGATGATCCGCGCCAACGGAAGCCGGATATTGCTTTAGCCAAAGAAAAATTAAATTGGGAGCCGAAGATAAATTTAGAAGAGGGTCTAAAAAAGACGATTGAATATTTTCGCGGGAAGATTTAGATAAATTTAGCTTGAATCCCGGGCGTGTTAGAACGCCAGGGTTTTCCGCGATTGCCCTATTATTTTTAAAGACATGATCAAAAACAGTTTTATAATTCCGGTTAAAGCGATTAACGATTATATTCGCGAGGCAATACCTAAAATTTTAGCAATTGGCCGCGATGATTATGAAATCATAATTTACCCGGACGAAATCAATGATGAGACCTGGCCGAAGACGCGGCAAATAGCGACTGGCCATTGCGGTCCGGCCGAGAAGCGGACGCGGGCGATTAAAGATGCGGTTGGAGAAATTTTAGTATTCATTGACGACGACGCTTATCCGGCTAATGATTTTTTAGAAATTTTAGATGAGAATTTTAAAAACGAAAAAGTAAAAGCGGTTGGCGGTCCGGCTTTGACGCCGCCGGACGATAGTTTTTGGGCCAAAGTTTCCGGCGCGGTTTTTCTAAGCGCGCTGTCCGGCGGGAATCCGGAGAGATATGTGCCGATTGGTGCGTCGCGACTGGTTAATGATTGGCCGAGCGTTAATTTTTCTATTCGCAAAGCGGTTTTTGCGGAGCTTGGCGGCTTCGCGAGTGAATTCTGGCCGGGCGAGGACACTAAGTTGTGTTTAGATTTGATAAAAAAATACCCGGACGGAATTATTTATGATCCGAAACTAATTGCTTATCATCATCGCCGGCCGGGCCTGAAAAAACATTTAAAACAGATTGCCGGCTACGGCGTCCACCGCGGTTTTTTTGCGAAAAAGTATCCGGAAACATCTTGTCGGTTAAAATATTTCATCCCGAGTTTGTTTTTATTGTTTGTAATTTTTGCCATTGTTTTTAGCATTGCCGCCTCATTCGCCGCTTTGAGCGGTAATCAAAGTTTTTTTGAAAATCAGATCTTCTTAATTTTACGAGGCCTGATATTAGGCGGCGGCGCGCTTTATTTATTAGCTTTAGTAAAATCATTACTTGACATCCGTCGTTATGAAAAAAATATTTTAATCGCCCTGAACGCGGTTTATTATATTTTTTTAACCCATCTAGTTTACGGTTATAATTTTTTCAAAGGATTAATAATAAAAAATTTAAAGAGCAAGTTGAGATAGGTTAAAAATTATACGCTTTTGTTCGGTGAGTTTGTATATTTTTTTAGGAAATGGTATAATTTTTATACTAATTTATAAAAAAGTATTTAATGAATATTTTAAGTAAATATGAAGCTTGAAGATTTAAAAAAGAAAACGGCTAAATTGTTGGTTTTTGATAAAAATTCGCTAAAATTATTAGAAAAAGATGATAATAATCTTAACGCTAATTTAAAATATTGGTTGAAAAGCGGTGAGCTTATCGCTTTAAAAAAAGGACTTTATATTTTTAAAGATAAATATGAAGCGGAAAATTTAAAAAATGAATATCTTGAATATTTAGCCAATAAATTATTGGCGCCATCTTACTTATCTTTAGAATATGTCTTGGATAAATTTTCTCTTTTAAGCGAATCGGCCCGGGCTTTAACTTCAATTACTAATAAAACGGCTCGGGAATTCAGTAATTCTTTAGGGGTTTGGCGTTATTATTCCTTGCCAACAAAACTTTTTCTCGGATATAAGATTAAATATTTTAAAGGCCAGCCGATTTTTGAGGCCTCAAAAGCCAAGGCCTTATTTGATTTTTTGTATCTTCGTTTTCGGCGGGGAGGCGAGCCGAATGAAAAAAATATCGTTGATTTACGTTTGAATTGGGAAAATTTAAATAAAAAAGAGCGAACGGAGCTGTTTTTTTATTTCAAATTAACGCCCGGTCGCCGTTGGCAAAAATTAAAAAAAATAATTGAAAAACATGTTGCTTGATTTATTAAAAGATTTTGTCAGCCAGAAAAAACAAGCCGCTTGGCCGGATTTTGTAATTAAAAACGCGGTTAAGGAATATTTACAATTTCCGGTTCTGGCTTTTTTGTATGGCCGACCGGCTTATCAAAAGTGGGTCTTTATGGGCGGCTCGGCATTAAGGATTATTTATGATTTGCCGCGTTTATCGGAAGATTTGGATTTTAATTTACCGGTCGCGGTTTATGATGAATTAGATTTACAAGTTTTAGGCGAGGCAATAAAAGAATATTTTCAAGACCAGTTCCGGATGGAAATCATTTATCGGGCCCAGGGAAAAAATCGTCTATATTTGAAATTTCCAATTTTACAGGAGCTTGGTTTAGCGGGCGATAAAAGCGAGAGTGATTTTTTATATGTGAAGATTGAATTATCAATAGAAGATTTTCAGCGGCCGGAATACGAAGTTGCCCCGGTTTCCGGTTTTGGTTTTAACTTCATCGTTAAAACCTATAATTTAAAATTTCTAATGACCGGAAAAATTTGCGCGATTTTAGAGCGGGCCTGGTTTAAAGGAAGTGATAACGAAATAGATATTAAGGGACGAGATTATTATGATTTATTCTGGTATTTGGAAAAAGGAATTGAGCCGGATTTTAAAACCTTAGCTTCAAAATTCAAAATTAAAGATATGGCGGAGCTTAAAGCCCGTTTGAAAGAAAAAATCATTAAGGCCGTAACGCCGGCCAAGCTCCATTATGATTTAGCTAATTTTTTTGATGAACAGGAATTTATCAAGGGTTTTTGTAATAATTATCAAGAAATAATAAAAAAATATTTAGATTAATTATGAAAATATTCATCTCATATCCGCCTTTGGCTTCGGAAAAAGGCGTGCCGCTTTTAGGTCAGAACCGCCAGTTCCAATGGTTCAACAGCCCGACCTATATTTACCCGGTTATTCCGGCTTATACGGCGACGCTTTTAAAAACGAGGGGGCAGGAAGTTGTCTGGGACGACGGCATTGCCGAGGGACTAAGCTATGAAGAATGGCGGGCCCGGCTTTTGGCGGCCCGTCCGGATTTAATAATGATTGAAACGAAAACGCCGGTTGTAAAGCGGCATTGGCGGATTATTAATGAATTAAAAGAAAAGGTGGATTGGCCGCTGAAAATCGCTTTGGTCGGCGACCATATTACGGCTCAGCCCGAAGAAAGTTTGAAATATTCTAAAGTTGATTATGTCCTAGCCGGCGGCGATTATGATTTTGGCGTGGCTAATTTAGCGGAGCATTTGGCCGGCCAGGCCGAACTGGAGCCGGGTTGGTATTGGCGTGTTGGCGGCGAATGGGATTCCGCGGGCCGGAATGAGGCGATAAACTGGGCGGACGGGGAATTTAAAAATCCGGAATTTAGAAATAGCGGCGCGCGCCAGGATTATCATCTCCATGATTTGAATGTTTTGCCGGCTATTGATCGGGAACTCACAAAATGGCGGATGTATGCCTATAAAAACGGGAATTTTAAATTTACGCCCGGCGCCTATATGATGAGCGGCCGGGATTGCTGGTGGGGGCGCTGTTCGTTTTGCTCCTGGACAACCCTTTTCCCGGGTAAGGATTTTCGAACTCGTTCGGCGCGATTAGCTTTAGACGAAGTCGGGCAGTTAATAGATTTAGGTATAAAGGAGATTATGGAAGATTCCGGCTCTTTACCGATCGGCGACTGGTTAACAGAATTCTGTAGCGGCATGATTGAACGGGGCTATAATAAAAAAGTAGTGATGAGCTGTAATATGCGGATTAACGGTATTCGTGATTTGGAGACCTGGAAATTAATGAAGCAGGCCGGTTTTCGTTTTATTCTTTTCGGTTTAGAATCGGCGAGTCAGAAAACCTTAGACGCGATTAGCAAGGGCCTTAAGGTTGAAGAAATTGAGCCGGGCTTGAAGATGTGCAAAGAGGCCGGACTTGAGCCGCATATCACAACCATGATCGGCTACCCTTGGGAGAGCCGGGAAGATGCGCAAAAGACCGTGGACTTAGCGGCTGATTTATTTAAGAAGGGCTATGTTGATACTTTACAGGCCACGGTTTTGATTCCATATCCGGGCACGCCTTTGTATAAGTATTGTTATGATAACCGCTTGTTGAATTTCAATGATTATGACCGCTTTGATCAGCGGGAGCAGGTAATGAAATGCGAATTAACCACAACCGAAGTAAAAGAGATGACCCAGGGATTATATAAGT
The DNA here is from genome assembly GCA_041649315.1 of Patescibacteria group bacterium. Taxonomy (GTDB): domain Bacteria; phylum Patescibacteriota; class Patescibacteriia; order Patescibacteriales; family UBA12465; genus UBA12465. Next base: position 53,955 of record JBAZNJ010000001.1, on the reverse strand, counting down.
CCTTTATCACGCCGCAGTTTGTTTTTCGCAAGATCGCCGGCATCCGTTCCTGGGCCGATATAAAATTCCTTTGGCGGGCAGGAGTAAAGGTTTTAGGACATTTGATGGATTTTAGGAAGTAATTATTTGACAAAATAAAATTACCAATGTATAATTAGATATATCTTTTTAAGCACATAATGTCAAAAAAGTAATATGTTTATATGAAAAGGCATCTAGATCTTAAAATTAAACAACATTTTACTAAATACAAGCAAGTACTTATCTTACTTGGCTCGAGGCAGGTTGGAAAAACTACTTTGGTTAAAAAATTATTTCCCAAAGCAGATTATTTTTTAGTTGATAATGAACCAATTAAGAAAATTTTAGAATCATATGATATCGAGACTTATAAAACGCTAATTAATAAAACTTTTAAAGAAATTATTATTGATGAAATTCACTTACTTAATGATCCCGGACGAGCGGTAAAAATAATTTATGATCAACTGGAAAATATTAAACTAATTATTACCGGTTCTTCTTCTTTTCATATTAAAAATAAAACCGGCGAAAGCCTGGCAGGGAGGAAAATTGATTATAATATTTATCCACTTACCTTTTCGGAATATCTTAATCAAAAAGATATTGAGTCAGATTTAAATTTTAATATCTTAGAAAAAATAATCTCTGATCGGAAGGCCGATGCAAAAGATCATTTATATCGTTTTGATGTGAAAAATATTCTGAATAACGTCTTAATTTACGGGCAGTATCCTCATTTAATTAGTAATTCTAATGATGAGAAATATCTTTTGAATTTTGTTGATAGTTTAATTTTTAAAGATATTTTAGAGCTAAGTTTAATAGAGGATAAGAAATTGGCTAAAGATTTGTTGCGATTATTGGCTTGGCAAATCGGTAATCTGATAAATTATTCGGAATTAGCCGTTAGTTTAAGAGCCGATCAGAGAACGATTAAGAAATATATTGAAATTTTTGAACAGAGTTTTATTTTGTTTCGTTTGTATCCCTACTCGAAGAATAAAAGAGATGAAATCACTAAAGCGCCAAAAATATTTTTTTATGATTCGGGGGTCAGGAACGCAATAATTGGCGATTTTTCCGCCTTAGAATCAAGGAATGACAAGGGCGGGTTATTTGAAAATTTTATAATCAGCGAACTCATAAAACAAGACAGTTATTTAGAAAAAAATTCAAAATTTTATTATTGGCGCACAAAACAAGGATCGGAAATTGATGTTGTTCTTGAAAAAGGGAAGGAACTTATCGGAGTGGAGGTGAAATATAAACGAAAAGCTATGAATAAGGCTTTTAAAAATAGGTATCCGGAAGCTAAGCTTAGAATGCTTACGGCTGATAATTTTTATTAATATGCCCCCATTAGTTTCGGTAGTAATTACCACAAAAAATTAGCTAATTTTAATTAAAATTTTACTCTTTGGTAAATTTGTAATATAATCATTACATAAATGCGTAAATTTGTAATATAATCATTACATAAACGCGTAAATTTGTAAGATAATTATTACATAAATGCATAAATTTCATGAATCCTCTTGTTTCGGTAGTCATTACCACAAAAAATGACATTTAAAAAATATTATAAACAAAGGAGAAATTAATTATTTAGCAATTATTCGGAAATTCAGAATAATTTAAAAAGAAGGAGAAAGAATAGAGTTGATAGAAAAAATTTTTCTATGCCCCTGAAAATGTCCCTGAAAATGTCCCTGAAAATTATAGATTTGATAGAAAAAAGCCCTTCTATATCTCGGAAAGAAATAGTGGATAATTTAGGAGATATAGTTTTTTGGGATCGATAGTTTTATGAAAATATTAAAGAAGACATGAATAGAATATATAAATTGATAAATAAGGACGATCTCGATTTTATAATTGGGAAATTGCAATTAAATAAATCAGAATATTATGCCGGCCTGTGTTCCTGTATCGACGAGTTGGCGGATGTGCCGGGAGTGAAACTTGTATGTGATAATTTGGTAAAAGATTTTCGAAATGGCAATGCCAATATTAATAGATGTTTTACTCAATTACTTTTAGCTTATAAATTTAAAGAAAGAGGAATTCTTAATGGTTTAGAGCTTAGTAATCCACCTTTAGATTTTTTACTTAATGATGGAATGGGTATAGAATTAATTAGAATTGGAGATGATAATAATTTATTACTGTCAAAAATTGAAAAATTTATAGATCAGTGCGATTTATCGGGCTATAGAGATTTTGAAATAGAGATTAAATTAAAATCCAATGAACCTAAAATAATATTAGCCTCTTTAAAGCGAGATTTTCCAGTACTTTTAGAAAAAAATGTGATTTCTAATGAATACTATGAGATGACGTTAAGGGAGAAGGGCGACTTGGTTGCATCTTTGCTGCCAGATAATATTTGGAGTACTGTTTGTTTGAGCAGTAGGACTGATTATAATTTAAAACTTTGGTTTATGGAAAAACGGTTGGACATAATAGAGGTTATTTTAAATAAAAATACTAGATCAGCCGCCAGAAATTCATCTATTTTAATTGTTGACCTTTCTGAAAGCAGTTCTTATCATTATAGTTTATCTTATATAAAAACCAAGCTTGATGAGATAAAAAATGGGATTCCCAAAAACAATTTAGCTATTATAATGTTTGTCAATTTTTTCTTTAAAGATAAAGTTATTAAGTGTGATATGGAATATATAAAAATAAAAGATGATGATGAAAGAGCAAATAATTTTGAGAATATTTTTTTAAAGAGTAAGCTTTGTTAAAGAATGAGTTAAAAAGTGTAGTCGGAAGTGCTATTAGGAGCCTAACAATAAATAATAACAAAATCATGAGCCCATTAGTTTCGGTAGTTATTACCACCAAAAATGAAGAAAAAAATATAGAAAATTGCTTGCGCTCAATCAATGTCCAGGGTTATAATAATATTGAGATTATTGTTGTTGATAATGGCTCCAGTGACCGAACTAAGGAGATAGTGGGGGAGTATACGGATAAAGTATATGATAAAGGACCGGAGCGGAGTGCACAGAGGAATTACGGGATGATTGAAAAGAGTAATGGTGAGTATGTGATGTTTGTTGATGCCGATATGATTTTGTCGCCAGGGCTAATCGGCGATTGCGTGGAGTTTATAAATAAAGAAAATTGCTCAGCCCTCCATATCAGCGAAATCGTCTTAGGCCGGAATTTTTGGAGCCGGGTGAGGCGTTTTGAGCGATCTTTTTATGACGGGACAGTAATTGATGGTGCCAGGTTTTTTCGTAAAGATAGATTTGTAGAGGTCGGCGGATTTGACGAAAGTATGAGCGGTCCGGAGGATTGGGATATTGATAAGAAAATAAAACAAATCGGGCAGATTGCCTTAGTGCCGGCCGGCCGGGGAATCGCGGTAGAGGAATGGCCCTTAAGCGCTTTAATTAAGGAGAAGGGGGTTAATCCGGCCAAGTATCAGACGGTAATTTATCATAACGAATCAGAATTTAATTTGAGGAAGTATTTAAAAAAGAAAGACTATTACGCAAAAAGTTTTGACGCTTATATTAGTAAATGGGGTAAGAATGATCCGGATATTAAGAAACAGTTAGGTTTCAAATATCGCTTTTTCGGAGTATTTTTGGAAAAAGGGAAATGGCGCAAGTTATTGGCACATCCGCTCTTAACTTTAGGAATGTATTTTTTAAGAGGGATGGTGGGGGTTATTTATTTAATTAGAGGGAAATAAGATGGAAAATATAATAAATGAAAAGCCAGCAACAGAATTACATGGGCGAACTTTATTTAATACTATTTTTGTTGATGATTCCGACATAAAAAATAAAACAGTTTTAGATGTAGGGTGTGGTTATGGTTGGTTTGAATTGAGCGCAGTAAAGAGGGGCTGCAGTAAGATAATAGGGATAGAAATATCCGGAGAAGATTTAAAAACCGCGAAAGAAAATATAGATAATGATAGAATAGAATTTAAAACTGGTAGTGCTATTCAGTTGCCTTTTAATGATAATGAATTTGATTCAATTGTCTCATGGGAAGTTATTGAACATATACCAAAGAATACTGAAAATATAATGTTTAGGGAAGTTAAGAGAGTTTTAAAAAATAATGGAGTTTTTTATTTAAGCACCCCTTATAATAATTTTTTTTCTAATATATTTGATCCTGCATGGTGGTTAATTGGTCACCGGCATTATAAAAAAAATGACTTAATAAAATTTGCTGAAAACAATGGCTTCAAAATTGAAAAAATTGTTTTAAATGGTGGCTGGTGGGAAATTTTAGGAATAAATAATTTATATATTGCCAAATGGATCTTTAGAAGAGCGCCCTTTTTTGAAGATTTATTTAATAAAAAACAAGATGAAGAGTATAGACAAGAAAAAGGATTTACTAATATTTTTATAAAATTTAGGAAGAAATATCATGAATAAAAATATAATTTCAGAACTTAATATTTCAAAAAAAAAGTTAAAAATGTTGTATGTTAATTTAGGTGGTGTCGGTGTTTATTGTTCTGATAAAACTATTGGTAGATGTTTGGGGTGGGTGATTGAAAAAAGTGAAGTTTTTTTATTAATTCCGCAGTTAATTAAAGATGCGACTCGCAGTGAGATGAGTAGTATAAGTACAAATTCAAAAAAAGTAAAAATTATTACATTACCCTTTTCTTCTAAAATGCGCTCATCTGGATTTGGTATAATTTTTTCTTATTTTATTAGAGTATTATTTTCTCCGATTTTACTTTTTAAAAATATACCAAAATTTGATGTTTGTTATGCTAACTCGGCTTTATTAGTGGACGTAATACCGATTTTATTTTTAAAGTTATTTGGAAAATGTCGTCATTTTATTTTAATGATAGATAGCATAGTCCCGAAACCATCTCAACGTTCCGGCAATATTTTTATAAATACAATTACGCATTTAGAATCTAAGTTTGTAGTTAAAATTATAAGTCGTTTTACTTCAATTATTTTTACTGTTAATCCAGAGTTAAAAAAAGAAATAGTTAAACAAGGTATTGATGAAAAAAAAATTTTTTTAACGCAAAACGGATTGTTTATGGATAAAATTAATAAAGTTTTAGCTAGAAAAGAAAAAATATACGATGGAGTTTATATGGGAAGAATCACTGAGAATAAAGGTATATTTGATCTTTTGTCTGTTTGGTCGGGAATAATTAAGATTATTCCAAATGCTAAATTAGCGGTTATGGGTACAGGGCGCGAAGACGTTGTAAAAAAATTTTTAAATAAAATCAAGGATGGTAATTTGGAGGAAAATATTGATTATTTTGGATATGTTAGTGGTAATAAAAAATATGAAATTTTTAGAAGTAGTAAAATTTTTATTTTTTTAAGTAAAGTAAACGCTGATGAAAGTTGGGGGATTAGTTTAATGGAGGCTTTAGCGTGTGGTTTACCTGCTATTACATATGATTTAGCGATTTATAATCATATATATAGAGAAGATATTCTGCAAAAAAATAAAATTGGAGATATTAATTCTGTAATTAATAAAATTAAATTTCTTTTGATCGATGAGGATATTCGCAGACAACTACGCAATAAAAGTATAATTTTTGCCGAACAATTTAATTGGTTTGATATTGCCAAAAGAGATTTAGAAATAATATATAACACAATTTAGTATGGTTGAGTATAATTATGAAAAAAATTCACAGGGCGTTTCCACCGCTTTTGATTTTAAGATGGACAAGAGAACTAAAAGATTTATTAATGCGATTAAAAATTTAAAGAACCCTAGGATTTTAGAAATTGGCATGGGGCAAGGAAGATTTTTAAAGAAAATTTCAAGGTTACGTCCAGATGCTATATTGTACGGAGTAGATATAAGTCATACGGCAATTTGTATTGCAAAAGAAGATAAATCTATTGAGGGGACCTTTTTGGTGGGTAGCGCTGAAAAAATACCATTTCAAGACAACTTTTTTGACGCCGTTGTAATTATGGATGTTTTAGAACATTTAAGTAACCCACAACAAGCAATTATTGAGGTTAAAAGGGTTTTATCGCCATCTGGGCTATTTCATTTTTATGTACCTTGTGAGGGGCAACCGTTTACATTGGATAAATTTTTAAGAGTAACCAATTTTTTAAATCTTCGAGATTTTACGAGAAATAATTTTGGTCATATTCAATATTTTACTCAAAAAGATATAAAGAACCTTGTTTGTCCATATTTTTCGAAAACTGTAATTACGTATAGTGACCATTGGATTTCCCAATTATTTCATTTACTCACCCTTTATTTGCCAAAAAAATTTATTTCTATTTTTAATTCAAGTGTGCAAAGAAAATTTCGGAGCTCTTGTGGTTCCGGAGTCCAAGGCAAGATTAGTAATCTTTGGATTGTTTTGAATAAACTTTGGTTATTATTATTATTCCCAATTAATATAATTTATGAAGTTGAGGCGTGGATGTTGAAACATCTTAGTTTTACTGCTAAGGGGGTGCATTTTACTGGAGAATATTAATTAAAAATATATGAATGAAGAAATTATTAATAAATTGGTCTGCCCTTATGATCATAGCGAGGTTATTTTGCAAGGCAATGATTATTTTGAGTGTAAAAAATGTCAACGTCATTACCCAGTTATAAAGGGTTGTGTGGCTGATTTTTTGCCAGATGGTTTGCGTGGTTATGAAAAAATCAAAGATTTAGGGATTATAACAGAAACTATGGAGAATACGGGGCGCTGGCGACCTGGCCGCAGAAAATGGACCCCAAATTTTTTCGTTAATCTTATAAGGTTTGGGATGGGCTCGGGGAGGGTAGTAGATAAAAAAGTGAAGAAAACTATGTTGGATGTAGGTTGCGGAGGCAAAGCCCAGGGTGATTTTAATGTTGACGTGTATATTCCTGACCCTCTTCCTAAAAATTTTGTTCTGGCTTCAGCGGAGCTGCTGCCTTTTAAAAATAATTCTTTTGACATAGTGAGGAGCGCTTATGTTATCGAACACAATTTATTTCCGACAGAAATGATTAAGGAACATTTTAGAGTATGCAAGGATACGGTAAGAGTGTATACTGATAATTCCGATTGGTTAGGTGTATTGGTATTTAGGGTTTTAAATACGGGGTCTATTTTTCATGATGAGCACTATTTTAAATGGTCAAAAGAATACTTTAGTAATCTTATTGATCGGTTGGGTTTTAATGGGAAAGTGTGGCTTTTTAATTCTAGCCCAAGCGTAATAATTAAATTATTTTCTTTATTGGGTTGCTTGCCTAGAGTGGGCCCAATTTTTTATCGGGATCTTGGAGCGGAAATAACAAAAGTGGGTTTAAGTAATTCTAAGAAGTAATTTTTGATGTTAAAATTTTTGGATTCCAAAATAGCCGAATCATTAAGAAAGATCTTTATAGAGATTTTTCCAGTTTTGTTTTTTATTTTTTTTGGAGTAATTTTTTTACGTGGAGTTTTATTTTCGCCCGGGGTAATTATTGGAAGTGATTGGAGTCTTCCTTTTACCAACCAACAGATTCAAGCTTATTTTTCCAATGGATTTACTACATGGACAAACCAAAATAATTTACTAGGTGGCAGACAACCATTTTCGATTGCATTATGGTTTCAGGGTTTGGTAAAAATTTTGTCATTAGTGGGTTTGGGCGGGCAGCTTATTTTAAAATTATGGTTGTTGGGACTTTTTGTTTTAGGCGGATGCTCTATGTATTCGTTGGCCAGATTTTTGAAATGTGATAAATGGATATCTTTATTTGGTGGGCTCGTTTTTATTACTACCCCTGTTTTTTTTAACTATTCTATTATGGGCTGGACGTATGTTTTGTTTTCCTTAGCCATTCTACCAATAATTATTTTATTTTTTATCAGGTCGGTTTTGGAAAATAAAATTCGTTATTCTCTAATTTCCGGGTTTTTATACGCCATAGCAATTATTCAATCCCAGAGTATTATTTGGTACCCTTTAGTCTTGTTAATGTTGTCTTTCTTTCTAATTAATAACAAAAAAACTTTTTGGGTATATAGTAGATCTCTTGCAATTGTCTTTATCGTCGGGCTAGGTTTACATGCTATGTGGTTAATCCCCTTGTTTGTTAGCCCTGCGTCGAGCGTTTTGGGATCCGATTTGGTAACTAATGAGATGAGTAGGGGGACGTGGGTTCGTTTAAATTATCTTAATCTTCTACGGTCGTGGGGAAGTGTAGTAAATTATCAGTATGAAGTCAGTTATCCGAAATTTCTTGAATTTTTTTCTTTTTTAGAACCGATAATAATAATTTTATCATTGTTATTTTTGAGGAATAAAAAGATAGTAATTTCTTTAGTTTTTATATATTTAATACCCCCCCTTTTATTTACAATTGGGCCAGGCTTGATTGCGGAAATTCCTTTTTCTAATCTAATAAGAGATGTAGCCAGATTTTCAATTTTATCTTCATTGGCATATGTGGTTTTGTTTATATTATTACTTCAATTTTTATTTCAATCCAGGAAGAAGTATTTAATAGTTTTATCATTTATTTTGTGTTTTTCAGCTATTATAAATACTTTACCGTTTTTTTTAGGATATATAGTTGGTGATCCTAAGTTTGGCTCGGATATTCGATTGCGAACTTATAATTTCCCGAAAGGGAATTTTCAAGTAGAGAATTTGGCGAATGATTTAAAGCTAGACGGTAAGATTCTTTATTTACCTCTTGGCGAAGTCATGGAAATAAAAAATAATCTTGAATTCAATGGTATTTTTCGCGGGGCAAGAAATCTTTTTTCCATTTATTCATTCCATCCCGGTAGTATCACTTTTTATCAAAGTGGTCTGGGGTCGCCCCAACGTATTTCTAAAGAATTGAATAATATTCTAGCAGAAATGCGATTTATGGAATTAGGAGGAGTATTAAATTTAATTAACATTAAGTATTTAATTCTTAATTTAGATATAGATGATCCTTTAAATGATAATTCCGAGATTTTTATAAAGTCTTTAGAGGGAGAACATTATATTAATAAATATAAAAGTTTTGACAATATTTATATTTTTCAAAATAGAGTTTTTTTACCTCATTTTTATGCGCCTGAGATTATTTTTGTTACTCCTAAAGATTTAGAAATTTTGCCGGAAATAGTTTTGCAAGAAAACAGCGACATTAGGTTGGCTATATATTTCAATAATACTCGAGATAATATTATGGCCAATTTTTCATTCAATACAGTAGATACAGCATTCTCTCCAATGTTTTATAATGAACTACAAAAAGAGGTAATAAGTAAAGTGCCAGTACTTGAATTCAAAAAAATAAATCCGACTAAATACCGCGTGGTTGTCCATGGCGCCACGGAAGATTTCCCTTTGGTTTTTAGCGAGTCCTTTCATGAGGGCTGGAAAAGCTATTTAGCTGATTATAAGAAAAAAGATATTGATTTTAATGAAACTGATTATAAGATTTTAGACGGCAATGATGAGGATCAGGCCGATGCTAATGAATTAAAAGAATTTATTAACCAGGGATATATTTCTACTTTAGGAGACTTTGAAGAGAAGAATATCAAACATATTAAATGGGAAAATAATAAGGAAGTTTTAGATTATAATGAACCCTATAAGATTGATTTTGTTTCCAAGAATTTTCAGGATACGATTCAAAATGATAATTTAACGTCCGGCCGTTTTTATGAAACCTGGTTTAAAAAACCGATTAATAATAACGAGAATCATTTAATGGTTAACGGCTATGCTAATTCTTGGTTCATCAATCCGGAGGAGATTTGCGCTGATAATATAAAATGTGTTAAGAATCCCGACGGCAGTTATGATTTTGAGCTGGTAATTGAATTTTGGCCGCAGAGGTTTTTTATATTAGGTTCATTTGTATCGGGGGCTGTTCTGTTGAGCTGTTTGGGATGTTTTGGCTGGGGCTTATTGAAGAGAGTGAAAAATAATTAACTACTTAAAGCACTTAGTTATAGATAAAAAATGAAAATATTAAAAAAGGATTTAAAAGAAGTTTACAAACAGTCTTCAGTTAAGGATGGTTTATCTGAAGGGTTTTTTAATGTTTTTATATTTAGAAAGATATCTATATATTTTTCCTGGGTTTTTGCTTCTTTTGATATTTCCCCAAATAAGATAACGTTTTTTTCATTTATTATGAATTTGGGTGCCGCGTATTGGTTTTTTCTTGGAGGGTATCCTAATAATGTTTTAGGTTTAGTTTTTTATTTTTTTGCTTCCATTCTCGACATGTCAGACGGAGAGGTCGCCAGACTTACTAACAGAAAGTCTAAATTTGGAGCATTTTTAGACCCATTTTTAGACAGGGTATCCGATGTTATTTTAGTTGGAGCGATTATTCATGGTTACTATTTAGTTTCTAGTCAAGGTTCTTTGTTAATTTATTTGTATGTAGTTTTTTTGATTATCACCTATTTATCTTTATATATTGATAATAAGGTAAATGGGGAGGGAAATAATAGCACGGTGAATAATTTAAGAAGAATTACAAAATTTATTTCGAATATTGATCTTAGAAAATATATAAAATGGGATCGAGGATTCTCCTGTGCTCTTATAGCATGTCTTGTTGTTTTTAATAAATTATTCTTGTTTGTTTTAATTTTATTACTAAAAGACTTGTTTTTATTTATATTTACATTTAAAGGTTTAGCGAGTCAATTAAGAAGGGGTTATAAATAATTCAAAGTTTAATTCTATGCCTGATAACCAGAAAAAAGTCGTTTATGTCGGGATGAGTGCTGACCTTATTCATCCCGGCCATTTGAATATAATAAATCGCGCCAAAGAAATCGGCGAAGTCGTGGTCGGTTTGTTAACGGATAAGGCAATCGCCAGCTATAAGCGCTTACCGTTTTTAACTTATGATCAGAGGAAACAGATTGTGGAAAATTTAAAAGGCGTCGCCAAAGTTATTCCTCAGGATACTCTTGATTATGTTTCTAATTTAAAGGAGTTAAAGCCGGATTATGTTGTTCATGGTGATGATTGGAAAGAGGGGGCGCAGAAGGAAACCCGCGCTCGGGTTATTGCCGCCCTGAAAGAATGGGGCGGAGAATTAGTGGAACTACCCTATACTAAAGGTATTTCCTCTACCTCCTTGCATGAAAAAATGCATGAAATTGGGACAACGCCGGAGATAAGGATGAAAAGACTGAAGAGATTGTTGGAGGTGAAGCCGGCGGTGCGGATTATGGAAGCGCATAACGGCCTGACCGGGTTGATAGTTGATAATTTAAAAATTAAGGATGAAAAGGGAATCAAGGAGTTTGACGGCATGTGGCTTAGTAGTTTGACGGATTCAACCGCCAAAGGAAAGCCGGATATTGAATGTGTAGATTTGACTTCCCGCTTAACCACGGTTAACGATATTATGGAGGTAACGACTAAGCCGATAATTTTTGACGGCGACACTGGCGGAATTCCGGAACATTTTGTCTTCGGAGTTAAAACCTTGGAACGAATGGGGGTCTCGGCGGTTATTATTGAAGATAAGATCGGTTTGAAAAAAAATTCTTTATTCGGAACGGATGTTGAGCAGACTCAGGATAATATTGATAGTTTTTGCCATAAAATTTCCATGGGCAAAAAAGCACAGGTGACCGATGATTTTATGATTATCGCCAGAATTGAAAGCCTTATTCTTAAAAAAGGTTTAGATGATGCCGTTAAGCGCGCCCGGGCTTATATTGAGGCCGGCGCGGACGGGATAATGATTCATAGCCGGGAGAAAGAGCCTGATGAAATATTGGAATTTTGCCGAGAATATAAAAAATTTGAAAAAAAAGTGCCCTTAGTGGCGGTTCCGTCAAGTTATAATAAAATTTATGAAACAGAATTAATAGAAGCCGGAGTGAATGTTATAATTTATGCGAATCATTTATTGCGCAGCGCTTATCCGGCGATGGTTAATACCGCAAAATCAATTTTATTAAATGAACGGTCTTATGAATGTGAAGATGAATGTTTATCAATCAAAGAAATTTTAACCTTAATCCCGGGCGGGAAATAATATGCTTAATCCGGAAAAATTTTATCAAAGTTTATTGGAAAAGAATATAGATTTTTTTACTGGCGTGCCGGATTCTTTACTAAAGAATTTTTGTTCTTATTTAATGGACTGGGCCGGAGAAAATCATATCATCAGCGCCAACGAAGGTAACGCCGTCGCTTTAGCCGCCGGCCATTATCTCGCTACCGGGAATATCGGCTTGGTGTATATGCAGAATTCCGGTATCGGAAACGCTGTTAATCCCTTGGTATCGTTAGTTGATCCGGAAGTATATAGTATCCCGATGCTGATAGTAGTCGGTTGGCGCGGTGAGCCTAATATTAAAGATGAACCCCAGCATATTAAACAGGGGGAGGTTACCGAGAAATTATTTGAGGCTCTGTCTATTCCTTATGATATTTTGCCATCGTCTCTAGATGAGGCGGAGAAATGTCTAGAGAAAGCATGCGTTTATATGAAAGAGAAAAGCGCTCCTTATGTTTTGCTTGTCAGAAAAGACACTTTTGAAAAATATTTTTTACAGAATAAGCCGGTCAATAATTATCCGGTGTCCCGGGAAGAAGCAATTAAATGTATTGTTGACGCTTTGACACCGGAAGACATTATTGTTTCCACGACCGGTAAAGCTTCGCGAGAACTTTTTGAATATCGCGATTACCGGCACCAAGGGCATGACAAGGATTTTTTAACGGTTGGTTCAATGGGGCATTCTTCTTCCATCGCCTTAGGAATTGCTCGCGAGAAAAAAAATAGAAAAATTTATTGTTTAGACGGCGACGGCGCGCTTATTATGCATATGGGATCTTTGGCGATTATCGGCTCTCAAGCGCTACATAATTTTAATCATATAATTTTGAATAACGGCTGTCATGAATCGGTCGGCGGCCAGCCAACGGTTGGGTTTAATGTTGACATGCAACTTCTAGCCCAGGCTTGTGGTTATAAGAATGTTTATCAAGCCAACTCTCTAGAAGATATTAAAAATAGTCTTAAATTATTAAACGATAGCGTTGGTCCATCTTTTTTGGAAATAAGAATAAATAGCTTATCAAGAGAAGATTTGGGTCGGCCGAATATTAGCCCGATTGATAATAAGAAAAATTTTATAAAGTTTATTAAGAATACCTAAATAAATAAAAATGCCACAGAAAATTTATATTGGCATAAATTCAATTAAAAATTTAGATAAATATCTTCACCAAAATAAAGTGAAGAAAGTTTTTTTAATATCCGGAAAGACTTCATATAAGCTTTGTGGAGCGGAAAGAATATTAAAACCGATTTTAAAAAAATATTCAGTTTTTAATTTTACTGATTTTTCTCCTAATCCAAAATTAGCTGACATTAAAAGAGGAATAAAATTATTTAGAAAATATAATCCTGATATAATTATTGCTGTTGGTGGCGGGAGCGCAATTGATGTTGCTAAGTCTATAAATATTTTAGCTGTTCAAAATTGTTCTCCCGAAAATTATATTTTGAAAAAGAAAGAAATAGTAAACCCTGGTAAAAAGTTAATAACAATCCCTACTACGGCTGGGACTGGTAGCGAAGCTACCTGCTTTTCGGTAATTTATATTGGTAAAAATAAATATTCTTTAAAACATAAATTTATATTACCAGATTGTTCTATCATTGATCCTCAATTTACTTTTAATTTGAACAAGAAAATTACGGCTGAAACCGGCGCCGACGCTTTAACTCAGGCGATTGAATCATATTGGAGCGTTAATTCTACGCCGGAGTCCAAAAGATATGCCGCTCAAGCGATTAAGATGGTATTAAAGAATTTTAAAAAAGCGGTAAATAATCCTGATAAAAAATCCAGGTTGGCGATGAGCCGGGCGGCTAATCTGGCCGGCCGCGCTATTAATATTTCAGAAACCACGGCTTGCCACGCGATTTCTTATCCCATTACTTCATATTTTGGCGTAGCCCACGGTCAGGCTGTCGCTTTAACCTTAGGGAGCTTTTTGGTTTATAATAGTCGGGTTGCTTCCGAAGATGTTGTAGACAAAAGAGGAGTTGAATATGTAAGAAAAAATATAAACAACTTAGTCAAACTTCTAGGTGCTTCCGATGTTTTAAAAGCTAAGCAAAGAATTAATGATTTATTGTTGGCTGTTGGGTTGAAAATTAGTTTAAGTGATTTAGGAATAAATAGCGACGGGATAAAGATAATTATTAAAAATGGATTTAACCCCGATCGGGTAAAAAATAATCCGCGGCTTTTGACTAAACAAAATCTTTTAGAGATTTTAAATAGTTTGAAATGATTGTCATGAAATTTAGATAATTAGTTTTTGATAACTCATGAAAACCATACAAGAAAAAATTAAAAAATTCTTATCCGCTCAGGGCGCTTATTGGCTCGTCATCCTGGCGATAATTCTGCCCTGGTTTTTTAAATCCGGCTATCTTTTTTTTACCGATTTCGTCCGCGGACCGATTGTTCCCGTGGATTGGACCCGGGGATCTTTTTTAATGAATCTAATCTGGAAATTTTTAGATTATTTTCTTCCCTCGGCTTTTATTCAGAAGATTTTTATCGGTCTTATTTTAGCCCTGATTTTATTCGGCGGCCGTTTGTTGGTCAAAGCGATTTTAAAATATCAAGCTGGACAAGGGGCAGGGAAATTTTTTCCGGTTAAACAGGAGGCCAGAGAATTTTCTTCGGACGAAAAAGAGCTGGCATCGTCCGTTCCTTCGGCCGGATTGGTTTTTGTTTTAAGCTTATTCGCTTTATTTAATCCCTTTGTTTATGATCGGGCGCTTTATGGCCAGTTTGGGGTTTTAATTGCCTACGGCGCTTTATTGTTTACGGCGGCTTATCTCTTTGAGTTTTGGCGGACGCTTAAAGCCAAGGAATTATTCTTGGCGGCGATGTTTACCGGTTTGACTCTGATGTTCGCCCTTCATTTTATTTTCTTCCTTTTGCCGCTTTATCTGATTTTTTTCCTAGCGCTATTTTTAAAAAGAAAAGCCGTCCGTTCGGCTCGGGTTGGCCGCTTTTTTTGGCTTAAGCTTTTAGTCGCCGGAGCGATTATTATCGCGCTTAATGCCAATTGGCTTTTTGCCATGGCTTCCGGTCAATCGTCCATAGTTGAATTCGTGGAACAAGGAATCAGCCACCAGGATTTATTCACTTTCCAGACTTCGGGGAATATTCCGGCCGAAACTTTTACTAAAGTCGTTTTGATGAGCGGCTTTTGGGGCCAGGATCAGAATCGCTACGCGGATTTAGCTACGACGCCGGGCTGGCAAAAGGCCTTTGTTATTCTTTTACCTTTTATTTTATATGGAGTCTATCTTAGCTTTTATCGCGCTTCCCGGCGACAAAAGATTTTTAGCATTTCTTTGATTATTATTTATCTTGCGAGCGTAATTTTGGCGGTTGGGGTCAAGTCGCCATTATTCGCGCCAATAATTTTCTGGCTGCATGATAATTTACCCGGTTATCGCGGTTTGCGCGAGCCGCAAAAATTCGTCGCTCTGGTTATTCCGATTTATTTGTTTTATTTATCTTTGGCCGTCCGGCGTATAAGTTTAAGCAGATTTTTTTCGCGTTTGTCGCTTGTTCGTCGCCATCTTATTGCCTTGGTTTTCGCTTTAATAATTTTTGCCCAGGCGCCTTTATTAATTTTTGGTTTTGCCGGCCAGGTTCGGCCAACGCCTTATCCTGCAGATTGGTATCAGATTAATGAATTATTACTTAGCCGGTCAAAGGAGAATCGAGCTTGTTCCGATCGAATTTTGTTTCTACCCTGGCACATGTACATGAGTTTCAATTGGACCGGCCGGATTATCGCCAATCCGGCGCCGCAGTTTTTTTCCTGTCCGGTCCAGACCGGAACTAATATGGAATGGGGTGGAATTTATGATAATAGCCAAAATCCGGTTAGTGCCGCGGTGGACGTCTGGATGAGGGAAGAGGGCTTATCCGGTCCGCCGGTCTTGCCGGATGGCGAATCTTTCCGTTATATTATTTTAGCCAAAGAATTAGATTGGCTTAATTATCTTTGGTTAGCTAAGTTAGGTTATTTAAATTTAATTTTAGAAACAGAAACTTTAGTGGTTTTTGAAATAAATTATTAGAAAAAAATATCAATTATCAAATGCTTACTCGGTTTAAACATCTTTGGTCGGATAAATTCGTTCGTGGCACCTTTATCTTAACGGTCGGGACTTTTTTAGCTTCCGCCTTTAATTATTTAGTCCATCCGATCTTATCGCGCTATTTATCCGTCGGCGCTTACGGCGATTTTCAGGCGCTCTTGTCTTTTATCGCTATTTTAGGAATTCTTACCGCCGTGGTCAAAACTGCCTTGACCCGGGAAACGGCCTTATTAACGGATTCGCCGGAAGAATTATCTCGTCTGCATCGCCGCGCCGCCGGCCGTTTGTCGCTTTTGGGCTTAGTCTTAGTAATTTTAATCTTGATTTTTTCCCGTTCGCTTAGCGTTTTACTAAATATCTCTTTGCCGGAAATTTTACCGATTGCCGCTTTATGTTTTATTTATGTTTTTCCCTTGACGGTTAATCGCGCTATCTTAACCGGCCTTCAGGCTTTTGCGCCTTTAGCTTGGCTCGGTTTATATGAATCGGCTTTTCGTTTAGTTTTAGCCGCGGTTTTAGTAGCCGGTTTGGCCGGCGGCCTGCTTGGCGCGGCCTGGTCTTTAGCCGGGACTTCGCTTTTAGCTTTTGTAATCAGTTTCTATTATATCCGCCGGGCTTTTACTGCGCTTGGCCGGCGAAAGGCGGATGATTCACTTGGTGAAAAGACGGTGGCTGGTCAAAGTATTGCGGCCGATCAAAATACTTCTGTTTTGCCGTTTGGCGCGCCTGGCTTAGAAGGCGTTCAGGCGGACACTCAGGCAGGCGTTCAGGCAGACAGCCGGATAGATGTCCGAGTAAACGATTCAGCTGAAATTAAAAACAAGATTTCCCGGACCGGAGTTTGGACGCCTTATGCTTTATTGGTTTTATGGTTCACGGGTTTAAGCCAGTTTTTTTATAATTTTGACATGCTTTTTGTTAAAGCCAGTTTTACGCCGGAAGAAGCCGGTTTTTACGGCTCGCTGTTGACGGTCGGCCGGATAATTTATTTTGTCGGCGGAGCGGTGCCGACCGTAATGTTTCCGGTCTTGGCCGGGTTAAAAGATGATCGGACGCGGCGGCGATTTAAGGTGCTTTTAAAATCTTTGGGCCTGATGGCGCTCTTAACGATTCCCGCTCTTTTAGTTATTGTTTTTTGGCCGGAGTTTATGATTAAGATCGTGGTTGGCGGAAAGTATCTGAGCGCCGCGCCTTATTTGCCTTTATTTGCTTTAGCAATTTTATTATTAACTTTAATGAATGTTTTGGCACAGTATTTTCTAGCCTTGGCGCGTCGGCGCGGCTTGTTGATTATGACTCTTGGCGCGATTGCCGAAGTTTTAGTCCTGATTTTTATCCCGTTTGATTTCCGTCAGGTCATTATTTCTTTAGTCGCGGTTTTCGGCTTAGTTGATTTGATTTTGCTTATAAAACTTTTTCAAGAGCGGCAAGGCGCGGGTGCAGGAGAAAAGAATATTAATGGTTCGGGAATTATTAAGGAAGAAATTATTAAAGAAGAAATAGTATCGGAAGTTATTAAATCAGAAGTCGTTAAAAAAGAAACTTTATGAAAGATAAAATGAATTGGCCCGGCTTATGGCAGGAGCTGGCGAAAAAAATAAAAAAATATTATTCTTATTTCTTGATTTTTTATATTACCGTTCTTTTATTCGCGGTTATCTTTCCCGCGGCTCGTACTTATTTTTATTGGCCGGGCTTGCATGGAGCTTTTATCATTTTAACGATTTTAGCGGCCGTGGCTTATAATTTACTCCATCCGAAAGAGGCGCGGCCCATAGAGCCTTTCCGCAGATTTTTTTTCTGGTTCCGGCATTTTCTTCGTTTATTAAGCCGGCCTTTCGGACGTTTTCTGATTAAATTAATAGCGCGGATCAAGGCGTTTAAAAGAAAGGACTGGCTAAAAGTTTTAATTGTTGTTTTAATCGCCGCTTTGGGTTTATTTAAAGGAGTTAGTGCCTGGGAATTTGTTGTTTTGTTTTACGCCGCCTGTTCGCTCGTTTATATTCTAGATAGCCGCTGGGCCGCCGGGGCCGCTTTGGTTTTTTTAGCCGCCTGTCCGGTTCTTTTGATTTCTAATCGGGAAATTTTAGCCGAGTCCTCGGCGATTTCCGCCTTTTATTTTTTAGTGATTACGGTTTTGACTCAGATTAGGGAACTGCGTCGGGATAGAGGGACAGAATCGGAAGAAGACGAGAAAACGGATGAAGGCGAGAAAGGGAACGAGATTATCGGTCCAGGGATGAGAGAATAAAGAAATAATAAAAAAAGAAAAAAACATAAAAAATGATAATTAAAAATAATTAAAGCTGTGGATAACTTTTTTGAAGATATAAAAAAGCCCTATTTTTAGGGCTTTTTGTCTATAGATAAATTTTATCTAATATTTGGCCTTATTTTATAAAAATGTTATAATTTATTTATAAAGGTCGAATTAAATAACGATTAGAATAATTATAAAAATTACGTAATTTTGTAATTATTTTAAATCATATTTTCTCAAAATCTTTTAAAATAATATTATAGATTTTTTAAAAGATTTAATAACAAAACAAATGAAAAAAATTAAAGGTTTTCTGTTCTCCGAGAATAAGGTGGCAACCGCGATTTTTGGCTTTTTGGCCGTAGCGGTTTTTGCTTTGGTTTTCGGTCCGAACTTGTACGCGCAATTTATGCGCCAGACCGGCAGCGCCGGTTGGGGTTATGGTTACGGCTATGGTTACGGCTACGGCTCCGGTTTTGACGGTGGTACTTTGTATGGTTATAAGACCGACTTCACCACTTCCGCGACTGACGCCTATGGCTATGGCTATGGTTATGGTTATCGCGCCAGCGCTGATAGCGTAACTGTCGGCTCAACTTCCTACCAGGAAGTCCCGGCGGCCAGCATCGCTTCGGCGGTTCCGACCCTGTTTACTTTAAGTGGGAGTGATCCGACGGCAGTTACTTCGTTAACGGCCGCGGATAATATCGCTTTCACGGCGACGGCTACGGCGGGTGATGTTCAGGTCTTAATTCCGAGCGGCACGGTTATTACCAATAGCGGCGGCACAGCTTTTGATGCCACGA
Source organism: Patescibacteria group bacterium (assembly GCA_041649315.1). Classification (GTDB taxonomy): domain Bacteria; phylum Patescibacteriota; class Patescibacteriia; order Patescibacteriales; family UBA12465; genus UBA12465. Next base: position 34,755 of record JBAZNJ010000001.1, on the reverse strand, counting down.
CTTTAACGAGCGCTGATAAGTTAAGCTCGATTACCGCTTCCACGATTTCTTCCTCGGCTTCGGTCAAGGGGGCGATTGAATTCGGTGCGACCAGCGAAACTTTGTATTTCAGCGCGCCGGTAACCGTTAAGATCCCGGTTGATTCTTCGCTTAACGGTACTACTCTTTATATCAAGAGAAGTGCTGATAGCGGTTCAACTTGGGTTTCAACCGGTTTAACTGTAGCGTCCACGGATACTTGTAGTTCTGGTGTCGGCAGTGATCCGGCAACGGCTGTAGTAGTTAGCGGCGGCTATGCTACGGTTTATACCTGTCGAGCTTCTTATTTCGCGACTTATTCTTCGAGTAGCTCCGGTAGCTCTTCTTCCGGCGGTAGCCGGGTAGCGGCGGCTTATTGTACGAGCGTAACTTATGGTGAATATGCGGCGGCTTGCTTTGGCGGCTACCAGTATCGCAATGTCCTTTCCAGTACGCCGAACAATTGTACTTTGACCGCGGCTCAGCAGGAAGCGACCAAGAAAGTTTGCGGCGCGGCTGATCAGCCGACGGTGATTACCGAAACTCCGGCCGAAGTCGGTATGGATAGTGCGGTAAGAAACGCTTTCGTTATGGCGGAAAAAGGCTTGGTTAAGAGAGTTAACGCCGCTTTGGCGAAACGCTTAGCTGGTCGGATTCTTTTACAGGTCCAAGCTAAAGGCGAGGCCTGGTATGTTAATCCGGTTAATTCCGCTAAGTATTACTTAGGCCGTCCGGCCGATGCTTTCGGCATCATGCGCGGGCTTGGCTTAGGCGTTAGTGAGAAAGATTATGCTTCCTGGAACGGCAAGGCGCCGTCCCGTTTAGCCGGCCGGATTCTATTAAGAGTCCAGGCTAAAGGTGAAGCGTATTACGTTAATCCGCTCGATCTTAAATTACATTATTTAGGTCGTCCGGCTGACGCTTTCGCGATTATGCGCAATCTTGGCTTAGGTATCACTAACGATAACCTGCGCCAGATTTCCGTTGAAGACGTAAAGTAATTCTAGAGAATTAAAGATATAGAAAAAAGACCCTCCGAGAAATCGGCGGGTCTTTTGGTATGGGGACAGGAAACCGCGGGCTTTTTATTTTGAGGCATTTTCAAATGTTATAGTGAGTTTTTAAATGAGTTTCCCGCTGACCGTCGCTAAAAAGTTTTTATCTTTAATTTATCTTTAATTTATAAATATTTTATCTAATATTAGCATTGAAATAGTGTTGGCAATCTGTTATAATTAGGTGATAGTTTTAATGGATAATTAATAATTATTTTATAATGGATAATAATCTAATAAAAAATTTGGCTTTTATAGACGGGCAAAATTTATATATGGGTACGACCAGAAAAATTGTCGACCCCTGGAAAATAGATTTGGCTCGTTTTTACGTGTACTTAGAGAGGAAATATAATGTTAATCAGGCTTATTATTTTTTAGGTTATGTTCAAGAAACCAATCAAAAGTTGTATGAGGAAATTCAGGGCGCCGGCTTTATTTTAGTCTTTCGCGAACATAGCCCGGCGATGATTGGAAAGAAAAAGGGAAATGTCGATTCAGATATTATCTTTCAAATAATGAAAAAGATGTATAAAAGGGAAGATTTTGACAAAATTATTCTAGTTTCCGGAGATGGGGATTATAAATTATTGGTTGATTTTTTGATTGAAGAAAATAGGTTTGGAAAGATATTGTTTCCCGATAGAAGCAAAAGCTCGTCTCTTTATAAGAGTTTATTAAATAGATTTTTCGCCTATTTAGATGATATAGACGTTAGAAATAAAATACAAAAAAAGGGTACCTTAGGTAGTTAACCGTTCGGATCCCCTTTCGTCGTAATACTTATATATTAACAGATTTTAAAAAATGGTCAAGAGTTTAAAATATTATTTTGATTAAGGGGTGGCATCTCGGATTTTTTTGGGACCGGGTGAATTGTGCCAAAAATAAAAGGGCTCCTTAGGTTTTAACCGTTCGGATCCCTTTCCGCCATCCCCTTAATCGGCGCAAAACTATAGCGATGGATTGGGCAGGGGCCATGCTCCGCGATTTTTTCCAGATGCAGTTTTGTTCCATAACCTTTATGTCGCGCGAATTCATAGGCCGGATATTTTTTATCCAGTTCCGACATCAGCCAGTCGCGGCTCACTTTCGCAATAATTGAAGCGGCTGCGATCGCCCAAACCTTGGCGTCGCCGCTGATAATCGCACTTTGCGGCTTATCCAGTTTTGGAATCATAAATTTTCCGTCGGTTAAAATATAATCCGGCGCGACCGGTAATTTGCGTAGTGCTCGGCGCATGGCCAGAAAGCTCGCCTGGAGAATATTAATTTTATCAATCGTTTGATTATCGGCCAAGCCGATCTCAACCGCCAAAACCCGGGATTTTATAATTCCAAATAATTCTTCCCGCCGTTTAGCACTTAGTTTTTTAGAATCCGCGACTAAAGTTAAGTCATCGTCGCCGATTTCAAAATCCGCCCCAATAACCACGGCCGCGGCCACGACCGGACCGGCTAAAGGCCCGCGCCCGGCTTCGTCCACGCCGGCAATGAATTTATAACCGCGGGCAAAATATTCTTTTTCGGTTTTTAGGTCGAGCATAGGGAAAATTATTTTTAGACCGGTTGATTCTTTGTTTGGCTGATTAATCAGATTAGACGCTTAAACCCCGTCTAGGGATGATTGTTCTTCTATTATATCATAGACCGAGCTAAAAGGCGCGGAATAAAAAAAACCGGCTCTTAGGTCTGAGCCGGCTTTAACATGAATGCTAATTTACCGCTGCCCTTTGCATAAAGGGCTTTGGTAACTTATTTTTTTCAGCATGATTAGCGCCGGGTTTTTTGCCACTAATTAGATTGGAGATAACTTTTTTTACTCTTTTCCGATCTCTCGGATTAAATTTTATCTCACAGTAACTCGCAAAATATGACCCGCATCCCTCTTTTCTCGGGCTAACCTTTAATTGTGAATTTAGGATTCCTCCACCATTCACTTTAATTTCTTCCAGATCAATATCCACGGTCTGACCGACGCCTCTCTTCGGTTGATGAAAACCGATAATAATTTTTTCACTCATGCTAAAAATATTAAATTAAACAAAAGAACCTATCAATTTCTATACTAAAACACGAAAAAAATTATGTCAAATCCGGGTTTACAAGGTTAAAGTTTTATGGCAAGCTATAGCTAGTTAAGCTTGATTTTTCCGCCCGGATGGTGAAATTGGTAGACACACAGTGTTCAGAACGCTGCGGGAGCAATCCCATGGGGGTTCAAGTCCCCCTCCGGGCACTATTCCTCGCCTTCCGGCGAGGTTTTTATTTTGGTTTTTTCTTGCTATAATATGAGTATAATTGGTAGAGTTAGTTTATAAATAATAAAAATATGGAACAAGAAAAAAATCGCGCCAAACTCTTAGCCGACTTAGAGGCGGAAGAGGAGACAGAAAGCAGTTTAATCTGGATTTACGACACCTTGCTTGATATGGGGGTGGAAAACTGTTTCCCGCCGGATCGCGGCCAAGAAATCCGGGTCGGTATGAAAATCTTAGCCGACGAATCGCGGGAACATCGCTTGATGATTGATAAGATTAAAGCGAATTATCAAAATTAACCATATGATCAATTCAGAATGTAACATGAGTCAGGAGGGAATCCTGAGCAATTTAGCCAAGGGCTTGGAAAATGAACAGAAAGCCATGGATTTATGTTCGGAGCTTTTAACCCTCGTTGATAATGAAGAAGATAAAGAAGATTTAAAGAAAATCATCAGCGATGAAGCCCGACACATCAAGATTACGGAAAACTTAATTAAAATCGTTAAAGAGGACTATCGTCGGGTTTGATTCGATTTTAATTTGAAAGTACCCTCTGAGTTTAGTTGGAAGTGGTTTCAGTTATAAGTCGGAGGTGATTTCAGCCAAAGGTTTTCTTTATATTTTTAAATTTTTTTGCCGTTCTTTCGCGGTAGAAAGATTATAGAACGGCAGAAAGGTCGTTTGGCTCAGCTGGTTAGAGCGCCGCGTTCACATCGCGGAGGTCAGTGGTTCGAATCCACTAACGACCACTTTTATTTATGGCCAAGCAGGTGATAAAAATAAAAAAAGTTGATTTGAACCGGGCGATTGTCCGGGGTTTGAGCCGCACGGCCTGGGAAAAGAAAAAAAGCTTACCATCGGCCGGCGGGCCGCAGGTGAGCCGGAAATTAAAGCCGCCGCGGTACAAGAAAAAGTTTAAGGAATTAGAAAATGAGATGTGATTTTTTAAATTGGGCTTTATATAAGACAGTTTGGTTTATAAGATAATTCGAGGTTAATTTTTAAATCATTTATATGAGCAAGAAAAATTTTTTATTTATCATTTGCCTGATAATTTTAGCGGCCGCCCTGGTTTTAAGAATAACTGATAAAGAAGATGATTGGGTCTGCTCCGGCGGAGAATGGGTTAAGCATGGCCAGCCCTCTGATCCGATGCCGTCCGAACCTTGTGTATCCGAGTTTGGCGAATTGGAAATTATGGATGAAATCGAAGATGGATCGGTTGACGAATTAGAAAATCTGGCCGGAGGGGCGGAAGAATCAGAGATTGGCGCGCCTAATATAATTGGTCAGCCGATTTTAGGCGGTGATCGTGATGAGCATGGCTGTATCGGTTCGGCCGGTTATTCCTGGTGTGAAGCAAAAGGAAAATGTTTAAGAATCTGGGAAGAGCTTTGTTCGCCCTTGGAAGCTATTCCGGATATTAGCGCGGAAACAGAAGCGACACTGTCCGTTCCTTTAGCTGGGGCTTTAGTGAGTTCGCCTTTAGCAGTTGAGGGTACGGCTAAAGGTACTTGGTTTTTTGAAGCTAATCTACCTTTATGGCTAGTTGATGAAAACGGCTTGGTTATCGCCCGCGTTGGCGCGTCTACCGCGGTCGATTGGATGACGGAAGAAATGATTCCGTTCCGGGGTATATTAATTTTTGAAACACCGAAAGTTAATTCCGGTTATTTAATCGTCGCTAAAGATAATCCTTCCGGCCTGCCAGAAAACGACGCTTTCCTAAAATTGCCGGTGCGGTTTAGATAAGGGCGCTTTTAAAAAGAAGATTGTGTTTCGGTAAAAATCGGAAATCAGAAATATGTTTTATAATCATTTATAAATATGGGTATTGAATATTTATCCGGCATCAAGCCGGGTGATAAAATAGATTTAAGCCGTTTTAAGAAGTCGGAAAGAAATTTCCGGCCGGAAGCGTTTTTAAATAAATTAAAAGAGCAATTAGCCGGTTTAGCCGAGGAAGTTAATCAAGAATTTTCCGGTTTGTTAGATACGAATGGCCAGATGACCATGTTCGGGCAAAGCGCGTCTGGAGATAGTGATTTAGTCGGACAGCAGGAAGCGGCCTTTGCCGCCGGCGCCGGGAAAAATCTGGCGGACTGGCGGAGGAGCAAAGAATCCAATCCGGCCAGTTTAACAGAAATGGCCTTAACTTTGATTTTAGATAAATTTCTTAAAGATGATTTTATTGTCGCTCGCGCTTCGGCTTATGATGATTATAATAATGGCGTTGATCAGGTTATTATTGATAAAAAAACCGGTGCGGTCGTCTGTGGTTTTGATGAAGTGATAACACATATGTCTGACGGCGCTTCACCAAAAAAAGAAAAGAAGATCGAGGAAAAGATGTTAAACGGCGGTGCGCGCTTGAAATACGGAGCGACGATTAAAGAGGGGCGCCTGGAGCGGTGTTCGTTAAAGAATATTCCGGCTTTTTATTTAGCGCTGACTAAGGAGGATTTAAATAATGCTTTAGAAGCCTTAGCGGCCGGAGAAGCAGCTGGCCAGGCCGAGAATAAGATTTTCAATAGCTTGATTGCTTCGCTAGATAAGCAGTTTGAAATTTTTGCTGTCCGTCCGGATTTGCCGGCGGAGTTGAAAGCGAATTTAGATAAGTTTAAAGATTCCTTGGAGAAGATTAAGGATTCTCTTAATCGGACTGTCGGTCTGACTGATAAGCAGGCCGGTTCCGGCCCCAAGGCCGCCGCTTAAATTAATAAAATCATGCCAAAATTATTTTTATACAACACGCTTAGCCGGAAAAAAGAAGAATTCATCCCGATCAAAAAAGGCGAAGTCGGTTTATATACCTGTGGCCCGACGGTTTATAATTATGCCCATATCGGTAATTTGCGAACTTATCTGTTTGAGGATTTTTTGCGGCGCGTTTTAATTTATAACGGTTATAAAGTAAAACAAGTCATGAACGTTACCGATGTCGGACATCTGACTGGAGATATGGATATGGGCGAGGATAAGATAGAATCCGGCGCGGCGCGTGAAGGGAAGAGCGCTTGGGAAATCGCGGAATTTTATACTGTTGCTTTTAAAAAAGATTTAGCCGCTTTAAATATTTTAGAGCCGGATGTTTGGTGCAAGGCGACCGATAATATTAGCGAGCAGATCGCGATGATTAAGACCTTGGAAGAGAAGGGCTATACTTATAAAACCTCCGACGGAATTTATTTTAATACCGCTAAGGTAAAAGATTATAATAAATTAAGCCATTTGCCTTTGGAAGAATTAAAGGAAGGCGCGCGGGTAGAAAAAAATCCGGAGAAAAAGAATTTGACTGATTTTGCCTTATGGAAATTTTCGCCGGCCGGCGAGAAGCGGCAGATGGAATGGGAGTCGCCTTGGGGCCTTGGTTTTCCGGGTTGGCATATTGAATGTTCGGCCATGAGTTTGGCCGAGTTAAAAGACCAGTTAGATATTCATTGCGGCGGGATTGATCATATTAATATTCATCATACTAATGAAATCGCTCAGAGTGAGGCCGCGACCGGGAAGAAGTTTTTTAATTACTGGTTACATGGAGCTTTTCTAAACATTAAAGGCGGGAAGAAAATGGCAAAAAGCGCGGAGAATTTTTTGACTTTGGAAAAAGCTTTGATTAAGAAAGGGATTGACCCGCTCGCCTATCGCTTTGCCGCCCTCCAGGTCCATTACCGTAAACCGATGGAATATTCGGAGGCTGGCCTGGCTCAGGCGGTTCAGGGCCTGGAGAGTCTAAAAAAACAAGTAGCGGCTTTAGGAGATAAATGCGGAAAAATTGACTCCGGATTTCAGGAGAAGTTTTTAGCCGCGATTAATGATGATTTGAATATGCCGCAGGCCTTGGCGGTCGCGGCCGCGGTCTTGAAATCCGATTTAGTTCCGGCTGATAAATTAGCGACAATTTTAGATTTTGATAAAGTTTTAGGATTAAATTTAGATAAAGCCGAGGAAGAGATGAATCAAGAGGTAGAATCAAATGATTTGTCGGGATCGGCTCGAAAATTAATAACGGAAAGACAGGTCGCTCGCATCGCTAAAGATTGGGCTAAGGCCGATAGTTTAAGGGATGAGCTTGAAAAACTTGGTTTTACGGTTGAGGATACTAAAGACGGGCAGAAGATAAAGAAAACCGCTTAAGTTTGTTCTTTTAGAAAGTCTTTAGAAAAAGTTTAATTTATTTTCATATAGCTTGAGCTATAATTATTTGGTAATTATTAATCTATATGAAAATAGCAAAACCGAATTTTTCCCGATATCAGATCATAAAGATATCGGACATCTCGTCTGATATAGGAATAGTCTGTTTAGTTTCCTTGGTTTTTCCTAATTTTTTTGGTAATTTTAATCTTGTGCGGTTTTTGTTTGGGTTTACTAGCTCATTGGCAGTGTTTATTTTTAGTATTAATCTTAGAAAATAATATGGATGGTTTAATCATTTTTTATCTTTTTTGCTTAGTTATGGCCGGTCTTGGTTTTATTTTTGTTACTCCGGCGGCTAAAGAATTAAGGAAGACTAAAAATAAAAAATAATCATGCCGGTTGATTTTTGGAAAAAATTAAATCGGCGTTCGCAGCCAATTTTGGCGCTCGCGCCCATGGCCGGTTTTACTGATTCTGTTTTCCGCCAGCTTTGCAAGAAATATGGGGCGGATGTTTTGTATAGCGAGATGGCTTCGGCCACGGCTTTATATTATAGTACGCGCGATAACGCGACTCTGGAGCTTTTAAGATTTGAACGCCGGAAAGAAAAATATTATGTTGTCCAGCTTTTCGGATCTGATCCGGAACATTTTGCGGCGGCAACTCGGATTATAGCGGAAAAAATAAAGCCGGACGGAATTGATATTAATTTCGGTTGTCCGGTGCCGAAGGTTTGCCGCCAAGGTGCCGGCGCCGCTTTAATGAAAGATTTGAAAAATTCTCGGGCGGTTGTTGAGGCGGTTTTAGCTAATACTGACTTGCCGGTGTCAATAAAAATTCGGACTAAGGCCGGAAGCATTGACGCTTTGGAATTTTTAAAAAATATTTCTGATTTGCCGGTCGCGGCTTTAATGATCCATGGCCGGACTTTAGCCCAGGGTTTTGTTGGTGCACCGGATTTTAAGATTGTTAAGAAAGCGCGGCAATATTTTAAAGGAGTAATATTGGCGAATGGCGGAATTAATAATTTAACCGAGGCAAGAGTGGCACTGAAAGAAAGCGGCGCCGACGGTCTTGGTTTAGCGCGCGGCGTTTTAGGCCGCCCCTGGCTGTTTAAAGAAATAAAGGAGAATAAGGAAATTAAGCTTAAGCCGCGGGAAATTTTTAAGATTATGCTTGGCCAGGCGGCTGCAGTTGAGAAGCAGAAAGGCCAGTCCGGTATTCTGGAACTAAGAAAACATCTAGCCTGGTACGCGAAAGGTCTGCCTGGCGCCGCCCGCTTAAGGGAAAAGTTGGTTAAGGTTAATAGTTTAGAGGAAGTGAAGAATGTTTTGGGGGATTAAATTAGCTCCTTCCGTGGATGATTTAATAAATAATTTGTTCTGTTTCCAATATGTGTCGAATTAATACATATTTTTGACATTCGGCTATTTAAAATGTAAAATATAAACATAAAGTCTCCTGTGCCTGCCCCTTCGGGGGTGGTGTGCAGGATTTTTTTATCCATGCTATTATTTAAATATGTTTATATAATCTATGACCCTCTACATCAACACCGCCAGTTATGATGAAATAATTATCGCTTTATTTAAAGATAAGGTTGATTTTACCGATCGGGCCAAGATTATCGCTCGAAAAAAATTCCGCGCGCCTCGTCGCCAGGCCGAGCGGCTATTGCCGGCGATTGATGCCTTGCTTAAGGCGGCGAAGATAAAGAAGTCGTCTTTAAAGAAAATTGTCGTTGCCAGTCGCGGCGGCAGTTTTACTTCGCTTCGCATTGGCGTTATTACCGCCAACGCTTTGGGCTATGCTTTAAAAATTCCGGTCGAGGCGGAAGCCGGCCCTAAGAAGATTGGACCGAAAAATAGCTTATCCGCTTATTCTTTAGTAGCCCCGGTTTATGATCAAGAGCCGCAAATTGGCCGGATTAAGAAAGGTCCAGGGGCAGGAAAGCTTAAATAGCCCTGTGTATTAATTGTTGAAAACTTTTAGACATTTTTAACAAATTATTATAAAAGAAAAAGCTACTTGTTGAAAAGTGGCTTTTTCTTTTATTTTTTGGCTTTTTTTCGCCTAAACTTAAGTGTTGACCACTGGGGCTTCGTGGTGTATAATTATATTTGTAAGGTGAATTGTGGGGAAGAGTGGTGAAATATGCTTGTCGTCATCGCTCTTCTCCTCATCACCATAATTTCTACTTTTATTTATTAATCTAACTTTAATCATATCCAAATTTCTTCCTTTCTAGATTTAGCCGTTACGGTTCCATTATTACTAAATTATGTTCATCGGCGAATACAAGCACAACTTAGATGATAAAGGACGGCTCGCCATTCCGGCGAAGTTTCGTCTTATTTTAAAAAAGGGCGCAGTTGTTACCAAGGGTCTAGATAACTGTTTGTTTTTATATTCTAAAGAACAGTTTGAGAAGATTGCCGCGAAGTTCGCGTCTTTGCCGATTAGCCAAGCGCGGGCTCGGGCTTTTACCCGTCACATGTTGGCCGGGGCTATGGATGTTGAATTTGATAATCAGGGGCGGGTAACCTTGCCGGAGTACTTGCGGAAATTTTCTAGTGTAAAAAAAAGCGTAATCATTGCCGGCTTGTATAATCATCTGGAAATCTGGGATGAAGCGGCTTGGAATAAGTATAAAGGCGAAGCGGAAAAGAATAGCAATGCGATTGCGGAAGAATTAGGCGATTTAGGAATCTAATTTCTCCACTATGGAATATTCCCACGCGCCGGTGATGCTTAAGGAAGCGCTTGAATATTTAGCGCTCCGTCCAGGCGGGAAATACATTGATTGTACTTTGGGTGGCGCTGGATATACTTTAGCGATGGCCGCGGCCGTCGGGCCGAAAGGGAAAATTTTGGGGATTGATCTGGATGAATTGGCAATCAAGAATGCTACCCGGGAAATCGCTTTGCGGAAATTAAAAAATATTGTTTTAGTTCAAGATAATTTTAAAAATTTAAAAAAGATTGCGGCGGATAATTTTTCGGCCGCTACTCGCTTTCAGGGAATTGTTTTTGATCTCGGCTTGTCTTCTGCACAGCTCGCGGATGAAGCCAGGGGCTTCTCCTTTAAAGGCGAACGGCCGCTAGATATGGCTTTCGGTCCGAACGCTTCAGGCGTGGATTCAGACACGGAGGTAGCTGTAGACGCAGATGTGGATGCAAATACAAACCGACTTTCAACGGTTGAAATCGTTAATAGGTATCCGCTGTTAGAGCTCACTAGAATTTTCCGGGAATATGGGGAAGAGCGTCGGGCTTATCAATTAGCGAAAGCAATCGTGGCCGCGCGCCGGCAGAAAGCGATTCGGACGACGGCTGATCTCACCGCGATTATCGAGCACAATGTTCCTTTCCGTTTCCATTCCCGAATTCATCCGGCAACCAAAGTTTTTCAGGCCTTGCGGATGGAAACCAACGGGGAATTGGCGGCGCTATCTGCCGTCTTACCGGTCGCTGTTTCCTTGTTGGACAAAGGCGGACGCCTGGTAGTTGTTTCTTTCCATAGCGGCGAAGACCGGATTGTTAAAAGATTTTTTAAGGAGAATGAAGATCTGGAAATTTTAACCAAGAAGCCCTTAGTTCCGGATACCGTTGAGATAGATGCTAACCCCCGCGCTCGGAGCGCTAAGTTCCGGGCCGCGCAAAAAAGATAATTTTTAAATTAAGATAACTAAACTTCATTCCATCTCTTATGACCAAGATTGTTAATTCCCGCGCCGTGCCGTTTAAGACGTCCGGCCCGAAAAAGCGCCTTAACTTAAAAAAATTCAATATCGTTTTGTTTTCCTTGATTGCGATTTTGGGCGCCGTCTATTTAGTTGATATTAATGACTTGACTGTCCAGGGTTTTGCGCTCCAGGAATTAAAAGCGGAGGCCGCTTATTTATCCGGAGAAAAAGCGAGTAATGAAGAAAAAGTTAATATTATCCAATCCTATTATTCTTTAAACGAGCGCACTGCGAAATTAAATATGGTCGCAATTGATAATGTAGAATATTTAGCAGTCAATCGTTCGGATGTCGCTCGGAAATAATAGGGATGTCGCCCGAAAGTAGCCGAGGCGAAAAAATTTGGCATCGGGAGGAAAAGGATAAATCAGGGTAAAAATTCAGGATTATGTGGCATAATAAAAGAAAAGCAGAAGCGGAAAAAATTAAGATTAGCGGCGGTCGCTGGCGTTTAATCGTCGCGATTGTTTTTTTATTAAGCGGGGCTTTGATTTATAAATTATTCGCTATTCAAATACGGCAATGCGACCTTTATACGGCAATGGCGGCGAGCCAGCATGAAGTTGAGAGCCGTTTAAAGCCGGAACGCGGCCGGATTTTTTTTACCGGCGAAGTTAACGGCGAGGAAAAAAATTATCCGGCGGCGACTAATAAAGATTTTGCCGTGCTTTACGCTGTACCGAAAGATGTGGTTGACCCGCCGGCCTTGGCGGAAAAATTATATGATTTTTTTGAGCGGCCTGTTTTAGAAGAAGAATTAAGGCAGGAGGCGGAGAAGCTCGGGACTTTAAGTGCGGCTTCTTCTTCGGAAATTATGGTTGCGACCAGCACCAAGGAAGCGGTGCTCGCTACTTATTTAAAACGTTTGGATAAGCCGGGTGATGTTTATGAACCTTTAGAAAACAAGAAAATAGAGACCGGCGTTTTACTAGAGTTGTTTGCTTTTTTATCCTCGGCGACTTCGACGCCGATTGCGGCGACGGACCTGGAATTAAAAGTTGATAAAGTTGTTTATAAAGAAATGGCGGCGGAAGCTCTCGGCGTGTCCGCCGGATCGGAAGTAAAAATTCCCGGTTTAGGTTTTGATATCCGGAAATTCCGTTATTATCCGGAAACGGCTGACGGCGCGCATCTTCTCGGCTTTGTCAGTTACGCGGAAAATGAGGAAGCCGGCAAATATGGCTTAGAAGAATTTTTTAATACCGAGCTTTTCGGTCAGTACGGATCTTTAAAATCAGAAAAGGGCGGTGGCGGTAGTATAATCGTTAATAATCGGGAATATATTGAGCCGGAAAACGGTGCGGATTTAATTTTGACAATTGATCGCAATATTGAATCGGTCGCCTGTCAAAAATTAAAAGAAGCAGTTAAGAAGCACGGCGCAGACGGCGGGACAGTAATCGTGCTTGATCCTAGGACTGGGGCGATAATCGCTATGTGTTCGGTGCCGGATTTTGATCCTAATAATTATAAAGAGGTTAAAGATATTAGCGTTTATAATAATCCGGCCTTGCTTTATCAGTACGAGCCGGGGTCGGTTTTTAAGACGGTGACCATGGCTATCGCTTTAGACCAAGGGAAAGTATCGCCGTCAACGACTTACGAGGATCAAGGTCAGATTATGATTAGCGGTTGGAATAAGCCGATTAAGAATTCGGATTTTTCCACGCATGGTCCGCACGGGGTCGTGGACATGAATTCGGTTTTGGAAAATTCTTTGAATACCGGCGCAATTTTCGCCATGCGCCAGGTCGGCGCTAAAATCTTTGCCGACTATGTTAGAGATTTTGGGTTTGGAGAAAAAATCGGCCTTGAATTCGGTTCGGAAAGTGCCGGGAATATCGGCAATCTTTTAAAAACAAAAGTAAAGGAAATTGATGCCGCGACCGCCTCTTTCGGTCAAGGAATCGCCGTTACTCCGCTGCAGATGATCATGCCTTACCAGGCGATTGCCAACCGCGGTTTGATGATGAAACCCTATGTGGTTAAAGCGATTGTCCGTGGCGAAGAACGGGAAGAGGTTGCGCCGCAGGCGGTTAAGCAGGTAATTAGTGAAAAAACCGCGGCCACGATTTCCGCCATGTTGGTTAATGTCGTTGAGCGCGGTCATTCGCAAAAGGCCTATATTGAGGGTTATTATATCGGCGGGAAAACTGGAACGGCTCAGGTCGCGACTTCGGGCGGTTATAGTTCGGATAATTATATCCATACTTTCATCGGCATTGCTCCGATTGATGAGCCGGCTTTCGTAATGCTTACGAAAATTGATAATCCGAAAGACGTCCAGTACGCTGAGGGTTCGGTTGTGCCGCTTTGGAAGGACATCGCTGATTTCATCTTGAAATATTATCAAGTGCCGAAAACCAGAAAATAATTATGCGCAAAATATTGCAATTAAAATTAAAGACCCTGGCTAAGCTGATTTTGAAAAAATATCAGCCGACAATTATCGGCATTACCGGTTCTTTAGGCAAGACCAGCGCGAAAGAAGCGGTTGCCGCGGTTTTGCGTGATACAGTGTCGGTCCGGATGAGCGAGAAGAATTATAATAATGAAATCGGTTTGCCCCTTACGATAATCGGCGCGTCTTCGGCCGGACGAGATATTTTTGGTTGGCTTAAAGTTTTTGCCCGCGCCGGCCGTTTATTATTTTTTAAAGACAAGAATTATCCTCGGGTTTTAATTTTAGAGATGGGCGTTGATCGGCCGGGCGATATGGAATATTTGACGGCCATCGCGCCGCCGCAGATCGGGATAGTGACCGCGGTGAGCTATTCGCATCTAGAATATTTCGGTGAACTTATAAATATTAAAAAAGAAAAACAGGTTTTAATTAAAAAAATAGAGCCGGAAGGTACGGCAATCTTGAATTATGATAATGAGGCGACGCGGGAGATGGCGGCGGATAGCCGAGTTCGGACTTTAACTTATGGTTTGGACGAAGGGGCGGACCTTCGGGCCCAGGATATTGTTTATAACGGCACAAAGGGGAATTATGAATTTAATGGTTTAAATTTTAAATTGAATTATAAAGGTTCGGTCGTGCCGGTTTTTATGGATAATGTTATGTCTGAGACCGCAGTTTACGCGGCCTTGGCGGCGGCGGCGGTCGGTATTTTATTTGAACGCAATTTAGTGGAAATCGCCCGATCCTTAAAAGATTTTTCTTTGCCGGCCGGACGGATGAAACTTTTGCCGGGCTTGAAAAATTCTTTTATTATTGATGATACTTATAATTCTTCGCCGGAAGCGTCCGGTGCGGCTTTAAAAACTTTAGGTGATTTTAAAATTGAGGAGCCGGCTTTAAAATATGCGGTTCTCGGTGACATGCTTGAACTTGGTGCTTATACGGAAGAGGGACATCGTTTAGTCGGAGAAAAGGTGGCGCGGGCCGGAATTAATTGTTTGATTGCGGTCGGCGAACGGGCGCGCGATATTGTCCGGGGTGCGGCCGAGGCCGGATTGGATGATGCGGTTTTATTTTGTTTTGATCGGCCGGAAGAAGCGGGAAAATTTTTACAGAATCGGATTAAAGCCGGCGACGTAATTTTGATTAAAGGGTCGCAGGGCGCACGGATGGAAAAAGTGGTTAAAGAGATAATGGCCGAACCAGAAAGGGCTAAAGAATTATTGGTCCGGCAAGGAAAGGAATGGGAATAATTAGATAATTTAAATAATTTTGTTCATTTTAAAAATAATCAGCCATGAGAAAAGAAAAAATTTTAAGAATAATCGGCAAAGTGTTGGTTATCGGCTTCATGTATCAAATGATTGTTGATGCTATTGAAGCCGAAAGAGAAAATATTAGGTTGCTGAAGTCCATTGAACAGATTGAGCTTCGCTTGATCCGCTTACAAGACATAGCGGCCTAATCTAAAGAAAAACCCTGTTTTAGATAAACAGGGTTTTTTATTTTTAAGGCCTTGGACCCGCGATTTTATTCGCCTGGCTTATCGGCCGTTTTTTTATTTCGAAAATATTCACGCTGGATGAGCTCAAAGATGAGCTCTCTAGTCCGTCCAGCCGGCAGAGATTCCCAGATTTTTTCCATTTTTGATAAGGGAATTTGCCGGTTGAATATTTTATTTAAGAGGAAGGGCGACCATTTAGCGAGAGCTAAATGGGTTTCAATTTTGTCCGGCCCGAAATCCCGCCAAATAATATCATAAACAAATTTGCTATTCGAATAATTTTTAGCTAAGATGATCAATTTCCTAACTATTTTTGGATTTTCTTTTAAAATATCCATAGGCGCTTTTTTTAGCGCTTGTTGCGCTTCGCGGATATTTTCAGACCTCTCTAATCTTTTTAAAGATAGATGATACCAGAATTTTTTCAATTCCTGGATTCTATCGTTATCTTTAAAAGAATTAAAGTGATGGTCGCTTTGTCCCCGCGAAATTTCTCCGCCCATTAATTCAATATTATCCGCAATTTCTTTACTTGTTTTAAGCAAAGAAATTATTTTTTTACAAGCCGGGAGAGATAAGAACCAGGGAGCGCATATTCGTTTGTATACCTCGATAAGATGTTCTGGTTTCCAGTCCAGCGAAGCAATATCGAAAGAAGCTTTAAGTTTCGCTTTCCCCGGATATTCTTCGGCTAATTCTTCGCAATAATTTAGAAGAACATCTGGGCTATCAATTTTATCAATGAATCTTCGGCTTGATTCGCGCCAAGTTTCTAATAGTTCCTTTACTTCTTTTAAGGTTAGACCATTAGAAGCCCCGGTCCAATAAAGTTCTTTGAACCAGGCTGGTGGACGCTCCGGATTTAAAATATCCTGCCAGATTTCCGGTCGCCAGTGCGGCGGCGCGCAGCTATATAAAGATAATATCCAATCAGCTTCTTCGGCTGATTCTATTTCGTCAGGTACTCTTTGAATGTCCTTTTTTAAGCAATGGATTTTTTCCGTATCCTGCCAGGTTTGCCAGGATTCATAAAAAGCTTCACGCCAATCTTTCTTAGCCGTAGCGATTTTATTTTTGATTAGCCACTGTCCAAGTCGTCCCCGCTTAGTTAACAAACGGTAACGAAAGTATAATTTTTTTATCTTTTCCATTATATTTAGTTTTAAAATGACAAATTAATTCTTTTAAATATATATATTTCCTTGCTTTTTGTCAATGCCTCTATTATACTTAAGGATATATGCGAATCCTTATTTTAGGCGGCCGGGGCAATCTCGGCTCTCAATTGATTAGAGTATTTTCTGAAGATAAAAGAGATCGGGAAGTTTTTTCTTGGGATCGGGAAGAGCTTGATTTTTTAAATTTCTCTTTGTTAGAGGAAAGAATAATGGAATTAGCGCCAGATTTAATCGTTAACGCCGCCGCTTATAACGCGGTTGATAACTGTGAAACAGAAGATGGATACCGGGCGGCCTTAGCGCTTAATCGAGATTTACCCGGGGTTTTAGCGGATATCGCCTTAGCTTTAGACGCGATTTTAGTTCATTATTCAACGGATTATGTTTTTAATGGCACGAGCGAACGGTCGGAATTTAAGGAAAGCGACACGCCGAATCCGGTTAATAAATATGGAGAGAGTAAATTCCAGGGTGAGCGAGAAATTCTTCGGCGCGCCGGGCGCGGTTTAAAATATTATCTGGTTCGGACTTCGAAATTATTCGGGCCGCGCGGCGCTTCGCCGAGCGTCAAGCCGAGCTTTTTTGATATTATGTTTGACTTGGCGGCGGATAAGGGAGCTAATGATGAGAAAATTAATGAGGAGGGAATTAATGTTGTTAATGAAGAGATGAGTTGTTTTACTTATACGCCGGATTTGGCGGTTGCGACTTTAGGGCTGGTTGAAACACAGATGCCCTTTGGTCTTTATCATCTAATAAACGACGGAGCGGCAACCTGGTATGAGGCGGCGGAAGAACTTTTTCGTTTAAAGAAAATAAAGGTCAATCTGCGCGCGGTTCGGAGCGAGGATTTGTCCCGTCCGGCTCGGCGGCCGAAGTTTTCGGTTTTAAAAAATACTAAGGCCCGGAAATTGCGACCCTGGAAAGCGGCCTTGAAAGAATATTTGGAGTTAGGACTATAAGGGACTGTCGCCGAATGTCGGTTTTGTCTTGAGTTTCCATATTTTGGTAAATTTTATAAATTATTAATCATAAGTTTAATCATCAAAATATTATGCGTGGAATTATTTTATCCGGCGGCTCGGGTACCCGGCTCCGGCCGCTAACAAAAATTACTAGCAAGCAATTATTGCCGATTTATAACCGGCCGATGATTTATTATCCGCTTAATACTTTGATTAAAGCGGGTATTAAGGAAATTTTAATTATCGTGGCGCCGGAACGGGCCGGTGATTATCTTAATCTGCTCGGTTCAGGGAAGGAATTTGGAGTCAAGTTTACCTATGAAATCCAGGATCATCCAGAGGGATTGGCCCAGGCCTTTATTATCGGCGAAAATTTTATTGACCAGGAGGATGTGGCCATGATTTTGGGCGACAATATTTTTGAGGACGATTTGGCGGAAGAGATAAGAAGCTTTAAGGGCGGCGCGAAAGTTTTCGCTAAGCGAGTATCGGATCCGGAACGCTTTGGCGTCGTTAAGTTTGATGAAAAAATGCGGGCGGAAAAGATTGTTGAAAAGCCCAAGGAATATTTAAGCGATTACGCCGTGACTGGGCTTTATATTTATGACAAGCGGGTCGTAGAAATCGCTAAAGGAATCAAGCCGAGCGCCCGCGGGGAACTAGAAATCGTTGATGTTAACAACTGGTATTTAGATAAAGGAGAGCTTGAGGTCGGATTAATTAATGGAGAGTGGCTTGACGCCGGGACTTTTGATAGCTTACTTAAGGCCCAGAATTTCGCCAAAGAAAAATTGGCGGATAAGATGGTAATTTAATATGGAATTAGCAGTCGGATTTATTCTTTATAAAGAAAATAGCGCCCAATATCTGGCGGAGTTTTTGCCGAGCTTGCGGGCCGCTTTAAAGTTTTTACCGACGAGCGAGTATCGGATTTACGCTTTTGATAATAGTCCGCTTAACGATAAGAGTAATGAATTAATAATTGATCGATTTAATCGCGAAAATTCGGCTCTTGGTTTAAAGATTGAATATCAGCGGGCCGCGGATGGGATTAACCAAGGTTTCGGTCGGGCCTATAACCGTTTGATTGAGCAGGCAGTCCGGGACGGCGCGTGTTATTTTTTTATGATAAATCCGGATACGGTCTTGGACGCGGCAACAATTTCAGAATTAGTTAAGGCCATGGAGGTCGAGAAAGTCCGGAAAGATAGTCCGAGCGATTGTCCGGATAGCCAAGAATTAGCCGTGGCCGTGCCGAAAATCCGACGCTGGGATTTTGCCGGCCACCAGCGAACCGAGATAATCGATTCTTGCGGCCTGATTCAGAAAATTGGCCTGCGCTTTAAAGATCTCGGCCAGGGTGAGAAAGATGAAGGTCAGTATGACCACTTAGCGCCGGGGAAGATTATATCCGCTTCCGGGGCGGCTGGACTTTTCCGGCTTAGCGCTTTAGAAAAAATAAAAGAAAAAGGACAATATTTTGATGAAAGATTTTTCATGTATCGCGAGGATTGCGATTTGGCCCTGCGTCTTAATCGTATCGGCGGCGTTGCCCGTCTTGTTTCGACCGCGTTAATTTATCACGATCGGACGGCGGCCTCTTCCGGGCGCGGATTATTCCGAGCGCTTCAAGATCGTTTTAAAAAAAGCCGCCAGGTTCGTTCCTGGTCGCACTTGAGCGAATTACTAATTTATGTTAAACACTGGAAAAGTCAAAATTTAGTGAGCCAGAGCGTTATTATAATCAGAATTTTATTTATATTTATTTTTTCGCTTATATTAGAGCAATTTAATCTTAAAAATTACTCCCTGGCCTATCGGATTTTTAAAGATTCTTCAGGTATTGACTAATGTAAAATAATGTGATAGATTAGAGAAGAATTAATAAAGGTTTTATATAATATATGGAAAATTTATTAGAAAAGATGATTAAAGAAAAAAAGAAGGAGGAGTTAATCCGTCTTGACGCGATTGATATCGTTAATTCTTTATTCAATGATCTTTTAGAGCGGGAGAAAGATGTTTTATCCCGACGTTTTGGTTTGAAAGGTGACAAGGGAGAAACTCTAGAAAAGATCGGCGGCTTGCATAAATTAACCCGGGAACGGGTGCGCCAGATTGAGTCGGCCAGCATTAAAAAGATTAAAAAGTTAGAAAATATAGAAACCTCTTTGGGCTCCTTAAGAGATACGGTCAAGGATTTATTAAGAAATCACGGCGGCTTGGTTCGGCGCGATTATCTTTTAGATATTTTAACGGTTATTTGTTTGGAAATAAATAATGAGAATAATGTTGATAGTCCGGATTATGAAAGCAATCGCTTGAAATATCGTAATCATTTTAATTTCTTATTGTCTAAAATGATGAACGAGGATTTAGAATTAGTCGAAGGTTCAGGTAAGTTTCATCCTTCCTTCCGAATCCGGAACGAGGAAACGCCGCATTTGGAAGAATTAGCCGAGGATTTGATTAATAAAGTTGATTCCTTAAAGAAAACCTTTACGACCGAAGAATTACTTGAACTTCTGAAACAGCTTGATAATTATAATAAGAATCAGGAAAAGTTTAAATTGAGTTATGACCCGGATATTACCCCGATTTTTAAAAGTAAAATTTTTCCGGATTGGGGTGAGCTTATTAATAGCAACAAAGTTTTATATTCTTTAATGCAGGCGATTAAGAATTTGGAGCAGAATAGATACGGCGAATGGGGAATTGCGAATTGGGGCGAAGTTAAGCCAAAGACGGTTAATGATAAAATTTATTTGATTTTAAAGCATGAAGGTAAGCCGCTTCATTTTACCGATATCGCCGATCGGATCAATGAGATTAAATTTGATAAGAAAAAGGCTAATGCCGCGACCGTCCATAATGAACTGATTCTTGATAGCCGCTATATCTTAGTAAATCGAGGGACTTATGGCCTGAAAGAATGGCAGAAATAATGGGTAATATTCAATAAAAATATCCTATAAGAATAAAATCCGCTTTATCTAAAGCGGGTTTTATTTTTTTCGGCCTTTATGATAAAATATTAACATGGATATCGTCATCAATACCACTAGTATTGACCGCTTTTTTAATCTGCCACCCGAGCAGATGTTTTGGGTTTTTATGGGTAATTTCGGGTGGTTAATAATCGCTATAGTATTTTTAACTGGGGCTCTACAGGTCTATCTTTTTTGGGTTAGACAGCAATGGGAAAAGGGACATAAGGATATTCTGTTAGCGGTTGATATTCCGCGTGGCAATGAGCAGTCGCCGAAAGCGGTTGAAAATATGTTTACTTATTTGGCCGGAGCGCACGGTTCAATTAATTTTTTTGAAAAATGGTTTGAAGGCCAGTTCCAGAAATCGTTCAGCTACGAGATTGTTAGCTTAGAGGGTTATACGCAGTTTTTAATCCGGACGCCGATAGAATTCCGAAATTTAGTAGAGTCCTCGGTTTATTCGCAGTATCCGGACGCGGAAATTTCGGAAGTTGACGATTATACGGAAACTATCCCGCGTGATATCCCGAATGAGGAATATGATCTTTGGGGGGTTGAGTTTATTCAGAAAGATTCCTGGGTTTATCCAATTAAATGCTACCAGGAATTTGAACATATGATGGGTCCGAGTGAGACCCAGTTCAAGGACCCGATGGCTTCTTTAATGGATCTTTGCGGCTCTTTGCGCCAAGGCGAACAGTTATGGTTCCAGGTAATCGTTACTCCGATTGGTTTTGATTGGGTTAAGGAATCAGAAAAGGAAATCAATAAGATTTTCGGCCGCAAAGTTAAGACTAAGGAAGGGTTAGGAGCGCAAGCTATCGGCGCGCTTGGCGATTTAAGTGAAGTTGTTTATCCGATTTGGGGTGAGATTGAGCCGAAAGACAAGAAAGAAGACAAGCCAAAGACGATGATGGATTTGACCCCGGGTGAGAAGCGTCAGGTCGAGGGAATCCAGATCAAGGCCTCGAAACTTGGCTTTGAAGCGAAATTTCGAATGGTCTATGTAGCGAAACGGGAAGTGATAAATAGGGCTAAAGTCGCGAATGGTATTGTTGGTTTTATGAAACAGTTTGCTTCTTTAGATCTTAATAATCTTAAGCCGGATGTTGACATGACTATGACTAAGGCTCAGTATTTCCGAAAAGCATCGCGGCTATTAGAAAAGAAACGGAAGATTTTCGAAGCTTATATAAAACGTTCTGATTCGCGCGGCCGGAATCCGGGGGTTTATAATATTGAGGAACTAGCGACGGTCTGGCATTTTCCGGTTGAAGCGAATGTTAAGGCGGCCATGGTTCAGAAAGCGCCGGGCCGCAAAGCGGACGCGCCGGCTTCTTTGCCTTTAGCCGAAGAAAAAGCCGCGCCCTTGCCGGATATTTTTCAGGCCTCACAGTCCCCAGAAAATGTTACTGAAACCCTGGGGGCTAAGAGTGCCCCGCATGATTTAACCGTTCCGCTTGCCGGACCGCCGCCGAATCTGCCATTTGTTGAATAGCTTGGATATTTTCGTGGGATTCCGAGATTTTTTGATTTTTATTTTTTTCTAAATATTTTCAGACCTTATTATTTTTAAAGACATGCGTTTAGGAATCGACGCCCGCTTTTATGGGCCGATCGGCAAAGGATTAGGCCGTTATACCCAGGAAGTGGTTGATAATATCATAAAAATCACGAACGCGGCGCCGCCGGTCAGCGGCCGCGGCGTTTTTGATTATGTAGTTTTTTTGAGCCCGGATAATTTTGATGAATTTCCCGAAGGAAGGGGAATTAAAAAAGTTAAAGTTCCTTTTCGCTGGTATTCCTGGCAAGAGCAGATTTTTTTCCCTTTTTATCTTTGGCGGGAAAAATTAGATTTGGTTCATTTCCCTCATTTTAACGTGCCTCTTTTGGCGCCGAAACGCTTTGTGGTTACTATCCACGATTTGATTTTAACGCATTTTCCGACCCTGCGCGCTACGACTCGGTCGCATTGGATTTATTTTTTAAAGAATTTAGTTTATCGTTTGGTAATATTTTCCGCCCTGCATCGTTCGCTTAAGATAATCACGGTATCCGAGCATGCCAAGTGCGATATCATTGAACAATTTAAAATCAAGCCGGAAAAAATTAAAGTTACTTACGAAGGAGTAGCTAATTTAGCCAAGGGCCGCGATTCTTTATTCGTTTCTAAGTTAGATAGTAGTGAAACCTTGGCTCAATATAATATTCCGAAAGATTTTTTGCTCTATGTCGGTAATGCTTATCCGCATAAGAATTTAGAGGCCTTACTTGAAGTTTTCAGCCGCTTGCGTCTTGAGCGGCCGGATTTGCGTTTGGTTTTGGTCGGCAAGATTGATTATTTTTATGAACGGGTTCGGGCAGCGGCAAAAGATTTAAATTTATGGCGGGCGGGTGATCCGGAAAGTCCGGTAATCTTTCCCGGCTATGTGCCGGATGCTCAGTTAGAGATTTTTTATGCGGCCGCTCGCGCTTATGTTTTTCCGTCTTTATATGAAGGATTCGGTTTGCCGCCTTTAGAAGCGATGGCTAAGGGTTGTCCGGTCGCGAGTTCGAATCGGGCGAGCTTGCCGGAGATTTTGGGCGATGCAGCCTTATATTTTAATCCGGAAGACCAGGAAGATATGTTGTTTAAGATTCGGTTATTACTTGAAGACGGAAATTTGCGGAATGAGTTGATTGCCCGCGGCCGGGAACAGGTTAAGAAATATAGCTGGTGGGAATGCGCTAGGCAGACCTTGGAAATCTATCAGGAAGTTTTAAGAGAAAAAAACAAATAAGTTTATAAATAATTTTAATTAGTTAGATGGAAAGGAAAAAAGAATTTAAAACTGATAATTTTAATTCTCCGGGGGCGAATCCTTCCGCTTTTGTCGTGGATTTGAAAGCGATTGCCACGGCCCGGAATAAAGCGGAGGGAATAAAAGATGAATCATTTAAGACTTCAGGTTTTCGGAATCTTTTTCAGAATCTTTTCCAGGGCTTAAAGATGAAAAAGGGATTAGAATCTCGGAAATCTTTTTCTTTTGAGTTTTTAAAAGCAAAGAAGCCGAAGAGTTTTTTTGGCGGCCGTATCTTAACCGGTTTTAGGGAATCGCAAGAAAAAAAGCGGGTTTTTCTAAAAGATATTTTTAAACCAAAGCCGTTTTTAGTCAGGAAATCTTGGTTTTCAGGCAAAAGATTAAAAGGATTTTTTTCTAATTTGAATATTTTGATTAAAAATAGCCGGAAGCGTAAAGTTAAGAGATTTTTTTTCTTCCGGCCAGCCTCGCGCCGGCGCCGGGAAATTATGCGGCGGCGAGAGGAACGCTTCGCGCGTTTTTGTCGGCCGCGGCGGGGCTGGGTAAGCCAGGTTTTTTCTTCCCGGGTAAAGACGGAAACTAAAAAAGATTCCGGATCCCTCGGCCCTTATCGTTCGCTTTTATCTTTTGCTGCGATTTTATTACTAATAATCGTCCCTCTTAAGATATTATCCGGCTTTGGCTTTCTCCATTTCAGCGAGCTTGAAGAGAAAATAAAAAACCAGACGCAAGCGGCGGTTAATAATCTGTTCGCGGCCGCTGATTCGATTAACCGTTGGGATTTAAGCGGGGCGGATTCTAATTTCCAGGCGGCGAGCGCTGATTTCTTAGCGGCCCAAGAGGAATTAGGTAAAATTAATGACGCGATTCTGTCTTTAGCGTCTTTAGCCGGTAATCCGGAAGTGAAAATGGCGGCTGAAAGTAAAAAGTTTTTAACGGCCGGCGCCCTGGCCTCATCTTTGGGGCGTAATTTAGTTTTGGCGACTGATAGTTTGTTCAAGGCGGATTTTGGAAAAGATAATTTTGAAAAAATTTCCATTTTAGACCCGACGGCCGCGGAGTCCAATGAAGCGGAGTTTGCTAAAAATGAAAATAATTTTTCTGATTCCTTGGATCAATTTTTGCTTTACGGCCGGGCGGCGGTTAAAGACGCCCGGGAGTTAGAAAAGGTTATTGCTAAGATTAATCCGGATAATCTTCCGTCCGCTTATCGGGAAAAATTTGATTTTTTAAGTCAGGGAAGCGCGGCGCTCGCGGATAATCTTGATAATTTTGTTTCGGCCGGTGATAAACTAAAAGAAATTCTAGGATTGAGTCGGGATAAAAGATATTTATTGGTTTTCCAGAATAACGCGGAATTGCGAGCGAGCGGCGGGTTTTTAGGCAGTTATGCTTTAGTTGATCTGCGCGACGGGAAGATTCGTAATTTAGAAGTTCCGGGTGGTGGATCTTATGATACGGAAGCCGGTTTGAAAAATATTCGGGTCGCGGCGCCGGAGCCGCTTTGGCTCGTTAATCCTTTATGGCATTTTTGGGATGCGAATTGGTGGCCGGATTGGCCGACAACGGCGAAAAATTTAATGTGGTTTTATGAGAAGAGCGACGGGCCGAGCGTTGACGGCGTTATCGGCTTGACCCCGACGGTGGTTGAGGGTTTATTGGAAATAAGCGGGCCGATCGATTTGATGGCGGAATACGGCTTAACAATTGACGCGGATAATTTTTGGGAAACGGTCCAGATGATTACGGAAAAAGATAATTTAGCTAAAAGCCATCCGGAACTGGCGGCGGGCTTGAATGTGACTCAGTCGGAATTGCCGGAAAAAAGAGATATTGCGGAATCCGGCTACTCTGGCGGGTTAGAAATTGATTTGCCTGATGGATCAAAAACAAATTTGTTTAATGTATTAGAAAATGAATTACCTGATAAAATAGCGACCGACTTGCCCTTGGAACAGGGTTTAGAAATCAATTCGGAAAATAAGCCGAAGAAAATCATCGGCGATTTGATGGTTAAGATTTTGGAAATTTTGCCGCAGAAGTTAAGTCCGGAAAACTTATTGAAGATTGTTTCGATTTTTGAAAAAAACATGGCCGAAAAACAAATTCTGTTCTATTTTTCTGATCCGGCGTTGAGAGCGGAAATGTCCGAACGGAATTGGGCGGGTGAAGTAAAAGATACGGCCGGTGATTATTTAATGGTCGTGAACACTAATATCGCCGGTCAAAAAACGGATCGGGTTATTGATGATGAAATAAAGTTAGTGAGCGAAGTTGATAGTGAAGGCGTGGTTATAAATACTTTATCCATTACTCGGACGCATCGCGGGGTAAAAAATGAGCCCTTGACTGGCGTCCGCAATGTTGATTGGCTCCGCGTTTATGTTCCGGCTGGTAGCAAGCTTTTAAGTTCGGCGGGTTGGCGCGCGCCGGATCCAGAATATTTATTGGAGCGGCCGGAAGATTCTTGGGAAGAGATTCCGCTCTTAGCGGCGGAACGGGCCGCAAAAACTGATTCGGATTCCGGCACGCGGATTTATTCGGAAAACGGGAAAACGGTTTTTGCTAATTGGCTGATGCTTGATCCGGGCGGCAGTGAAACAGTTATTTTGAAATATCGTTTGCCGTTTAATTTTTTCGCGCTTGAGTCCGATCAAGAAGGGAGCTGGGCGGAACGGATAAATAATTGGCTTAATCCGGAAAACGGAAGATTACGCCCTTATTCTTTATTAGTCCAGAAACAGCCGGGCGCCAAGCCGGCAGGATTTTCCAGCCGCCTTTATTTTCCGGACGATCAGGAAATTTTCTGGCGCCATCCGGAAGATTTACCAGGCGAGACCGGTTGGGAAATAGAAACGGATTTAGATTCGGATAAGTATTGGGTTATCTTATTAAAAGATTAAAAATTAAATATTTAATTAAAGCATATGCCAGAAAAAAAAGTCAGAAAAATTTTAAAAGTCGGCCGGGAAGAGGCCTCTAATCTATCTTCTTTTGTGGAGCGCCCGGTGCCGACCGAAAGGGAAGTTGTTAATTTTGAACGCGTGGTGCGGCATGAGGCGCGTGATCAGGAAATTGAATCAAATTTGTCCGAGTTCTATTCCGGTCAAGACGGCGACCCGGTTGATGTTAAAAAAATGAAGGTAAAAAAACGCGTGCCGTTTTTTGTCCGGCTCCTGCGTCGCCTCTTGCTTTTAGCTTTGCTCGGCCTGGCCGCTTATTTCGCTTATTCTTATTGGTTTGGCGGTGATAATGATGTGAGCGCTTTGAATTTTAAGATTACAGCGCCGGAAGCTATTTTAGCCGGCGAAGAATTTTCTTATAAAGTTGAATACCGCAACCCGACTAAATATGTTTTATCGGATTTGCGCCTGGAAATCCAGTATCCGGAGAATTTTATTTTTGAGTCCGCTTCCGAGAATCCGGTGAGCGGGAATTATGGTTGGGACTTAACTGATTTAGCGCCACACGAATCTAAAATTTTAGAAATTAAAGGCCGGATTATTGCCCGTCCGGATTCAATTAATCTTATTTCTGGCCGTTTAAGCTATTTGCCGGGTAATTTTTCGAGCCAATTCACTAAAGAGTCCTCGGCTTCTACTTTAATGACCGGGCCGGGCTGGCGCCTGGATCTTGTTTATTCTAAAACTGCTTTTTTAAATCAGGACAATGAAATGACTTTGATATTCTCGGAGATCGGGGAGAATTATTTAGGTGCTTTTAATTTGGCCTTTTCTGTGCCGGCGGAAGTGAGCGCGGAAGTGGTTTTAGAAGGAGACGGGGAAACGGGGAAAATTGAAGAAGAAGGAAGCGAGGAAGAAACAGCAAATAATAATTCTGAGTCAAAGGATGATGATGCCAAGTCAAAAAATAATGATTCTGAATTTGAAAATCCGGCTTCCGAAGAATTTACGGTCAGTAAAAGCACGGGAACGAGTTGGCAGGTTAGCGGCCTAAAGATGGGAACCGGGCGTCAAGAAATTCCTTTAAGCTATCGCGTAGGCCAGCGTCTGGATGATTTAGAAATAAAGGTTCGTTTAGAAAAGCGTTTAGCCGACGGCCAAAGCTATGTTTTTTGGGAAAAGAGCTTCAAGCCGGAATTAGTAGATAGTGATTTAAATTTAACCTTGATTTTAAATGGATCAAAAAGCGATGGCGCGGTTAACTTCGGCCAGTCCCTTAATTATTCTTTAAGTTACGCGAACCGCGGCATTACGACTTTCAATGATGTAGTGATATTGGCGGCGGTTAAAGGCGATTTTCTGGATTGGTATTCTCTCCAGAATAGTCGCGGCGGCCAAGTCGGTAATCAATCGATAATTTGGACGAAGAATGAGATTCCGGCTTTAACGGAAATCAAACCCGGCCAGGAAGGAACGATTGATTTTTCTCTCGCACTCGCGCCTTTTAAGGATGGTGATTATTCTAAAGATTTAAAGATCAGTGCCTACGGCCAATATAGCGTTAATAATAATCCGGTCAAGGGAGAGGATAATAAGAGCAATACGATTACGAGTCGGATCAATAGTGATTTATCGTTAAGTGAACGGATTCGTTATTTTAACGATAATAATTTGCCGGTCGGGGCCGGGCCTTTGCCGCCGCAGGTCGGTCAGAAAACAAGCTTCCGGGTTTATTGGACAGTTGAAAATAATCTTCATGAACTTGCAGAAGCGCGCGCGGTCTTTGATTTGCCGGATTATGTTATTTGGGAAAACGGAGAAACAAATGTCGGGTCGATTTATTATGACGACGCGAGCCGGCAGATAATCTGGGAAATCGGTCGTTTGCCCTTATCCGTTTATCGGGCGGACGCGGAATTTGATATTAGTATTACTCCGCTTGAGTCCGATCGTAATAAGATTTTAGTTTTATCGTCCGGCTCGACCGTGAGCGCCACGGATATAGAAACCAAGGATGTGATTATTAAAAAAACCAGTGCTAAGACCACGAAGCTTGAGGATGATGATATTGCCGGTTTGAATAATTCAGGGGTTGTACAGTAGAGAATGGAAAATTTTATGTTCAAGATCAGTAAGATCCATAAGCCGAATCTTCGTCAGGGAACGCTTAAAACCGCGCATGGTTTTTTGCGGACGCCATTTTTTATGCCGGACGCGACGCGCGGTTTTGTTAAAGTTCTTGATAATGAATCGGTGTGCCGGACCGGCACCGCGGCTTTAGTCGTTAATACTTTCCATCTTTATTTACAGCCGGGCCTGAAGATAATAAAAAAAGCCGGCGGCATCCATAAATTCATGGATTGGTCCGGCCCGCTTTTGTCCGATTCCGGTGGTTATCAGGTTTTTTCTCTTATTCATCGTAATCCCGGCATGGGCAAGATTAGCGACGATAAGGTTGTTTTCCGTTCGCCGCTTGACGGTGCAAAGCATGAGCTCACGCCGGAGAAATCGATTCAGATTCAATTCGCGCTTGGCACGGATATGATGGTTTGTCTTGATGACTGCCCGCCGAATGAATTTTCCCGACCGGATTTAGAAAAAGCCGTGGCGCGGACAATTGCCTGGGCGAAACGTTGCAAGCTTGAATATGAGAAACAGTTGAAAAAATATCGTTTATCCGGTCGAAAGCGTCCTTTGCTTTTTGCGGTAATTCAAGGCGGGGCGGAAATTGATTTGCGTGAATATTGTACGCGCGAGCTCGTTAAGATCGGTTTTGACGGGTATGGCTTTGGCGCCCGGCCGGTTGATAAGGAGGGAAAATTCTTAGGCGAGGTTTTACGGCGGACGGCCGGTTTTATCCCGGCGGACGCTCTGCGCTTCGCGCTCGGCATCGGTACGCCGGAAGATATTGTCCGTTGCGCGCGTATGGGCTGGGATATGTTTGATTGCGTGATTCCAACGCGGGAGGGGAGGCACGGGAAATTATTTATTGCCGCCGGAACCACCCGGTCGCCTTTCAAATATCAGACGATAAATATTAATAACGCCCGCTTCGCCGTTGATTTAAAAGCAATTAACGCCAAGAGCGCCTTGCCGGAATTGCACTGCCACTCCCGCGCTTATCTGCATCATTTATTTAAAACCGGCGACCCCCTTGGCCCACGCCTGGCGAGCTTGAATAATTTAGAGTTTTATCAGGGGATGATGGGGCGCCTGATTAAGATAAAGATTTAAATATTTTTGTTATTATATGATGCAGTTAATTTTTTTTGCTTTGTCCGGGCTTGTTCTTTTAGCCGGCCATGTTTTATTTTGGTATTTGTTGATAATTTTTTTCCAGATCAGCTCTTCGGCCAGTGAAGCTGGCGCGGCTGCGGTTATAACTTTTTTATTTATTAGCGCCCTTTTATCTTCTTACTTAATCCATAAAAAAGATAATTTTTTCACCCGTTGGTATTATATTTTTTCCGGTTTATGGATCGGCTTATTGGTAAATTCCGGCGTGCTGGCCACTATAATTTTAGTTTTAAAGGTTGTGGCCTTTAATTTTGATTTTAATTTTTCCAGTTTGTTTCTAAGAACTTTGTTTATCGCCGGCACTTTAGCCCTTACATTCTTCGGCGTTTGGCGCGCCTGGTCGCCGCGCGTTAAGGAATATGAGGTTAGAATCAAAGATTTGCCGGATGCTTGGGACGGCAAGAGCGTGGTTCAGATTTCCGATGTCCATCTCGGCCCGGTGTATCGAGATAATTTTTTAGCGCGCTTAGTCAAGAAGATCAATGAATTGAATCCGGAAGCAGTTTTTATCACCGGCGATTTTTTTGACGGCATGGAAGCGGATTTTTCCTGGCTTCATGAATCTTTTCGAAATTTAAAAGCGCCGCGGGGCATTTATTACGCTTTCGGCAATCATGACTTATATCTTGGTTTTGATCGGGTGGTCGCTTTGCTTAAAGGCAGTCCAATCCGGGTTTTGGATAATAAGATGGCAGTCGTGGACGGTTTGCAGATTATTGGAATCAACTATTCTTTTAATCGCGATTTTGATCTTGAAGAGGCTATTTTGCGTCAGGTTGGCTATGATCGCCGGAAGCCGAGCGTGCTTTTATTCCATGCGCCGAAAAATATTGAGTTAGCCAAGCGGGCGGAAATTGATCTCCAGCTTTCCGGTCACACCCATGACGGTCAGCTTTTTCCTTTTAACCTCGTGGCTAAATGGACGCATCGGGGTTATGGTTATGGCCTGTTTTCCGCCGGGGATTTTTCGCTTATTGTTAACGCCGGAGTCGGCACTTGGGGGCCGCCGCTGCGGACCGCGGCTCGGGGAGAGATAGTCAGGATTGTGTTAAAAAAGAAATAATGAGATTATCGTTGAGGACTCTTTTGAGCATAAATTTACCAAAATATTGGGAATAGGGTAAAAACGGCTTATGGTGATAGTCCTGTTAAAAGGTTAATAATTAATGAATTCTAATTTATGAATATTTCTAAATTATCAAAAATCTTAGCCGCAGAACCAAAATTTCGTTGGCAGCAGATTAATCAGGCCTTGTTCCAGGATTATATTTCTAATTGGAACGAAGCATCTAATTTATCAAAAGCTTTGCGAGAGAAATTAGCGGCTGAATGCCCCTTAGAGATTAAGGCAAAGATTTTTAAAAGCACAGGCGACCAAAAAAGTGAGAAGGCCCTGATTACTTTAGAAGACGGAGAGAAAATTGAAACCGTTCTAATCCGTCAACGCGGTTCCGGCTCGGCGGCCGGACGTTGTACAGTATGTATTTCTTCTCAGGCTGGTTGTCCGCTCGGCTGTACTTTTTGCGCGACCGGCGCCGCCGGCTTTCAGCGCAATCTTAAAGCCGAAGAAATCGTGGAGCAGGTTATTTTTTGGGCGCGTTATCTGAAAAAAGAAAATGCGCATGAAAAAATTGACAATATTGTTTTTATGGGCATGGGTGAGCCCTTTTTAAATTACGCTGAATTTATTAAAGCGGCGAAGTTCTTGAATAATCCGGAAACGCTCAATATCGGTGCCCGGCGCCTTTCGGTCTCAACCGCCGGTTTGACGGACGGGATTAAGCGTCTAGCCGGAGAGAAGCTCCAGATGAATTTAGCAATTTCTTTGCATGCGCCAGATGACGCTTTGCGTCAGGAATTAATGCCGATTGCGAAAAAATATCCGCTTAAGGAAATTTTCAAAGCAGTTGATGATTATATCCATAAAACCGGCCGCCGGGTAATGTTTGAATATTTGATGATTAAAGGCGTAAACGATCGGGATAACGACGCGCTGGCTTTGGTAGAATTACTGCACCGTCCGCTTTATCTTCTTAATCTTATTCCGTATAATTCAATTGGTACAGCCGGGAAATTCAAATCTTCGGAGCGGACGCGAATTGAAGAATTTAAGAAAATTTTAGAAACCAAGGGCGTGCCGGTGACAGTTAGAATGAGTTTCGGCGGGGAGATTTCGGCCGCCTGTGGTCAGTTGAGCAGGAAGCGGCGGTAGAATATTAAGCTATTTATATTAGTGCGGCTTTCAGAGCCCTGCAACCCCTTGATAATAAAAAAGCCTGATTTTCATCAGGCTTTTATGGTTGCTATTTTTTTAAATTTTTTCTTCGCCGCTCGCGCTCGATTTTTTTTGGTCTGATAAACCAGTTCACCATCTATCAGGCGCAACATGGTTACCTTATCAAGATTTAAATCTTTTAAGCACCAATCGATAGCTTTTTGAATATCGGACACGGAAATAGCCGGATCTTTCGTCGCTATGATTATCTTCGGGTGGCCGTAAATGGTATAATATAGCACGACATTATCATGACTCTTTCTAGCTACAGCGATGATTTTTAAGAGATCGATATACGCTTTTATTTCCCCTAAATCAAAGAGTGCGACTTCTATTCCGTTATCAGTAGATAAAGAAAAAAAATCTGATTTGAGAGAAATTTCTTCCATAGCCGCTTCGGTCGATTCTTCCATATCCGGGAAAATTGCGCACAGCTTTTCGATTTCTTCATTCAGCTCTTCGGTTAGTAATTCAGTAACTATATTCATTAAAGTATCAGACAAATGACGGGAGTCATCTAAATTATTAACTAAGATTAAACTGATTAAGAGCGCTTTGCGCCAGCGAATAATGAGCGGCGCATAGGTTTCTTCACCGGTGAGCATCATTATTTCCATATCTTTCCAGCCGTCCGGCGGAGTATATCCGAATTGTTCTAAGTTTTCTAAGTAGCTTTCATCTTTAAGCACTCGGATTTTATTCTTAAGATATTTAAGCTCTTCCGGTTTCCAGTCATGGTCGTCGATCCATAGCACGATTCGTTCTTCGTTTTGGTCAAAGAAATTAAAGAAAGACGGGACGTCGGAATCTTCTTCCGGACCAAGACCGAGGATATAAAGCGGCGCTTGTTTGATTTTTTCCAGAAGCGTAATTTCGCTTGGAGGATTATCAATATAATCTCCATCATCGTCTTCACCATCGTCTTCACCATCGTCATCCATGAGATCATCCTCATAATCTTCATCAAAATCATCTTCCGGATAATCTTCGTCTGGTTCGTCAGGATCTTCATAGTAGCTCATTTCAACATAAGCTTCCTTGGCTACCGGGATTTGGTTGCGCCAAAAATTAGGGTTATTTAGGTCAGCCGTTTCGGTCGGGATAGCGATAACTAAATCTTTTGCCGCTTGTTCGCTGATGGCCGCGATAGAAAAGACCAAATCGAATTGTTGCGGATTATAGATTATTATTTTCATTTTTGTTTTCATGGCTTATATTTTTAGTTTTTAATGGACGTTTATTTATCTTAATAATCTATAATTTTTATTTCAAGTCGTCAATGGGCGGGTTTTTATTTGTCTTTTTTCGGTTTTTAACGCATAATTTCATTAGCATGAAAATAAAAGAGAAAACTAAAAAGATTATTATTGCCGGCCGATCGCTAGAGTATGTCTTGCGGACTAATCCGCGGGCGCGGCATTTGCGCCTATCGGTTAAAATCGACGGCTGCTTAGTTGTTACTAAACCGCGCTTTTTGAGCGAGTTTTTTGTTGAGCGGTTTATGCGGGAAAAAGAGCGATGGATTATTAAAAAAATTAATCATTTTAAAAATTTTTCTTCATCTTCGGCTATGGTAACGAATAGCGCGAATCGTCGGTCTGATTACCTGAAGCGCCGAGAAGAAGCTCGCGCCCTAGTTTTTGAGCGCCTGGAGCATTTTAATAATTTTTATGGGTTTAAATATAATAAGGTCGCTATCCGAAATCAGACCACCCGTTGGGGTAGTTGTTCAAAAAAAGGGAACCTTAATTTTAGTTATCGCCTACTTGATTTGCCGGCCCCAGCCCGGGATTATGTAATTATCCATGAGCTCTGTCATCTTCGGGAATTTAACCATTCGCCGCGCTTTTGGGCGCTTGTTGCCCGAACTTGTCCGGGTTATAAAGCGGCGCGCGGACGATTAAAAGGGGGATTGTTTTGAATAGGTGCGGGCTTAGTTTTGGCTATTTTATTATTATAGGGTTACTTTACTGGATGATTTCAATCATGCCTTGATTTTTGTTTTAAAATAAATTAAAGTAGTTTGAAGGTCTTTGAACCTTAAAAAATGAATATATTAACTAAAATTATAAGTAATGGAAATAAAAGGAATTGAGTTTAAAGTAGTCGCTGCGGCTGGTGCGCGCGGTTGGTTTGGCGAGGGGTATTGGTATCATGATTTATATAAATTAGTATTTCCTCATTTTGAAGAAGTACTCGAAAAATTAAGTTTTGTTGCCGAAACAACAACTCTTAATTACCGACAAGGAAATTTATCTCTACGGCCGGATGATTTTACGCCGATTGACTTATTTCCTGACTGTATCAAAATTTATCCACTTAAAGGAATAATGCTTAACGCTGTCGGTTTGAGCGGTCCGGGTTTGCGCTGTTTGGTTGAAAGAAATCAATGGCAAAATATAAAAATTCCTTTTGCCATATCTTTTATGCCCGTGCATGAGGACTTGGAGGGGATGATTCAGGAAACCCGGGACTTTGTTGAAGTTATGCAGAACCTTGTCGCTCATAAGAATTTTCAGGCGCCGATTTGGCTCCAAATTAATTTGTCTTGTCCGAACACTGAGCACCAGACGGATGATTTGATTGAAAAAGCAGAAGGACTTTTACAGCTTTTCTGGGTATTGAGAGAAAAATACAATATTCTGGTTGATTTGAAAGTGAACATTTTTTGTCCGAATGAGTTAATCGGGCGGATTTGGGAACGTAATTTTTGTGACATTATAACCATTTCCAACACGATTAAATGGGGGAGTCCGGGGATTAATTGGAAGAAAGAATTTTGGTGGCGGCGAAGCTCCCCTTTAGCTAAATATGGTGGCGGGGCTTTATCCGGCCGAAAAATTTTCCCTTTAGTCATAAAAAAAATTCGGAGCGTTCGACGAGCCGGAATTGACATTCCGCTTAAAGTCAGCGGTGGAATCATGTCAAAAAAAGCGGTTTGGCAAGTTAAGGCGGCTGGCGGAGATGCGATTGAAATCGCGACAGTTATCAGTTTGCGGCCATGGCGTTTAGCCGGGATAGCCAGGGAGGCAGAAAAGATTTTTTAATGATTTATAGAGCTAAAAATAGACCTAAAAAGCATTGGTTCACCAATGCTTTTTTGGTTTAATGGTCAAAAATAGTTGGTGAAAATACCATATTTGTCGTAATATTAAATTAGAATAAAAAACAAAGTTAAACTAGTTGAACAATATGGTAAAAAAAACACTGTC